>NZ_JAGYZL010000012.1:0-65730 GCF_018370895.1 Actinomyces sp. oral taxon 181
GAAGCAAACGATCATGCCTCAACCGCAGATCCACAGACATGAAAAGCCTCCCATTCCCTGGACTTCAATTTCGATGTCCAAGAAACGGGAGGCAGTTCACAATCCACGAGGCCGGGTCATTGTTTTCGCGTACCGCAGCGACGTAAAACTGAAAAAGGAAAGGATACTCTGTCTTAAGTCGTGTTTTTGGGGCGGCGAATCGCTCAAGAGAAGCCGCCATTTCAGCGATCTAATTCTGCGACTTTTCCGCACGAAATCAACACTTCTGGCCCACACTCAGCAAAGCCGTAACACCTTATCCCCCATCGGGACCTCAGACCCAGCCATACTTTGAGAAATAGCACCTACGAGAAAGGATCTCCCAGTGCGTATCGCTCTCTTCTCAACTTGCCTGGCAGACGTCATGTTCCCCCAGGCCGCCCAAGCAACAGTCACGCTGCTTGAACGACTGGGCCATGAAGTTGTCTTCCCTGAAGGCCAGGTCTGCTGCGGCCAGATGCATGCCAACACCGGCTATTTCGAAGATGCCGCCAAGATCACTCGCAACCACGTTCGAACCTTCGAACCCGTCCTTGACGGCGAATGGGACGCAATTGTGGTTCCTTCCGGCTCTTGCACGGGTGCCGCCCGACACGAGCAAAAGCTCGTCGCTGAGCACGTTGGCGACGATCAGCTCGCAAAGCGCTCTCAGCAGATTGCCGCACACACCTACGATCTCACCGAGCTCATCACCGATGTCTTGGGCTTGGAAGATGTCGGCGCTTACTTCCCCCACACGGTGACATATCACCCGACCTGCCACTCACTGCGTATCGCACGCGTGGGAGATCGCCCTTACCGCCTGCTTCGCGCAGTCGAAGGCCTGACCCTTGTTGACCTGCCGGACGCTGAGGTTTGCTGTGGCTTCGGCGGAACCTTCGCCATGAAGAACTCCGAGACCTCGACTGCAATGCTTGCCGACAAGGTCTCGAATGTCATGTCAACGCACGCCGAGGTTCTGGTCATGGGTGATTACTCCTGCTTGATGCACGTCGGTGGTGGCCTGTCTCGACTGAACTCGGGAATCCGCCCCATGCACCTCGCAGAGATTCTTGCATCCACCAAGGACAAGCCTTTCCTTGGCAACATTTCCTTCGCTCCAGAAAGCGCACAGGTGATCTGAAATGTCTGAAACCTTCATCGGTATGCCCGGGGTTGCCTCGGGCGATGACTCCAATGCTGCGGTTCACACCGGAGGATGGCGAACGACAGTTGAGATTCCCGAAGACACTCTTCGCTGGGGTCCTACCTTCCCCGAGGCCGCGCATAAAACCCTCGCAAACACCCAGATGCGTCGCAATCTGGGCCACGCGACCCGCACCATTCGCGCTAAGCGCGGTCAGCGCGTTGCAGAAATGCCCGACTGGGAAGATCTGCGTGACGCTGCAGAAGCGATCAAGTTTGAGGTCGAATCCCGACTCCCTGAACTTCTGGAAGAATTCGAGCGCAATGTCACCGCCCGCGGAGGCATTGTCCACTGGGCACGCGATAAGCATGAAGCGAATCGCATCATCGCGGACATTATTAAGTCCAAGGGCGTCGACGAAGTCGTCAAGATCAAGTCGATGGCAACCCAGGAAACAAACCTCAATGAGTTCCTGAAGGACGAAGGTATTTCCGCACGCGAGACCGACCTGGCGGAAATGATCGTTCAGCTTGCTGACGATATGCCCAGCCACATCGTCGTTCCCGCAATTCACCGTAACCGTTCCGAGGTTCGTGGCATCTTCCTCGATCGAATGGAAGACGCTCCGCGCGATCTTTCTGATGATCCTCAGGAATTGACGGCCGCCGCACGCGCACACCTTCGTAAGAAGTTCCTGCACGCCAAGGTCGCGGTTTCAGGCACCAATATGGGTATCGCTGAAACCGGAACTGTGTCGGTCTTCGAATCGGAAGGTAATGGACGTATGTGCCTGACCCTTCCCGATACGCTCATTACATTGATGGGTATCGAAAAGCTGGTTCCTCGTTACCAGGACATCGAGGTCTTCTCCCAGCTTCTCCCCCGCTCTGCCACTGGTGAGCGCATGAACCCCTACACCTCGATGTGGACCGGCGTCACCCCAGGCGATGGCCCCCAGGAATTCCACCTGATCTTGATGGATAACGGACGCACCAAGACGCTTGCCGATCCCATTGGCCGTGAAGCCCTTGCATGCATTCGTTGCGGTTCCTGCATGAATATCTGCCCGGTCTACCAGCACACTTCAGGCCACGCCTACGGTTCGGTTTACCCCGGTCCCATCGGCGCCATCCTCACGCCACAGCTAACTCAAGGCTTGGATGAGAAGGATCCTGTCCACACCCTTCCCTTCGCGTCCTCTCTGTGCGGTGCGTGTGGCGAGGTCTGCCCGGTCAAGATCAAGATTCCGAATATCCTCATCCATATGCGTGCCCGTACCGTGGATGTCAAGCACAATTTCGTGCCCGATATCTGGGATTTGGCGATGGGTGCATCAACTCCTGTTATGTCTAATTCAAAGGCGTGGGAGCTGGCAACGAGCGGTGTCAAGGCAACCCGTATTGCCAAGAAGAAGGGAAAGATCGGTGCTCTTCCCTTCCCGGCCTCGCTATGGACTACTGCCCGCGATCTTCCGGTCGCTCCGAAGGAAACATTCCGCCAGTGGTGGCGGCGCACTCACCCCGATTCAGATGCCTCGGCTCCGCGCTCCGATGCGCCGGCGAGGGACATCCCCTTGGCGAGTGAGCACGGAATGACTACTCACACGAATACTGAGGAGGCCTGAGATGGTTATGGATGCGAAGACCGCTATCCTCGCCCGTGCGCGCGAGGCCATTGAGCGTTCGCAAGAGGGACGTCCCGTCCGAGAAATTCCTCGTAACTACATCCGCGAAGGCCAACATGCCCCCGGTTCGGATGAAGTCGTTGCTGAGATGATTGAGAAGCTTGAGGACTACTCAGCGCAGGTTGTCGAAGCACGCGATGATCAGGCAATCGAAGATGCGATCGCAAAGTTCCTTTCCGAGGCCAAGGCTTCCTCGGTTGTCGTTCCCACCGGCCTCGATGATCAGTTCAAGAAGGCGGCTGGACGCGATAAGCGAAAGGTACGTGAAGATTCGCGCGAGAACGCTATTCCGACATTGGAATTGGACGATATCGATGCCGTTGTGACCCGCACTCGCGTCGGGATTTCCATTTCGGGAACGATTATTTTGGACGGCGAACCTGATCAAGGACGCCGCGCCATCACTCTTGTTCCCGATACTCATGTGGCAATTCTGGAGCGCTCTGCGATCGTTCCGACCGTCCCACAGGCCGTCGATATCTTAGGTGAGCATCCCGAGCGTCCAACAACCTGGATCGCCGGTGGTTCTGCAACTTCGGATATCGAATTGGTTCGTGTCAATGGCGTTCACGGTCCTCGTCACCTGCGAGTGATCATCGCACACTAAGCGATCCACGACTGACACCGTGTAGTTAAAGTGGTGGGGCGGTTCCGAAAGGACCGCCCCACCACTTTAACTTTCCTTGTTCAAAGGAGAAGCAAAGAGCTGACTTAACGAAGTCGCCTAATCCATTTTTTGCTCCGCATTTTCCTGCGAGTTCTCAAGGCTGAATGCGAAAGAACGAGCCGTCATATCATTCATCACGATATAAATTTTCTCGCGCCCCTCGAGCTCAGCAAAGAAAATGTCTTCGAGCTTAATTCCCTGTTGTTCGAGTTCCTTAGTAAGCCATTCCTTGCTCTGGCCAGAGGCTTCAAGTTGATCTTGAACAATCTGTCCCTTCGAGACTAAGACGTAGCTCAAGCTTCCATCGCCCTTCTTGATCACAGTCAAAGAGCCGTTTGACTCATACTGTGCAAATTCGACATCTTCAACTGAGAAAATTCCACGCGAACGAAGTTGCTCGGTGAAGTTAATCATGTCGAACGCGCTACTTGCATCATCGAGAGAATCAATGACGAAATGGCCGTGATTGATGATGGTCACCGCTTTGCCCTTGACAATTTGCCGCGCGGGCATAAAGCGGGAAGCAATGAAGTTAAAAAGCGAAATCATGCCCACAGCTGCAAGCAGCAGTACAACGTAGGAGAAAGTAGAAACCGAATGGTTATAGATAATACCGCCGATGATCCCACCGAGAATAAAGTTTCCGATGAAGTCAATAGAAGTGAATTGGGTAAGGCTCTGTTTCTTTGTCAAAGTCAGGTGAGCAGAGATGATCACGATACCGATGAAGAGCCGGAAAATCGAGTGCGCGTCAAGGATGAGTTCGTTCCACATGCGTCAATCGTAGAACGCTGAACCTGAAACAACAGTGTGGGGCCCGGCACCAATCGGTACCGGGCCCCACAAAAACTTGCGAACGGAGGAATCAGTCCTCGACGTCCAGCAGGCCGTTCTTGTACGCCTTCGCCAGACGACGGGGAACACGCACCTCACGGCCGCCCACCTTGATGGTGTTCAGCTCAGTGAGATCAGCCTTCCATGCGGACCGGCGAGTGCGGGTGTTTGCTCGGGACATCTTGCGCTTGGGAACTGCCATGACCCTACCGCTCCTCTTCTAGTTCTGACGTTTTTACCGCGTCGATGCGTATCCTTCAGATACACAGCCATATAGATATGACTTTCGACAACCTGACCACTGTAGCACGACGGGCCAAAAGTACGCATATTCCAAAGGAATTATTCGTGCGAAGCTCGTCTCATTCCCGGCCTCACAATCACTCATGCAACAATGAAGACACTATGTCCTCTCTTCGAGTGCTTGCTTCAGGCACGAGCCTGTCCCATGAGATTGAAATTAAACGATCGCGCTTTATTGCATCGATCGCTAGGACAGATACACCCGAAGAAGCCCGTGAGTTCATCAATTCGGTGAAAGACGCCCATCCGCAGGCACGCCACAACTGCTCAGCATGGATGATCGCAGAAGAAGGCCATTCACCTTCTCAACATTCTTCGGATGACGGAGAGCCCTCAGGAACCGCTGGAACTCCCATGTTGGATGTTCTCAAGCGCAATGAGCTATGGAATGTGACGGCCGTTGTGACGCGCTACTTCGGAGGAATTCTCCTAGGCGCCGGTGGCCTCGTGCGGGCTTATTCAAGCGCGACCAGCGAGGCGCTTGCTCGGGCCCCTTTCGCACGCTTGGAAGCGCTGACTGTCGTTGAAACCGAACTCGCTCCCGTCGATGCTGGACGAATTGAAGGCGAGTTACGTCGTTTAGGTGGGCACGTACTCGATGCTCAGTGGGGATCCTCTGTATTACTCACCATGGCGATGAGCCCTGAGCAACTGGAAAAAGCTGAGAACCTGCTCGCTACGCTCAGTTCAGGCCAGTACGTTTTTCGCCCCCTGGGACAACGTTACATAGAAATCGCGGAATAATCTGGCTCCCCATAGAGTTGCAGTTACGTGCATGGCACGAAGCGACATCTAGGAGACATCATGACCAACATCGCAACAGATGTCACCGATCTCATCGGTGGCACTCCCCTGGTTCGAATTAACCGCCTGAACGAAGGTGGCGCGGAAATCGTCGCAAAAGTCGAGGCTTTCAACCCCGCTTCTTCCGTCAAGGATCGTATCGCTCGTTCCATTGTTGACGCCGCAGAGGCATCCGGGGAGCTTAAGCCGGGCGGAACCATTATCGAAGCCACCTCAGGAAATACCGGCGTTGCACTCTCGATGGTCGGTGCAGCACGCGGTTACAAGGTTGTCATTGTCATGCCTTCCTCGATGAGCCTCGAGCGCCGCGTTCTTATTCGCGCTTTTGGTGCGGAACTGGTCCTTACCGACCCCAAGGGTGGAGTAACCGCCGCTGTCGCAGAAGCTGAGCGCATCCGCGATTCTCGTCCCGGATCCATCATCGCCTCCCAGTTCACCAACCCTGCAAACCCCGCCGTTCACCGTCGTACAACTGCAGAAGAAATTCTTCGCGATACCGATGAGAACGTTGATATCTTCATCGCAGGCGTTGGTACGGGTGGAACTGTGTCTGGTGTGGGTGCTGTCCTCAAGGAACTCAAGCCCAACGTTAAGGTCATTGCAGTTCAACCTGCAGAGTCCCCGCTTCTTACCGGTGGTGAGGCTGGCCCTCACGGCATCCAGGGACTCGGCCCGAACTTCGTTGCTCAGACCTATAACCCCAGCGTCGTTGACGAAGTGATCGATATTGAAACCCCACTTGCTCTGGAGACTTCGCGACGAGCAGCCGCGGAAGAAGGCTTGCTTGTTGGTATTTCCTCAGGAGCAGCACTTGCCGCAGCGATCCAGGTGGCCCAGCGCCCTGAAAACGAAGGTAAGCGAATCGTCGTGATCCTCCCCGATACCGGTGAGCGTTACCTTTCGACAGCGCTCTTCGAAAACCTGCGCGACTGACAGGTCTGGGGTGGATGAGCTCGCGGCTCATCCACCCCATTTCTGCGTTCTCACCCAAGAACGCACAGGACAATCCAAAGCCCCGAGCACTTCATCCCCCCCACAAGTGCAACACTGACCACGAGCAACTGACGGAGAACTACCCATGGCCTCGTCTCCACGCAAGATCATTCAGCTTCTTGCAGAGGATCTTCGAACGGCAAAACGGCGCGATCCCGCGGCACGTTCGACTCTTGAAGTCGCACTCGCCTACCCCGGCGTCCACGCACTGTGGACTCACCGGGTGACACACGCGATGTGGTCTCACCCCGCGCTACGCACCCCCGCCCGTGTCCTTTCCTCAATTGCAAGGATGGCGACCGGGGTTGATATTCATCCCGAGGCAACTATCGGGCGCCGCGTATTCATAGACCACGCCACTGGGGTCGTGATTGGGCAAACAGCCGAGGTCGGTGAAGACGTTGTGATCTTCCACGGGGTGACCTTGGGTGGTGTCGCCATGAACCCCGGAAAACGTCATCCAACCATTGGTAATCACGTCATGATCGGTGCTGGCGCAAAGGTTCTTGGCCCGATCACTGTAGGTGATGGAGCCAAAGTTGGAGCCAATGCCGTCGTCACCAAGGATGTCCCCGAAGACGCTGTTGCGATCGGCGTCCCAGCAAAGTTACGTCAGAAACCAGAAGAACGAATGGTGGAGGACGATCGAGACCTCATCATCGATCCAAATTGCTGGGAAGATGATCCCACCTGGTACATCTAAGTTCCTTCTATTTGTCAAGCTTTGGAACAAACTTCCAGAACCCACTCTGTGAGTTCGCACACCTTCTCACGCACCGTCACCCGTGTAACAGATCACATATTCTGTCCTTATGGACAGACATTCTCTACAGGCACAGATTGACGCACTGACGCGCCTTCGCGGTGCAACAGAGTGTGAGATCGGCGTACTGACGCGCTTCGATATCCCGGAACTCGCTGAGCTTTCTTTAGCGGCATACGGTATCCGCCCAAGTATCGAGGCACATATTGAAGCAACAGACGAGATGCGCCTGTGCTTTGACGGGGTTTTCGGCACCCCATTGGAGGGATCGTTCCTAGGTGGCTGGATCGAAGGAGAGTTAATCGCCGCGATCATTGTCGTCGTCGATCCCCCCGTCGAGGAACCCAGTGGACTTCCACAGGTCATCGACCTGATGGTTCACCCAAAGTTCCGAGGCCGCGGAATTGCCACCGCATTGGTCGCAGAGTGCGCGCGTCGCTGTAAGGACTGGGGAGCATCCTCCCTCATCGTCAGAATCGACGAGGCGAATGTTCACCTTCCACAGATCTACGACATCTTCCAAGAAGGCGAAAACTCCCCCGCAAGCTAGACAGAAATGCTTCAAGCACAGGGAAACACTTCGCAATTAGTTGAGCTGTCCCCTACCGCGAAGTCTTTCTACCGCTTTAGTTCTGGCAATTCGAGCACCAGAAAAGACGGCGATTTTGCATGAGTTTTTCACTGATCATCGTCCCGCATTTAATGCATGGCCGTCCGCTGCGATGGTAGATGTACCAGCGCGCCAATTCTTCATCGCCTTCTGGAATTGGATCAGGCTGATCCTCGGGGCGAATCGTATCGATACGTCCAATTTCTAGGCCTCGCGTCATCAGCTCGCAGACGATATCCCACAGATGCCCAACACGCTGAACCGAGAGGCGATTACCTGCCCTCATCGGTGAAATACCGGCCAGGAACAATGCTTCCGCACGATAGATATTCCCAACTCCAGCAGCGATCGACTGGTCCATTAAGAGCTCACCGATCGGACGTTTACGTCCGCGGATCATCTCAATGAAACGCTTACGCGTTGCAGGATCTTGCGTGGCACCCGGCTGAAGTGGGTCACACCCCAGCTTGGATTCGACAACACGTCGATCTTCATCGGAAATTAGCTCGCACCGATTCGGACCGGTAACATCTGCGACTGCGTGCTCAGACAACACGCGCAGGCGAACCTGTCCAACAGGATCGGGGGCATTCCATTCCTCACCGTGCTTCTGGATATTTCCAGACGCCAAATTATCTTCGACGTACAGAGTATCGTCTGCGTAGCTTGCCCACTTCAGAGCCGCATGTCGGTGACCTTTTGTTGCCACCCAGTTCGTGCGTGGCGCTCCAATGGAGGATGGGACATCAAATGCACGCTCATCAGCATCAAAACGCCAAGACCCATAGAGACCCAAGTGAATATGGAGCCATTGGAGCTCCTCGTCACAGGGGAAAGCGTGCTCTCCCCACAACGGCGATGATCCCGTGAAGGGCAATGCGGCCTCGGCCTCGGGACTGCCCAAGTGAGCGGCGAACTCAGCTTCCGCAGCCTTTGCTTCCTCAGCACAAGAGGCAGCAGCCTCGGCCGGCATAAAACCAACGAACATGTGCTTGCCCACCGCCCGCACAGCGACAACCTTGTGGTGGTTAATCAACTGTGCGGATGAGGCAAAACGCCCCTGCGGTGACGAAGTCTCGACCTGGCTGCCCTGGAAGAGGACAGAAAACGTGTTGGCGATCCGATGGATCGCATCTCCTTCAGGCATGGTTACTTCGGAAGAACGATGTTTACCAGCTGCGGCGCACGCACAATGACCTTTAGGGGCTCGCGTCCGTCAAGAAGCTTGACAATCGGCGCCTGCTCAAGAGCAAGAGCGCGCAAATCATCTTCGCTAATCGACACGGGAACCTCAAGCTTCGCACGGAGCTTGCCATTGGCCTGGACAATAGCCGTCACGGTGTCGTCTTCAAGCAAGGACTCGTCTTCCACGACCGGGAAAGGTACGCGAGCAAGCGATTCCTCATGCCCCAACTTCTGCCACAGTTCCTCACAAATGTGCGGAGCAACAGGAGAGAGCATAAGAATCAGTGCCTCGACGGCCGCGCGAGGGACGCGATCAAAAGAGGTCAGGTGGTTGTTCAGAACAATCAGCTTGGCGATCGCCGTGTTGATACGCAGGTTCTCGTATTCAACGGTGACCTCGGAGATTGTGCGTGCAAGCAGACGAGCCGTCTTCTTGTCCATCGGCTCATCGCTAACGGTGACCTCGCCCGTCTCTTCATCCAAAACATTTCGCCACAGGCGCTGAAGGAAGCGCTGCGAGCCGACGACTGCACGTGTATCCCACGGACGCGAAACATCCAGGGGTCCCATGCTCATTTCGTAGACACGGAAGACATCCGCACCGTAGGCGTCGTACATCTCGTCGGGCGTAACGATATTCTTGAGCGACTTGCCCATCTTGCCGTATTCGCGATTGACGGGCTGCCCCTTCCAGGTGAAGCCACTTGTCTCATCGCCTTCGACCTCGTCAGCCGGGACGTACTGTCCGCGCGCATCGGTGTATGCGTAAGCCTGCACATAGCCCTGGTTAAAGAGCTTGTGGTAGGGCTCGCTATCGGGAACGAATCCCAGATCGAAGAGAACCTTTTGCCAGAAGCGTGCATAGAGCAGGTGAAGCACAGCGTGCTCGACACCACCAATGTATAGGTCGGTGCCACCACTGATCTTGTCCTCACGCGGCCCCATCCAATAGCTCAGATTTTCTGCACCTGCGAAGGTCGTGGGGTTACTCGGATCGGTATAGCGCATTTCGTACCAGCACGAACCTGCCCACTGAGGCATGGTGTTCGTCTCGCGGCGGTACTTCTTGGGGCCATCACCCAAATCAAGGGTGACATTGACCCATTCCTGAGCGCGTCCCAGAGGCGCCTCGGGTTCGGTATCGGCATCGTCGGGGTCGAAAGTACGCGGTGAATAATCACTGATTTCAGGAAGCTCGATGGGGAGCATATCTTCGGGAAGCGCGTGCGCAACGCCATCCTCATCCCACACGATCGGGAAGGGCTCGCCCCAGTAACGCTGACGGCTAAAGAGCCAGTCGCGCAAACGATAGGTTGTTGCGGCGCGCCCCAGTCCCTTGGATTCCAGCCACTGCGTCATCGCTGCCTTTGCAGCATCCTTATCGAGGCCATTGAGGCTGATTTCCTCATTGGCTGAGTCGACAGCAACACCGTCACCGGTGTAGGCGCTCTGAGTCAGATCGTGGGCAGTGGGATCCTCAGCATCACCGATCGTGCGAATGATGTCCAGCTGGAAACGACGCGCAAACTCCCAGTCACGATCATCGTGCGCAGGAACCGCCATGATGGCGCCGGTTCCATAATCCATCAACACGTAGTCAGCAATGAAGACGGGGATACGCTTCTGATTCACAGGGTTAATTGCCCACAGTCCAGTGAAGACACCGGTCTTCTCTCCCGCATCCTCTGCGCGCTGCTCCGGGGTCTTTGCCGCAGCCTGTGCACGGTAAGCCGCCACTGCCTCTGCAGGAGTTGAATAGCCAGCACTCCACTCGGGGCGCGTTCCTTGCGGCCACGATGCGGGAAGTTTGAGCGCAGCCTGGTCAGAGGATGAACCGGGAGTGGTTCCACCAAGCAGGGGGTGCTCGGGAGACCAGACCACGAAGGTCGCTCCGAAGAGCGTATCGGGACGTGTCGTGTAAACGGTGAACTCGCTATCTGACACGCCATCACCCACGGCGCGGAAATCGACCTCTGCACCGTGCGAGCGCCCGATCCAATTGCGCTGCATGGTGCGCACCTTTTCAGGCCAATCAATGGTGTCCAAGTCTTCGATCAGGCGATCGCCGTAAGCGGTAATGCGCATCATCCACTGGCGCAACGAGCGCTTAAAGACCGGGTAGTTACCGCGCTCTGAACGTCCTTCGGCGGTTACTTCTTCATTCGCCAAGACAGTACCCAGACCGGGGCACCAGTTAACAGGAGCCTCAGAAATGTAGGCCAGTCGATAGGAATCAATAACGCGCGCACGCTCACGCGGACTCAGCTCATTCCATGAGCGAGCGGAGAATTCTTCCGGGAGCTCACGCTCTCCTGACTCAAACTGCGCAACAAGCTCTGAAATCGGGCGTGCAGCACCCAGGCCTCGACCATCGCGACGGGGTGCCTGGGGATCAAACCAGGAATTAAAGACCTGTAGGAAGATCCACTGAGTCCAGTGAACGTAGTCGACATCAGTGGTTGCAAACGAACGGCGACGGTCATGAGAAAGACCCAGACGACGCAGCTGGCGTCGCATGTTGGCGATATTTTCTTCGGTCGTCACGCGCGGGTGTTGACCGGTTTGAACAGCGAATTGCTCGGCAGGAAGACCGAATGCGTCATATCCCATTGTGTAGAGAACATTTTCGCCACGCATGCGGTGGAAACGAGCAACCGTATCAGTCGCGATATAGCCCAGCGGGTGCCCAACATGCAGGCCCTTACCTGAGGGGTAGGGGAACATGTCGAGGAGGAAGAAAGGATCACGCGAAGCAAGGTCTCCAGCAAGATCTCCTTCAGGATTATCTGCAAAGAAGGTCCCTCGCTCATCCCATAGGTCCTGCCACTTGTTTTCGATCTCACCGGCCAACTGTGCCGTATAACGGAAATTGGGCTCGCCTGTCGAGATCTCGCTCATCCTTGCCTCCATTTACCCTGAAAATTCACTATCTTCAGGCTCGTTCTATGCCTTATATAGGTTAGTGCATTAGCGCGAATTTGCCTGTTTATTCCCACTAGGCAAAACCAGCCGGGGGCTAGACAATAGAGCTATGAGTACCGTTTTTGAAAAAATCATCTCTGGTGAATTCTCCGGACGCTTTGTGTGGGCCGACGACATCTGCGTCGCATTCGCGACAATCGAGCCGACAAGTCCCGGGCACGTCCTAGTTGTTCCGCGCGAGCCCGTCCCTTCATGGACAGCCTTGGATACGTCAACGTGCGAGCATCTCATGAAGGTTGCGCAGCTTATTGGACGCGCCCAAGAAGTCGCTTTTGAAGTACAGCGCTCCGGATTGGTGATTGCCGGATTCGAGGTGCCACACACCCACCTCCACGTCATTCCCCTGCGCCAAGAAAGCGACGTCCTGCTCAGCAATGCCGCTCCGGCCAGTGATACCGAGCTTGACGAGGCCATGGATAACCTTCGTCAAGAGCTGATCAGTGAGGGTTACGGCTCACTGGTCCCAGCGTCGATGAACACGCTGAACTAACCTCATACAACTGAGCAAACACTACTTAGGCAGCGTTCCCACGACAGAAATAAGTGCGGCTTCTTGGGCACTCAGCTCAAGGCGTCGCTCTTTTTCTTGGGCCCCACTGCGAGTTTTAGGCGGATAAACGCTGAGCACAAGCTCTCCATTTTCACCACGTTCACGAACTTCAACCTGGTCGTCAAGACCAAGCCCTTTATTTTCAATCGAACGCAAGCTCGCTGCGTCACTGTCACTAAAACGCGTGATACACACTCTGTTCCCCGGGAGGATCTCAATAAGGGGAATCGTTGTTACGAGCTCGACACTACCGTCAGCAGAAGGAATTGGATCTCCATGCGGGTCACGCACCGGGCGCCCCAAGCGTTCATCGATTCGATTGAGCAGGCGGTCTGAGATCGCATGCTCGAGGATTTCCGCTTCTTCGTGAACTTCGTCCCACTCAAAACCGAGCGCATCATGCAAATAGGTTTCGAGCAAGCGATGGCGTCTGACCACCTCCAGTGCGCGCCGGCGTCCTTGCTCGGTCAAGGTCACTTTTCCATAGGGCTCATGGAAGGCAAGCCCTTCAGTAACCAGACGCTTGACCTTCTCCGAGGCCGTGGAGACAGCAACGCCGACACGCGAAGCAAGGAGACGGACCGCAATACCGGCTTGTCCGTTCTCTTCAGCGCTCCAGATTGTCTTGAGATAGTCCTGAGTAACCGCGTTCTCGCGTACTGAACGACTATCGCTCATAAAAATGTCAGCTGCATGCACTCCCCTAGCCTAGCGCCTTGCGACTTGAGAAAGGCAAAGTGAATTTGCGAACTGCTCGAAACGTATGTATTGTTTTCTCCTGTCCCAAGGACACGCGTCATTAGCTCAATTGGCAGAGCAGCTGACTCTTAATCAGCGGGTTGGGGGTTCAATTCCCTCATGACGCACGCAGCATGTTGATAGATGTGCTACTGTAAACACATAACCCAAGCGTCATTAGCTCAATTGGCAGAGCAGCTGACTCTTAATCAGCGGGTTGAGGGTTCAAGTCCCCCATGACGCACCCATTGCCGAGGCGGCGCCAATGGTCGGATACGACTATGAGTATTCGTGCCCTACTATCCTCGGAGCTTCTTATGCGTCGTCTTACTTCTTCTGAGAAAGATCTGCTCGCATCGATTGAACAACAGCTCAGCGCCCGTCGCCGCACGGTGATTACCCCAGATATCGTCGAACAAGCGACTCACCTGATCCGTTCTATGACAGACCCGCGTCCGGGTCTTCACGAGCTCGTTGGCCCCGTATGTACCACCTCAGATATCGTTGCCTGGCTGGGTATCTCGCGTCAGGGGATCAACAAGGCCGTGCGAACAAACCGTATTCTTGCAGTTCAGTCACCCACCACTATGTGGTACTACCCCACCTGGCAGCTCATGGCCAACCACTCGGTTATCGATGAAATGTCCGAAGTGCTCGGGCGCCTGCGTGGACGCGTGCATCAATTGACTGCGGCAACATGGTTCCAGCGTCCGCTCGACGCCTTAGAGCAAGCAACTCCGGCACAGTGGATGCTCGATGGGCACGATCTACACACCGTAGTCGGTGCAGCTGAAGCCTTTGCTACCGCAGAGGAACGTCGTCCTTCACCGGTGCCGCTTTTCGATCCGGAGATTCAGGCGACCTCTCTATAAGAGAAAGCTCCAGCTTCACAATAGGCATTTTTCACTGATTGGGAAGCTACTTCGCGGATTATCAGAGTTGCCCAGAGATTATCCCGACACCACAGAGTAATTGGGCCAAATCGCAATGAAGCGGTTTGGCCCGATTTCCTGTTCAGGAGCGTTATTGATCCAATCCCAGCAACTTCCGCAAACGTGCGACATGCCCCGTTGCCTTCACGTTATATAGGGCGTGGGTGACGGTGCCAGAGGGGTCAAGGACAACTGTGGAGCGGATAATTCCTTGAAAGACCCTTCCATAGTTCTTCTTTTCACCAAAGGCACCCCACTTGGTGAGAACTTCCTTTTCGGGATCCGAAGCCAAGGGGAAATTCAGATCTTGACGCGAAGCAAAGTTCTCAAGAGCAGTCATCGAATCGGCACTAACGCCGATTACCGAATACCCTGCACCTTTCAGTGAATTGAGGCTGTCGCGAAAATCGCATGCTTCTTTCGTGCACCCGGGGGTCGATGCCTTGGGGTAGAAATAAACAACCACACCTGACTTCGCCTGTCCCAGCAGATCGTGCAAGGAAAGCGTGCCGTAAGTTGTTTCAAGAGTGAAATCGGGGGCTTTCTCCCCCACCTGAAGTTGAGTCATAAGCTGAGCTTAGCTGGGGTTCCATTGACGCGCCCATCCAAGTTAGATCCTCAGCACTTACCCCTTCCAATAAGGTAAACTCTGTGCTGTTGCGCGAGTGGCGGAATTGGTAGACGCGCTGGATTTAGGTTCCAGTGTCTTTGACGTGTGGGTTCGAGTCCCATCTTGCGCACTGATAGATTCCTTTGGCCCTACGAGGCCGCGCTTGCCTACCCGCGGTACGCGCGCTCGATTGTCGCCTCGGCAATCACTCGAGTCCCCCGGTACAGGACCAAAGATTGCCCCGCAGCGACACCGCGGATTGGCTGTGCCAAAGCCACGGACAGGCGCGAGCTTCCGTCTTCATCATTCTCACGAACAAGCTCGGTCACGACGCTGGGCACCCCATGTGCACGAATCTGAGCTGTCACAACTCCCTCATCGACTTCATTCAGGGAACGCTGGCCAAGGCTTGGGCCAAACTCGCGTGTGGCAATCTCATTGATCTCTCCCAAATCATCAGGGGCAAGCCACACAAGTTCAGAACAATCAATATGGTCGACAGAGAGCAATTCAGAAGCACCAACGACAACCTGGTTGAGCTGAGGCTTCGTCTCAACGACATATCGAGGCCGCCCGTCGGCTGCCGGGTTGCCCAAGTTCAACCCTCGTCGCTGACCAACAGTGAAATTCCAGTAGCCATCGTGACGACCCACAACGCGGCCCTCGGTATCAACAATGTCGCCCGGGTTACTCCCGAGGTGTGAACGCAAAAAGCCCTGCGTATCTCCATCAGGAATGAAGCAGATATCGTAAGAATCCGGCTTATTTGATACTCCGAGCCCCATTCTTTCCGCTTCAGAACGCACCCATGATTTCGATGGAGCATCTCCCAGGGGGAAAATTACACGTGGAAGTTCTTCGGGTCCCATAATTGCAAGCACATAGGACTGATCTTTTGCCTCGTCACGTCCGCGATGGAGCTGAGGACCCAAATCTGTCTGAACAATACGCGCGTAGTGGCCCGTACAAACCGCATCAAATCCCAGTGCCCGCGCACGCTGGGCAAGCTCCCTAAACTTGACGAATTCGTTGCAACGAACACAAGGATTCGGAGTATGTCCGGCCTTGTACTGCTCAACGAAGTCAGTGATGACTGTCTGCTCAAATTCTTCGGCAAGATCCCACACGTAAAATGGAATACCCATGATTTCCGCAGCACGAGCAGCATCAGCAGCATCTTCAACCGAACAACAGCCGCGCGAACCCAAACGGCATTCTTGAGGTTGAGACGAGAGGGCCATATGCACTCCAACGACCTCGTGTCCGGCCTCTACAGCCTTCGCTGCCGCGACTGCAGAGTCCACTCCACCCGATAGAGCCGCAAGAACCCTCATGCATCCATCCTGTCTCGTTCGTCCAATGCCTGTCCCGCTCGGATTGCGGCGGGAAGTGCTGAAAGAAAAGCATCAATATCTTCTACGGTAGTTTCCAAACCCGTGGAAACCCTCAGGACACCAAGTGCTTGTTTTTCACTGTAGCCAAGGGCCATCACAACACGCGAGGGCCGAGTCACTCCGGCATGACATGCCGAGCCAGCAGACACGTCTACGCCTGCCATGTCCATAGCCAAGAGGACTGCCTCGGGATGGTGAGTCGGGATCAACAAGTGAATAATCGCTGCCGAGGCCGTAGCTGGGTCAACACTTAAACGCACTCCCTCGGGGAGGCCAGAAATAAGACGCTCACGGAGTTGCTGCGCACGTTGGACACGCTCGAGGCGATGCTCCACAGCAAATTCGAGGGCAGTTGCAAGCGCACAGGCCCCGGCAACATCGGGGGTTCCAGAGCGGATTCCGCGTTCGTGTCCCCCACCGGGCCGGTCAGTGACCATCGTGATCCCTCGACGGACGATCAGTGCACCTGTACCAACAGGAGCACCGACTTTATGACCACCGATCGACAGTAGATCTAAGCCAGATTGCGCAAAATTAACGTCGCAGTAGCCGATTGCTTGAGCGGCATCCGAATGCAGAAGAGGTGCTTGATCCGCCCGTGCGTCGTGAACAAAGCTGGCAAATTCACCCACGGGTTCAATCGTTCCAAGCTCAGAACACACCCACGTCATTGACATTAATGCCGCACGTTCAAACTCTGCTGGTCCTAAATCCGAATATTCCACACGCCCCGAAGAATTCACCGCGAAAATCCGCGGCCTAAATCCCTCTCGACGCAGGACTTCGCCCTGCTCGTGCACCGCATCATGCTCGACTGGAGACATCCAAACATCGACACGTCTGGCATCTGCCCCACGCATCCCCCGAGAGGCAGCAACAAGCGCCAGCGCATCTGATTCTGTCGCACCCGAGGTAAAAACAACCTCCGCACGAGACGCACCCACGGCAGCGCCTACGCGTTCACGCGCGTCCTCCAGCAAACGCTTAGCGGAACGTCCGCCAGCATGAAGAGCCGCGGGGTTCCCGGGACGCCGACTGAGAGCGTCTTGGGCGTCAAGCCAGGCCTGACGTACTCCGGGTGCCAGGGGTGTGGAACCTGCGTGATCAAGATAGTGCGACACGGGTGTCTTTCAGTTGTCCTGGGGCTCATTCGCGCGCCACGCGCGAATATGCTCCAACGCTTGGGGAACAATTTCGTACAGATCTCCAACAACTCCGAAATCAGCAATTTCGAAGATCGGAGCATCTGGATCATCACAGACTGCAACGATCGTTCCCGAGGACATCATTCCAATCGTGTGATGAATTGCACCGGAAACCCCAAGAGAGATATAGAGCTTCGGAGTAACCGTGACGCCGGTTTGCCCGATTTGCGCGCTACGCTTCGCCCAGCCTTCATCGACAGCATCACGCGTTGCACCGATGCCAGCACCCAAAGCATCAGCAAGATCTTCAACTAAACTCCAGTCTTGCCCTGCGCCACGGCCACCAACGACAACAACCTCTGCTTCAGTCACCTTCGGGCGACCGTCTCCACTTTGATATGCGCGCTCCTCAACCCTGGTGGTCTGATCACTCAGGGAGAGCACAATAGGCTCCCCCACCCGGCACTGGCCCTCAACCTCTTCAGGAACGAGGCCGCGCGAACGCAGACACACGCAGGCGGGGGCAGCCATAGCGAGAGCCTCTCCCCTCCACGAGCCGCCCAGCGCTTCCGTCGTCGCGCGCAAACGATCCTCTTCAACGTGAATCTCGACGGCCTCGGCAATGGCGCAACCACCCAAAATTACGGCAAGGGAAGCGGCGCACTCACGGTCAAGGAAACGCGTGGCGAAGAAAATCGGCGCTCCAAGGAGATTGAGGCTTCGGTACGCAGATTCCAGCGAAGGAAGCAAAGCCGATGTCGTAAGGGCGGCCTCGGGGCAAATAATCGGGATCACAGAGGACACGCCAATTCGTCCCAATTCCACTCCAAGGGAATCAGGGACCTCGGGGCACAAGACAATCGCATGCAGCTCTTCGCAGCACTCGTGAGCCTGAGCAATGATGTCCTTGTGACGGACGTCAATTGTTCCTTCAGAGGACACCAGGTCAAGAACAACGACCGCAGAGTTCAACAAAGCCTTCACTTCAACTTCTCCTCAATGAATTCCGCAAGACGCTTGCCACCATCACCGGTATCGGGGAATACCTCACCTGATCCACCACGTTGATGTTCCTCGATCGATTCCACACGAAGAGGCATTGCATCGAGTCCAGAAGCCAGGACAGATGAGAGCACTCCGCTGGGATCACACTCGGCGATGTCATCAAGTTCAGCACGAACTAAGGGCTTCATCCGAGCAGCCTTGAGGTCCTTAAAACCGGGGAAACGCGGTTCGTTGAGCTGATCTGAAACAGAAATAACAGCAGGGAAAGGCGCGTCAAGAGATTCATCAACACCATCAACGCTTCGCGAGGCGCTAAGCCGTGAGTGCTCGACATCAACAGTTAACTCTCGAGCCTGTGAAACCAAAGGAAGGCCAAGGACCGCAGCAAGTGCAGCGGGAAGCATCGAGGTCATTGAATCCGCCGCTGCCATCCCGGCGATGATCAGATCGAAAGGCTCCTCATCCGCCAATACCGTCAGCAAAGCCGCGAGCGCACGCGCTGAAACAGTGACATCCGCACCCTCAAGCCCCGGATCAGAGAGCAGATAAGCACTATCGGCACCAAGTGCCAGCGCACGAACCAGTGCGTCACTGGCATCTTCTGGCCCCATGCTCACCGCAACGACTTCGCCTCCGTGGGTGCGAACAAGATCAGCCGCGGCTTCCACTGCGTGTTCGTCGCCTTCGTTTAGGACATCGTCTTCACCACGCACTAAACGTAAGTTTTCAAAACGCCGGTCCGAGCTTGTATCAGGAACCTGTTTGACCAGAACTGCAATCCTCATGTATCCAGAGTGCCATATCGGTGCTGATACGCGCAGCTCTATGTGTGCCACCGGACGGATACGACTATGATGTTCTCAGTTCTGACATGAGAAAAGGGGCGGCAATGTCGCAACAGGCGAATTACGTCTACCACGCCGTTACACAACCTCATCCTCGCTATCGTCAATTGGGCGTCACCGTTTCTGGATCAGGTCTCAACGTTGCAGTGGTATCGACACGTGCTACCCAGGTTGACTTCTGTGTCATCGACCCGAATACCGGGTTTGAGCAGCGCTATCGTCTTCTTGGCCCCGATCATGGCATCTGGCATGGGCGTATCGAAGGTTTTGGCCTTGGAACCCACTATGGTTTCCGTGCGCAAGGCCCCTGGGATCCCGATGCCGGCCTGTTCTTTAACGAGAACAAGCTTCTGGTCGATCCCTATGGCCGTGGCCTCGCAGGTGCTGTCGACATTCGTCCCGAGGTCTACGCACACCAAGTCGATGAGGATCTCTACCCGGTCTCTTACCCCCTCGAACCCTCGACAACTGATTCCGCGCCGTTTAACGCACATAGCGTGGTCATTGACACCTCATTCCGCATTACCCCTCAACCAAAGGTTCCTTTGGATGAGACCGTCTTCTATGAGTTACACGTCAAAGGCTTCACGCAGAATATGTCGGAGGTCCCTCCTAATCTGCGAGGGACCTATGCGGGTCTTGCTCATCCCGCATCCATTCGTTATCTCAAAGAATTGGGAGTAACCTCTGTCGAACTTCTCCCGATCCACGCAAAGTCTGATGAGCCTTTCTTAGTTGAACGCGGCCTGACGAATTATTGGGGTTACTCCACCCTCTCCTTCTTTAGCCCTGAGCCTTCCTATGCCAGCGCCGCCGCTCGCGCACGAGGCCCGCAGGCCGTGATTGATGAATTCCGCGGGATGGTCTCAATTCTCCATGAGGCCGGGATTGAAGTGATCCTTGACGTGGTCTATAACCACACCTGCGAGAGCGGAGACACCGGTCCGACGCTGTCATTGCGCGGGCTTGATTCCCCTCTGTACTACAGGCGAACTGATGCCTACCCCTCACAGATCATCGATACGACAGGGTGTGGCAACACACTCAATACCGATAATCCCCAGGTGATTTCTCTTATTTTGGATTCGCTGCGCTACTGGGTAGCCAGCATGGGAATTGATGGATTCCGCTTCGATCTCGCTGCGACTATCGGGCGTTTTTCAACCGGTTTCACTCCCCTACATCCCCTGCTTATTGCGATGGGGTCAGATCCCCTTCTTCGCGAGACTAAGCTCATCGCAGAGCCCTGGGACGTTGGTTTAGGAGGGTGGCAGACGGGTAATTTCCCCGATCCTTTCTGCGAGTGGAATGACCGTTTCCGCGATGCCGTTCGAAGCTTCTGGCTTTCTGATTTGCGAGAGCTGAGTGCGGGACGACAGGCTGGTGGAGCCAATGAGCTCGCAACTCGTCTTTCGGGTTCTCAAGATCTCTTTGGCCACGGCGTTGGATACCTTCGCGGGCCGGGAGCATCTGTCAATTTTGTGACGGCACATGATGGTTTTACATTGGCCGACCTGACGGCATTTGACCATAAGCACAACTTGGCAAACCTGGAAGAAAACCGCGACGGTTCGGATAACAACCACTCGTGGAACCACGGCCTTGAGGGAGCTTTGGCCGCACCGATTCTGGGTGCTGACCCCGATGTCCGTGATATCACCGGCTTTGTTGAAGATATTGTTCCCGCGCGCCAGCGCTCACAACGCAATCTTCTTGCCACACTTCTTGTTTCCTCTGGAACGCCCATGTTGGTTGCGGGCGATGAGTTTTCGCGCACGCAATTTGGTAATAACAACGCCTACTGCCAAGATTCTCCCATTTCCTGGATCGACTGGGACCTTTCCGAGCTCCAAAAGGAACAGCTCGAGATCGTCCGTTGGCTTCTCGCATTGCGCCGTGAGCATCCTGCACTGCGTCCAATGAAGTTTTTCTCCGGAACCGACCCGAATGGCGATACGCTTCCTGACCTCTCGTGGTATGACGCAAGTGGGGTTCCCATGCGTGACGACGTATGGACATCACCCGATTCACGTGTATTTCAAATGCTACGTTCAGGTGCTCCCTACCGTTCTCGCGATGCTCTTGTCCTCTTCAACGGAACGACAGCGGACCGCAATGTTCTTCTTCCCCGAGGCCAAGGAGTCCAGTGGGTGCATGTCTTCGATAGTGCATGGAGCCAGATCGACGACGGTGGTGTGACCTCGATAAGCGATGCGGTGACCTTGCCACATACTCTCGATTACAAGGCTTCGGATGCAACAGTTTCCATGGATCCTTTCAGTATGCATATCTACCTCTCATCCGTGGACTCTTCGCCTTCGCAGTGATCACGCTAAACTGAGCTGGTGACTACCAGCGAAGAAACTCTCGAGCAATCCACCTCTGATGCTTCTCTTGCGCGTTCTCTTGCGCGTTCAAAGGAAATTGACGAGGCAATCGACCAAGATCCCACGCGTTTTCGCGTGCTGACTGGCGACCGCCCAACTGGACGCCTGCACCTCGGTCACTACTTCGGCACCCTGCGAAACCGTGTTCTTCTTCAAGAACGCGGAGTCGATACGTGGGTGCTTGTAGCTGACTATCAGGTCATCACAGACCGCGACGCTGTCGGCCCCATTCAAGAACGCGTCCTTGGCTTGGTTACTGATTACCTTGCAGTTGGCTTAGATCCAGAGAAGACAACGATCTTCAATCATTCGTCGATTCCTGCACTGAACCAACTCATGCTTCCTTTCCTTTCCTTGGTCACCGAGGCCGAGTTGCACCGTAACCCCACGGTTAAAGCAGAGTTGGAAGCTACCGACGGCCGTGCAATGAGCGGTTTGATGTTGACCTACCCGGTGCACCAGGCCTGTGACATCCTCTTCTGCAAGGCCAATATCGTTCCTGTCGGGCAAGACCAGCTCCCTCACATTGAACAGACCCGTCTGATTGCTCAGCGCTTCGATAAGCGTTACGGTCGCGTCGACCCCAAGCGAGCCGTATTCCCCCGTCCTGATGCGCTTCTTTCAGAGACTCCCCTGCTCTTGGGAACAGACGGAACGAAGATGTCGAAGTCTCGCGGCAACACGATCGAATTGGCAATGACCGCAGATGAGACTGCAAAAATCTTAAAGCGCGCAAAGACTGATTCGGATCGTCACATCACCTTCGACCCTGAGAACCGTCCCGAGGTAGCCAATTTACTGATGCTTGCTTCTTTGGCCACAGGCGAGGATCCGGTCGCTATCGCCGAGCGTATCGGTGATGGCGGCGGCGGTGCGCTCAAGGCCACCGTTACAGCGGCTCTCAACGAAATGCTTGCGCCAATCCGCGCGCGTCGTGCCGAGCTAGCGGCTGATCCGGGATACCTGCTCTCAATCCTCCGCCAAGGCAATGAGAAGGCAAACGAACGTGCAGAAAAGACCTTGAACGAGGTCCGCGAAGCGATGCACATGGTCTACTGAGCTTTTTGAAGCGCTCACGGTGGTGGTTACTTCCTCAGAAGTAACCACCACCTTTTTGGGCCCTCATAGCTTTTTCACCTCCTGACTATGTCGATCGTCACAGCATCCATTAGGCTTGAGTATGTGAACGAGACACTACTTCCACGCATCCCGGCCACTGAAGTTTTCCCCGTCATCGAGGACGGGAATTTGCCGGCTAAAGCGACGGTTTTTGAGGCTTTTCCTGTCCGAGCAACCGTCTTCAGAGAGGGCCATGATGCCTATGCTGCCGAGGCAGTTCTCATTCGCCCCGGTGGCTCCATCCATTCACGCGCCCTTATGTATGACATCGCTCCCGGCCTCGACCGCTACGAAGCATGGCTGATGCCAGACGCGGTTGGCACGTGGAGCTTCCGCATTGATACGTGGTCAGACCCCTACGCCACGTGGCGTCACGACGCCTCAGTGAAGATTGGAGCCGAGGTCGACGTCGAACTTATGCTCGAAGAAGGCGCGCTCTTGATGGAACGCGCCGCACGCGGAGAAGCTCTGAACAATCCTTCTCAAAAACAACCAAGTCGTGCAGGTATTGAAACCCTACTTGCTGCCGCACAGGCCCTACGCGATACCACTCAAACTCCCCAGCGTCGTCTCTCCGCTGGCCTGGCTGCCCCGGTGCGCGCGGTCTTCCGCAATTTCCCACTCCGTGACCTCTACGGGTCAACCCGCACTTTCCCCCTGTACGTTGCACGAAACCGCGCCCTCGCAGGTGCGTGGTATGAGATCTTCCCCCGTTCACACGGTGCTTTCCAGGACAAGAAAGGACGCTGGGTATCGGGAACCCTACGCACTGCAACCAAGGATCTGCCCCGTATCGCGTCTATGGGCTTCAACGTCGTCTATTTGACGCCAATTCACCCTATCGGTTTAACCAATCGAAAAGGGAAGAATAACTCTCTGGTTGCTCATAAAGGTGAACCCGGCAGCCCCTACGGCATTGGTTCGGCGCAGGGCGGCCACGATGCCATTCACCCTGAGTTGGGCACTTTCGCCGATTTTGATTATTTCGTTGCCCAGTCAAAAGAACTGGGCTTAGAGGTTGCACTGGATATCGCACTTCAGTGCTCCCCTGATCACCCGTGGGTGAGCGAGCATCCCGAATGGTTTACCCAGCGCGCAGATGGCACGATCGCCTACGCAGAAAACCCACCGAAGAAATATCAGGACATCTATCCCCTGAACTTCGATCGCGATCCAGAGGGAATCTACAAGGCAATTCGCGACATGCTCGAATTGTGGATTTCCCACGGAGTGACGATCTTCCGTGTCGATAATCCACACACTAAACCCATTCCTTTCTGGGAACGGCTCTTGGAAGAAATCCATACGCGTCATCCGGAAATTATTTTCCTTGCCGAGGCTTTCACCCGCCCCGCAATGATGCGAACCTTGGGTGCGGTTGGCTTTGACCAGTCCTACACCTACTTCGCATGGAGAACCGAAAAGCAAGAAATCGAGGAGTATCTTCAGGAGCTCGCACACGACACTGCGCACCTTATTCGTCCGACCTTCTGGCCAACGACACACGATATTCTCACTCCTCAAATGACTTCTGGGGGAAGTGCAATCTTCGCAATTCGTGCGATGCTGGCTGCACTTGGCGCACCCTCTTGGGGAATCTACTCGGGATACGAGTGGGTTGAAAATATTCAACGCCAGGGTGCCGAGGAACCCAACGATAATGAGAAGTACGAATTCCGGCCTCGCGACCCAAGGCTTGCCCAGGAGACGGGAATCCCCACTCTACTGACACTTCTCAATAGCGCTCGAGAACGTCACCCAGCGCTGCGCCAGCTTCACGATCTTCGCATCCACCCCACGACCTCGGAGAAGATCCTGTGCTTCTCCAAGCATGTCCCCGCTCGATTCTCACCGACCGGATTGCCCGATACAGTCATCGTCGTGATCTCCTTGGACCCGGAAAACACGGTTGAAGGAGAAGTCGATGTTGATTTGAGCGGACTTTCCTTGGGGACATCATCGGCTCACTACACCGTGGTCGATGAACTCGATGGACAGCGTTACTCCTGGTCACGCACCAATTGGGTACGGCTGTCCCCCTGGGATCGATTGGGTCATGTCATGGCCATCGAAACCGAGTAATTATTGGATCTTCTTTAAACATGAGATGATGAACACATGGAACCTCAAGCGACAGCAGTGGCCACAGACGTCCTCGATGCGGTAGCAGAAGGGCGCTATCCTCTCCCCCACGATGTGCTGGGAGCACACCTCAATGACGGTGTTGTCACAATCCGCAGCG
Organism: Actinomyces sp. oral taxon 181; assembly: GCF_018370895.1. Lineage (NCBI taxonomy): Bacteria > Bacillati > Actinomycetota > Actinomycetes > Actinomycetales > Actinomycetaceae > Actinomyces > Actinomyces sp. oral taxon 181. The sequence continues at coordinate 24,958 of NZ_JAGYZL010000012.1, forward strand.
TTCACCATCTGGCCGATTCGGTCGAGGTGCTCACTCAGGACCATAGCTACCCGGCAAGCCACGAACACGGGGGTGTTTGGGTATGTGTCTTCGCTGCAGATGACATTCCCGACTACCGACTGCGCGTGACCTACGGAGATCATTCGCAGGTCGTTGATGATCCATACAGGTTCCTCCCAACCGTTGGCGAAATGGATACCTATCTGATCTCCGAAGGACGGCATGAGCGCCTCTGGGAGGTCTTGGGTGCCCACCTCAGGCATTTTGACGGTGTCATGGGACCGGTCGATGGTGTTGCCTTCGCAGTGTGGGCCCCCAATGCACAGGCCGTACGCGTTGTTGGTGACTTCAATTTCTGGGACGGCACCGGACACGCCATGCGTACAATGGGTGCTTCCGGAGTGTGGGAACTCTTTATTCCCGGCGTTGGTGTCGGTGCCCGCTACAAGTTCGAAATCCAAGGACCATCTGGAAACTGGTTCCAAAAAGCAGACCCCATGGCTCGGGCAACCGAAATTCCCCCAGCCACGGCCTCGGTCGTTACCGATGTCTTCCACACATGGAACGATAAAGACTGGCTTCGTGCACGTGGGGACGCGAACCCTCACAACGGCCCCATGTCGATTTACGAGGTTCACGCAGGCTCGTGGAAACAGGATCTGGGTTACCGCGGTTTGGCTGATGAGCTGATCCCCTACGTTAAGAAGATGGGTTTCACCCACGTCGAATTCATGCCTCTTGCTGAGCATCCCTTCGGCGGATCGTGGGGATACCAAGTCACTTCCTATTACGCACCGACCTCGCGCTATGGCACTCCCGATGATTTCCGATACCTCGTGGACCGTCTCCACCAAGAGGGTATCGGCGTGATCTTGGACTGGGTGCCAGCCCACTTCCCCAAGGACGATTGGGCACTGGCGCGCTTTGACGGTACCCCGCTATATGAAGATCCTGATCCGCTGCGTGGCGAGCATCCGGATTGGGGAACCTACGTCTTTAACTTCGGCCGCACTGAAGTGCGAAACTTCTTAGTTGCAAACGCGCTGTACTGGCTTGATCAATTCCACATCGACGGCCTACGCGTTGATGCCGTTGCCTCCATGCTTTATCTGGATTATTCGCGTAAGGACGGCCAGTGGCGTCCGAACCAATATGGCGGTCGTGAGAATCTTGAGGCGATTTCTTTCCTTCAGGAAGCAACTGCGACCTCCTACCGCCTGCATCCTGGAATTGTCATGATTGCGGAAGAATCGACCGCATGGCCTGGAGTTACCGCTCCGACCTCAGGCGGTGGCCTAGGGTTCGGAATGAAGTGGAACATGGGGTGGATGAATGACACCCTGCGCTATCTCTCTGAAGATCCTGTCAATCGTCGTTGGCATCACGGTGAGCTGACCTTCTCATTGGTTTACGCCTTCTCAGAGAACTACGTGCTGCCTCTGTCTCACGACGAGGTCGTTCACGGCAAGGGCGCGCTTATCTCCAAGATGCCCGGTGATCATTGGCAGCAGATGGCTGGCCTACGTTCACTCTTCGCCTACCAGTGGTCGCACCCCGGCAAGCAGTTGATCTTCATGGGGCAGGAATTTGCACAGGAACAAGAGTGGAATGAGAGCTATTCCCTGGATTGGTGGCTCTATGATCAGCCCGACCATGCCGGAATGGCAGCCTTGGTTGCGCGCCTCAACGAGCTCTACCGCACCCACTCAGCACTGTGGAATGACACCTACACAGGTTTCGAGTGGATTGACGCCTCAGATGGCGATCACAACCTGATCTCTTACATCCGTAAATCCGAGGCGACCAGCGGCCACCGCGCTCAGGATGAGCTTGTGTGCGTGGTGAACTTTGCTGGTAACCCCCACGAGGGTTACCGCATTGGCCTGCCTCATGCGGGAACCTGGCAAGAAGTCGTCAATACAGACGATCCACAATATGGTGGTTCAGGAGTCGTTAATATCGGCGAACTCGTTGCTGAAGAGATCCCCTGGAATGGACGCCCCTACTCGGTTGAGCTTCGTATTCCTCCTCGGGGCGCTCTCTGGCTGGCACCGCAGCACTGAACTTCTGAGCACTTAGGGGTGTGGGGAACAGATGAAAATCTGTTCCCCACACCCCTAATCAGCTGCCTGTTAACAGCTTCTAGATCATCAACAGCGCAGACAAACGCCTTCTTGCAGCCTTAACCTCCGGGGTATTGCCCGCAATACGGAAAAGATCAAGCAGCCTAACACGGTAATCCTCACGCTGATCCTCCGGGCTGTCTTCGATGAGACGCAGAAGGACATTAAACGCCTCGGCGGTCTTTCCCTCATGGAAGAGTGTATCTGCCTGTGCGGAGGGGTCGCTATTTTCCTGAGCTTCACGCAGTTTGAAATTAATCCGCGCGCGGTGATTCTTTGCCTCTTCATCGCGGGGATTGTGTTCAATAATCTTCTCCCAAGCAGCCTGCGCAGCTTGAAGATCTCCGCGTTCTTCAGCTTCAAGGGCGGGGACGTGCTCCTCTGGAATGGGCTTCGCAACATCGGATCCGCTCACAGCAATCCGACCGGTCACCCCCATCTGCCCAGCAGCCTTCAGCAAATCCTCAATAACTGGGGCAATCTGTTCCTTAGCAGCAACACCTTGGAAGAGAGGAACAGGACGCGCACCGACAAGAGCGACCGTTGTCGGAAGGACCTGTACTTGGAATGCCTGTGCAATTCGAGGGGCCTGTTGAACATCAACCTCAACAAGTTGGAAGGCACCCGCCTTTTCGCGTGCGAGCTCTTCAAGGGTGGCCAGCAACTGTTTAGATTCAAGAGACTGAGCAGCCCACAGAACGAGGACAACCGGAACCTTTTGAGAATTCGCGGCAATGGCCTCAAAAGAGGAATCATCGCAGGAATCAATCAGCGGAATGCTGATGCCCCCGGCACCGCCTTCTCGATTTGTCTGCTGAGAAGCGCTGGGGCCTTCCTGTCCTGCGGCAGAAGCAGCGGCACTCAGGTCAAGTGCACCGTGCGAATCTGCAGGCTGAGGATTGTGAGCATCATTATTCATAAAGAAGATCTCCTTAACGTTGATCAGGGTTCCCGGCGCCATCATCCTTGACGACCGAGCCAAGTGCACGTTCCGCGCCAACGACGCTAATCTGCTGCGAACCCGAGCCGGACTTAGGGATGTGCAGGAGCACGGTCACAACGTAGGTTGCTGTCGCCTTTCCCTTGACCGTATCGTCATCGCCTTCTGCCAATGCAGCAGTTGTTCCCCCGAGGCGCATCGTAGAACGAGCAACAGTGCGCTGATAGGTCTGAGTATAGGTGAATGAAGCAGCAACAAGAGCTGAACCATCGACTAGTTCGACACCGAGAATCGGGAAATCAGCCGAGAGATCAGCATGAGCCTGAACGTTTCCTGCAGCCTGAACCGCATCATTCAAACTCTTTGCATCCTGCAAGTAGCGACGAGCAAAATCATCACCCGCATACTGATCATTACCGGCATTACCGGAATTCAGCATGTCCACGTAGCCTTGGAGCGCTTCCTTCGGAGTCTTCACGAATCCCTGAGCATCCGGACCAAGTGCCGCAGAACCCTTCTCCACATTATCCAACTGGAATTGAGCTCCACCAAGCGCACGCGTCCAACCAACGAGCTTGTATTTCGATCGAGCGTCATCTTGAACTGCGAATGCGAGCACAGGAAGAGATGCCTGATCAGGGCTGGAGACATTCACAATAACGCGCGGCCACTGATCCGAATTCGTCACTGCAACCGAACCCTGATTGACGACAAGCTTAGGAACTTCGGTATTCGTTGCTTTAGCAGCAGCGTACTGGTCGCTACGCATACGCAACGCCCCACCCTCAAGTCGAGGTTCAAGAGCAGCAGCGTCGCGTGTTGCATCAGCAGTATTAAGAGTGTCCTGAATAGATCCAAGAACACGCTCGATGCGAGCCGAGTCGAGGTTTGGCGAGGCGGAAGAAGGCTGGGAAGCCGCCTCAGGAGCAACTAGATCGCGGCTGCTACATGCCCCAAGAACAAGTGCAGGCACACACAGGACTGGAAGGATACGTCGTAGTTTCATCATCACTGTCCCTTCTGTCCGCGTTGCTTTGGTGAAATCCAATTCCCCATGATCGAACCCCACGAGCGCTTTTCTTCGGAACCATCAGCGGTGGATGTTTCTTCTTCCTTCTCCACCTGAGGAATCAAGCCAGTATCAAATTCTTGACCACCAATCACCAAGCGTCCTTCACCCTTCTCGCGTGCCTGACGCAGCGCACGGCGCGATGGAAGAACTGCACCTGGACGAATAGCGGACAAATCAATAATTCCCGTATCTGTTGATTCACGAGCAGGTGGATCTACTTCATCATCGTGATAGGCAATACCGTGTCGACCACGACGCAGCTCAGAATCCGAAGACTCATCCTGATCGGTAACGGAAGTTTCATCAACTTCAAAGCTCTCTTCTAAGGTGTGGTCTTCTGGCAACTCGCCTTCTGACTTCTCCTCGTCAAACTCAGCGACTTCAGCGGAGGAATCCTGAGCCGTTGAATCTAAAGGTGTTTCCTCTTCGTCGATTAAGCTGCTGTACTCTTCAGAATCTTCGTTGTCGATTTCAGAAGTTCCAGCCTCTTCTTCGGAAGAATCAGAATGATCTACTGCTTCAAAGAAGGCAGGATCTACCTGTTGAGATGCGCCTTCTTCTGCTTCGTCTTGCTCGCGGGTTTCTTCCTCAGAAGCGGCATGACGTTCACGCCAGAGAACGAAGCCGACCAAGGCTGCGGCGATGAGAAGACAAATGAATGTAATAACGCCTGCAGTGATTGCTAAGACATTCGCATGAGGGGTCTGCCAGGTCATAGTGACCGTCAAATCAGAGGGAGTCGTTCCATCCGACGTAATAACCAGCGAACGACCGGCTTCAACATCACGAAGCGTCATCGTTGCGGTTGAAGGAGCGGTCGCCTCGTCAAGCCACATATCTCCACCGGCAGCCGACAGAGTGGGAGTCGCGCTGGGAGAAGGCGCAGGCTGAGCATTCTGATCAGGGTTTTGCGGAGCCTCACTGGAAGGGGACGGCGAAGGAGAAGGCGATGAAGTTGCCGACGCCGCAGAGTCATGTCCCTCGGTCAAAAGATTCTCACGATTTGCCGAGATGCCAGTGATTTCCGCGTAGGAAAGATCGGAAACCCATGCGCGAACATCTGCCGCTGTACCCAGTGCCATCGTCACTTGCTTTCCCGAGGCAGAAGCCGCGGTAACGGTGACTTCGCCCCCTTCGAGTTGGAAGAGGCCCTCACGGGTGATGACGACCGGCTGCTGGGGGGTAACAGTCGCACTAATTTGTTGGGTTGGCTTCCACACCGTCAAAGCCAATACCGCGACAATCGCAGCAATCACCGCAACTGCACATGCTGCAGCTGCTCCTGAAAATCTTCTGAGCTGGTCCACTCGGAGTCTCCTATTAATGGGATAGTGTCAACCTCTAGTTAGTAACTCTACGGGCAAACAACACGAGTGCATACTGGAGGTGTCTCACGCCACGTGCACGTAGCCAATCACGCCCATTATGCCGGGCGAAGACCACGTTTCCAACAGTTCAGGTGCCAGTGTCGCCGAGCGCGAACTCCCTGATCCAATCCATAGGCACGTTCTTCTGGCCATGCAACGACGTGCGCGCTGCCAATGGCGATTGGTTGCAGGCAGGCGGGGCAGGTATAGGGCTTTGAAGAAGAACGAAGATACTGGACCTGATAGAACTCACCATCAGGACCAATTTCGCTGCGCGCAAGTGAGGCGAGAGCCGACATTTGTAATGGCCGGCTCTCGCCCCAAGGACGCTTGCGAGATCGCTTCCCTCTCACTCAACTACTGTGCCACGGCGAACTACGCGTCGCACATTGAGCTCGGAATCCACCTCGATGATATCCGCAAATTTTCCAGCCTCAAGGCTGCCCACTCGCGGATCACCCAAGATCTTGGCTCCTTGAGCTGATGCCATGTAGACAGCATCCACCAGAGGAATTCCGCCCAAAGTCGTCGCCACGCGAACACAGTCAAGAAGGTGCGCAGTACCACCGGCAATAGAATCACCCTGGGCCAAGCGCGCAATGCCATCACGAACAACAACGTCCTGAGGGCCAAGTGTGTAGGAACCGTCGGGCATTCCGGCGGCAGCCATCGCATCTGTAATCAGCACAACGTGATCGCGACCGACAAGTTCGTAGACATCACGGACAAGAAGTGGATCAACGTGGACGTTATCGCAAATCAGCTCTGCAACCGCACCACCACGGGCTGCATCTGAAAGAAATTCCGCGATCGGACCGGTATCGCGGTGGTGAAGCGGACGCATACCATTGAAGAGATGCGTAATCGTCGCACGAGGACCACGAGCGGTCGAAGAATCTGCGAAATGCTCACGTGAGTATTCCAAGGCTTGACGCGCAAAGGTTGAGTTCGAATCCGTGTGCCCCCACGAAGGAATAGCACCCCCATCAATCAGCGCTTCAGCAACAGAACCTTCACCGAATGCACGGAGCTTTTCCGGAGCCAGCGTCATTGAAAGCGCATATCCCTTGCATTCATCAATGAGTTCGCGGGTGAGATCGGGATCTGGATCAACGATGTAGGTCGGATCCTGCGCGCCACAACGTGCATGGGAAACGAAGGGACCTTCGAAGTGAATACCCGCGATTTCATCCTTTTCAGCAAGCGAAGCTAGGGTGCGAGCACGTGCTTTCAAGGTGTCAGCATCAGCGGTGACGCACGAAGCGACCAACGAGGTCGTACCGTGACGACGGTGTTCCATGACGGCTTGCATTGCGGCCTCGGGAGTGGTTGCATTCGGGAAAGACTCTCCACCGCCTCCGTGACAGTGCACATCAACAAGTCCCGGAAGGAAAGTCGAGCCACTTGACTGCGGAAGCTCGCCTAAGAAATCAGATGCCGGGCAAATATGAGAAATAAACTGGCCTTCAACGGTGATAACGCCATCTTCAATGATGGAATCTTTCAGGACGATGCGGCCTCGCATAACTTGTGAATCCATACGAATATTTTCGCACATTTTCAGCTGTGCGTTCACTTATTTGCCGCTCAAATACTTACCGTTTTCTTTAGCTTCTTCCAGCAGAGATTGATCATATTCATCTCGCACCGAATCCAAAAAGGCATATCCTTTACGCGGATCCTGTACCGCAATCACCCGGCCATCTTTGATAACAATTGGCCGAAACATCCCATTCTTTGCGGGGCAAATTGCCTTCTCTGCCTCCGAACTGGCCATGCTACTTCGATCGGCATATCCCACATGGATTTCATCGAAAGAGGGGAAAGAAAACAGTGCTCGCGCTTCATCTGCGTAGCGGCTCAACAGTGAGTCAAGATCGGCACGTTGATATCCAGATTCACCGAGCACAATGGGGCGCTCACTTCCCTTTAAACGCACTGCGCGTTCCAGCGCAGCCCGAGACTCGCGTTTCGTTAGTGATGTCCACCGAGAAAAATCCTCGACACTGATGGGGCCGTGCCCCCAAGCATAGCGACGCGCAAGTTCAGCCAGCGCGGCCTCGTGATTGCCTTCTCCCTGGGCGACCCCTTCTGCAGGGGGCAAAGCCCGCGCATCACAAAAAAGGAAGGAATTACCCCGCTTGGGACCGCCCACGAGGAATCCCTCAATATGCAACGCAAGGAAAAGATTACGACGGTCAAGGAAGGTCCCGCTCTCCCCCGCTTGAAGGGCTAATTCGCGTTGTGGGCGCGTACCCGTTCGGATTCCTTCCTGCTCCCAAACCGCGCACAGCTCTTCACGGCTTTGAGGTCCCTCCGAAGCAATGCGCGAATATGCAATCTGCGCGGCTTCTTCAATACGCGCGCGAGTCAATCCCTCTTCCTCAAACGAGCGCATCCATGCGCGATACCGATGTCGAAGCACCTGACGCAGCCAATGATGATCCTGTGCGCTGGTGACATGGATTGTTCCGCGCATAGGCCACGAACGCACAAGCTCAGCAGACTCAAAAGCCTCTTCAATCGCACGAACAGAAGGCTCTTTCACGCGAAGATTAATAGCCCACGGAATCGAAGAAGGAAGTTGCGCCTGCAAAGCGAGCATATTGTCAACCGCAGCAATGGGATGATCCGCAGCCGTTTCTTCGACGAGGCCTTGGCTAATAATGCGCGCCAGGCTCAGATTGAGTGCAGCTTGAGTCATTAGAAGAGACGGGAATCGGGATCGTCAAAACCTCGCATGGCATCATAATCGAGAATGAGGCAGTCGATACCACGGTCTTCAGCCAAGGTACGGGCCTGCCGCGTAATCTCTTGGGCTGCAAAGATCCCTCTAATCCCATCAAGCAATGGATCGCGGCCCAAGAGGGACAGATAGCGCGTTAACTGATCAACGCCATCCATTCCTCCGCGTCTTTTGACCTCGATTGCAACGGGCAGCCCCTGCGGATCGCGGACAAGCAGGTCAACTGGACCAACGGGAGTGGGATATTCGCGACGTACCAGTTCCCATCCTTCGCCCAGTACCTGCGGAACCTGCTGCGCCAAGAGTTCTTGAAGGTGGGTTTCGACACCGTCTTTGACGAGTCCCGGATCGATACCAAACTCTTCAGTGACGTCGCTGATGATCTCGTGAATGCGAATAACTAGTCGGTCGTCAGTCTTATCAGATTGGACCTGCCAAACCTGGGTCACACCATCCATCTCTTCCCCTTCTTCGGGGATTTCAGTGGTGACAGTACAAGGAGCATTCATCCAATTCAGCGGTTTATACGAACCGCCATCAGAGTGGATCAGTACAGAGCCATCCGCCTTGTGCATAATGAGGCGAATTGCGCGGTCAAGGTGCGCACTGAGGCGGCCTGAGTAATCGACCGTGCATGAAGCGATAAGAACGCGCACAAACTTACCTTTCTGGAACTGGCAGTGTCGTGGGAATAAAACTAGAGCGTAGAGCCATGTTCGATTGCGGGAGGCTCGGATTCTCCCCAGGACACAAGCCCGTTATAGGTCAGTGGTTCAACTGCGAGGTCCAGAAAAACATCCCCTGATGTCAAGCGGACCTCAACCATTGATCCATCGGTTGAGCGTTGCAGGGGAAGGGAGACTTCAAGTCCATGTCGAGGAAGGACGACATGCGGTTTCAGTGAAGGGGCAATCAAGCGATACCAACACAGGCGGTCCCCCTGATACTGACCGATTCCTGACATCCATCCGGAATGCGAATCAAGTCGCGCCCACGCCCGAAAAGCACCATCTTGTTGATCGAGATGACGCGCGCGCAGATTTAGAAGCAGCCAGACGACAAATAAGGCAAGGAGGAGCATCACGATAATGTTCAGCACAACCATGAAAACCTCCTGAAGAAAATGACGGTGTGCGGACAGTTTAAGCCCGCACACCGCTCACTCACATCTGGGAGGCGTGTTCCACGACAATCGTAATAAAGTCGGAATCTACTGAAGCCAGACCTTTATCGATATCGAAGTCGACAACTCCTTGCTCAGTCGTGATACTCACACGTCCGCGAACAAGACCCGCAAGAAGCGGTTGCCGTCCGGGAAGCACACCGATGGAGCCATCAGTTGCCGGGAAACTGACCTGAGATGCACTACCGTGCCACAGCCTGCCTTCGTGTGAAACGATCTCGACCTGCAACTTATCGGTGGCAGGCACGTTAGTTATCCTTCTCGATCTCGTGCCAACGACGTTCAAGATCGTCGATGCCACCAATATTGTAGAAGGCCTGCTCCGGGACCTGATCGTAATAGCCCTCAGCAATGCGCTTGAAGGCCTCGATGGTTTCGGACAGTGGAACAGTCGAGCCCTCAACACCGGTGAACTTCTCAGCCATGTAGGTGTTCTGCGAGAGGAACTGCTCAATGCGGCGTGCACGTGCAACGGTGACCTTGTCTTCTTCAGACAATTCATCAACGCCCAAAATGGCAATGATGTCTTGCAGTTCCTTATTCTTCTGCAAGATCGCCTTCACGTGAGTAGCAGTGTCGTAGTGCTCACGACCGACCAGCGCCGGGTCAAGGATTCGAGACGTCGATGCCAACGGATCAACGGCGGGGTAAATACCGCGTGATGCAATTTCACGCGACAACTCCGTCGTTGCGTCCAAGTGGGCGAAGGTCGTCGCAGGTGCCGGGTCAGTGTAGTCGTCCGCGGGAACGTAAATTGCTTGCAGCGACGTAATCGAGTGACCACCAGCAGACGTAATACGTTCCTGAAGCTGTCCCATTTCATCAGCAAGGTTCGGCTGATAACCAACAGCGGAAGGCATACGACCCAGAAGCGTCGAAACCTCTGAACCTGCCTGAGTGAAGCGGAAGATGTTGTCGATGAAGAGCAGCACGTCCTGATGCTGAACATCGCGGAAGTACTCTGCCATGATCAAACCGGTCAGCGCAATACGAAGACGGGTCCCCGGCGGCTCATCCATCTGTCCGAAGACCAGTGCCGTCTTATCGAAGACACCAGCCTCTTCCATTTCGTGAATTAGGTCGTTACCTTCACGGGTACGCTCACCAACGCCAGCGAAAACCGAAACGCCACCGTGGTTCTGAGCAACACGCTGAATCATTTCCTGAATCAGAACAGTCTTGCCCACACCTGCGCCACCGAAGAGGCCAATCTTGCCACCCTGAACATACGGGGTGAGCAAATCGATGACCTTGATACCCGTTTCGAACATCTTCGTACGGGCCTCAAGCTGGTCGAATGCCGGAGGCTGGCGGTGAATGGGCCAGCGTTCGGTGATTTCCAGATGTTCACCTGGCTTAAGGTTCAACACCTCACCGGTCACGTTGAAGACATGACCCTTCGTGATATCGCCAACCGGAACCGAAATCGGAGCTCCAGTATCGGTGACAACCGAGCCGCGAACCATACCATCGGTTGGTTTGAGCGAAATCGCGCGAATCAGGTTGTCACCAAGGTGCTGAGCAACCTCAAGAGTGATCGTCTGAACCGCGTCTTCGCCTTCGCTCTGCCCGGAAAGATTCACATCAACGTGCAATGCGTTGTACAGGGGAGGAATTGCGTCCGGCGGGAACTCAACATCGACAACCGGTCCGACAACACGTGCGACCCGTCCCTGTCCTGTTGAAGTAGTAGTCATTTCTATTTTCTCCATGTGCACGGGCCTCAGCCCTGGACCAATGCGTCGGCACCGCCCACGATTTCAGTGATCTCTTGAGTGATCTCCGCCTGACGGGCCGAATTCGCCAGACGCGTGTATTTCGTAATGAGCTCTTCTGCATTATCCGTCGCCGTATGCATTGCGCGCTGGCGCGAAGCCAACTCTGATGCGGCAGCTTGCAAAAGAACATTTCGGATCCTGCTCGAGACATACAGCGGAAGCAGGGTGTCAAGAACTTCTCCGGGTGAAGGAATGAACTCGTACTCGGGGAAGAGCTCAGCATTCACCTTGTGCTCACCGCGTTCCTCATCGCGTTCACGATCCCCTTCAGGAGCATCGACAACGGAAAGAGGAATCATTCGTCGAACCTCAGGAACCTGACTCATCATCGACTTGAACCGCGTGTAAACCAAATGAACTTCGCACACGCCAGTCATAGGATCTGAATCGGTAAAACGCTCAAGAAGTTCACGAGCGATTTGACTGCTGATCTCCTGGGAAGGCGAATCAGACTCCCCTTCCCAAGAATCTTCGATCTCCACGCCCCGGAAGCGGAAATACGCCTGAGCGCGTCGACCGTAGGTGTAGAGGACCGGAACCTTTCCTTCTTCTTCGAGGCGTTCAACAAGACGTTCGGCCTCGCGAAGAATCGTTGCAGAGTAGGCTCCGGCCATCCCTCGATCGGAAGCAACCACAAGGACCGCGACACGTGGCGTATCGTGACGCTCACGAGTCAGCGGGTGGTCAAGGTCCGTATGAATAGCGACAGCGGCAACTGCCTGAGTCAGAGCCTTCTCATAGGGTCCAAGTTCAGTCGCTGCCCGACGCGCAGCACCAATTCGCGATGCCGCAATCATTTCCATCGCACGAAAGACCTTAGCCAGCGTCTGCGTAGATGCAATCCGCTGTTTATAGATCCTTTGTTGTCCGCCCATACTCAGGCCTCAGACACTACCGGGCGCGAACGAACGATTTCTTCCTGAGAACGCTCGGCCTGCACCTCAGCGTCATCAAGTGAGACCGGTGCTGCCTTCGCGCTCACCCATTGGCTATGGAAGGTCTCAACCGCAGCGCGCAAGGCTTCTTCGGTTTCCTTCGAGAGCTCGCCGGTAGCGGCGATCTCATCAAGCACCGTGGAGTTTGCACGCAAGTAGTCGAGCAGACCGCTTTCAAAGGAGAGAACTTCGCTGACCTCGAGGTCATCGAGGTAACCATTTGTTCCGGCCCAGATTGAGGCAACCTGGTCTTGAACAACATAGGGCGAGTTTTGCGGCTGCTTGAGAAGCTCCATGAGACGCTCACCGCGGGTGAGCTGACGACGCGTTGCAGCATCAAGATCGGATGCAAACATCGCGAAGGCCGCCATCGAACGGTACTGCGCAAGCGTGAGCTTCAATGTACCGGCGACCTTCTTCATCGCCTTAATCTGAGCAGCGCCACCGACACGAGACACCGAAATACCGACATCAACAGCCGGTCGCTGGTTCGAGTTGAAAAGGTCAGACTGAAGGAAGATCTGACCATCGGTAATCGAAATAACGTTGGTCGGAATGTACGCGGAAACGTCATTTGCCTTGGTTTCGATAATCGGCAAACCGGTCATCGATCCCCCACCGAGTTCATCGGAGAGCTTCGCACAGCGTTCCAGCAAGCGTGAGTGCAAGTAGAAGACGTCACCGGGGTATGCTTCACGCCCCGGCGGACGGCGCAGAAGAAGCGAAACCGCACGGTAGGCCTCAGCCTGCTTAGAAAGGTCATCGAAAACGATGAGGACGTGCTTGCCCTGGTACATCCAGTGCTGACCAATTGCGCTACCCGTGTAGGGAGCCATGTACTTGTAGCCCGCGGGATCCGAGGCCGGAGAAGCAACGATCGTCGTGTACTCCATTGCTCCGGCATCTTCAAGAGTCGAGCGAACCGACGCGATTGTCGAGCCCTTCTGGCCGATAGCGACATAGATGCATCGAACCTGCTTGTTGACATCGCCCGAAAGCCAGTTGTCACGCTGGTTAATGATCGTGTCCAAGGCGATCGCGGTCTTACCGGTTTGACGGTCACCAATGATGAGCTGACGCTGACCACGGCCAATCGGGATCATCGAGTCGATCGCCTTCAGACCGGTCTGCAGCGGCTCGTGAACCGACTTACGCATCATGACACCAGGGGCCTGAAGTTCCAGCGCTCGTCGACCTTCCAAGTCTGTGATATCACCGAGGCCATCAATGGGGCGACCCAGCGGGTCAACGGTACGACCGAGGTAGCCATCGCCAACGGGGACTGAGAGCACTTCACCAGTACGGTAAACAGGCTGGCCTTCTTCAATGGAGGAGAAATCCCCAAGGACAACAGTACCGATTTCACGTTGTTCTAGGTTCATAGCAAGCCCCAGCGTCCCGTCCTCGAAACGCAGGAGTTCGTTTGCCATAGTTCCGGGAAGCCCTTCAACGTGGGCAATACCGTCAGCAGTTTCGGTAACATGACCGACTTCATCGGTCGCAACCTGTGCAGGTTGATACGATTCCACGAAAGAGTCGAGCGCCGCCCGTACTTCCTCGGGGCTAATGGACAGATCAGCCATTGAGCATTCCTTCTATCTATTCCTCAGACACATCGGGCTTAACCGACGATCGAACGTTTGAGAGCGCCAACTCGCGTCGCCAGTGATGCATCGACTCGCTCCGTCCCCATTCGGATGACGAGGCCGCCGAGCAGTTCAGGGCGCAGCGTATAGGTTGCCGAAACGGGGCTGGCCAGCTTGGCCTCAAGAATCTTCTCGAGACGCATCTTTTGGTCGTCGCTCAGCTCGTGTGCCGACTCAACGAATACGAAGCGTCGACCGGAGAGCTTTGCGGCGCGAACAGCCAATTCCCGCAGCTTTCCCAAGAGATGACCATGCGAGGTTCGTCCCACGCATCGGCGTAAAAGACGCAGACTCGGCTGGCCAAGAACACTCTGGAACACCGTCTGGGCAAGATTTGCGCGTCCCTTCGGAGAAAGTGCAGACAGGTCAGAGAGTTCATTTCTGAGATCGCGATGTGACTGAAGGAAAACAGAAACCGCAACAAGCTGAGCTTCTGTTTCTTCCAATACCCCATCAAATTGCGCGCTGAGCAGCACTGCATCGCAGCCTGCTTCTTCGACAGCGTGCACGATGTCACGCGGACGGGACCAGTGACCCGCTACCAGGTCATGCAGACACTGAATCGAGACAGCAGATACAACCGGAGCAAAAAGACGATCAACAAGAGCGTCTTTATCACTCTGTTCTCGCGAAGGGTCGGTGAGTGCACGTTGGACAGAAGAATTCGTTCGCAAAAAGTCTGCGACACCGAAAAGATCTTCCGCTACCTTCATACGCTCATCGCCCGCCTGCGCAAGACGTTCGCGTAACAACTCAGGAGTCATCAGTTCACACCACCAATGGGAACTTCTTCAGCCTCGAGTTCATCCAAGAAGCGATCCACAACGCGAGCAGTGAGATCAGTATTCTCCAGATGCTCACCCACGAGCTTCTCTGCGAGTTCGCTAGCGAGCAAACCAACATCGCTACGCAGGCTAATCTGCGCGGCCTGCCGCTCGGCAAGAATCTGGCGTTGAGCGGCATCTTGCACGCGCTGAGCCTCTACCTGCGCATCAAGACGTGCCTGTGCGACGATCTGCTGGGCCTGAGCACGTGCATCTTCACGGATCTGGTGAGCCTCAGCCTGAGCGTCGCGCAGTAGCTCATCTTTCTTACGCGAAGCAAGAGAGAGATCTTCACGAGCTTTCTCAGCGTTATCAAGGCCTTCCTGAATTGCATCACGCCGCTGGTCGATCATCGAGTAGATCCGCGGCAACGCGTACAGACCGACGACCAAGAGAATCACCAGGAGAACCAGCGCTGACCAGAAAATCTCATAGAGAGGAGGCAGAACAACGCCAATTCCTCCGACCGATCCCTCGGACATAGGAACAAGCTGTGTGAACATCAGACGATGAAGGGCAGAACGAAGCCGATCAGGCCAAGAGCCTCAGCAAGTGCCGCACCAATAATCATGTTGGTGAAGAGCTTACCGGCGATCTCAGGCTGGCGTGCGGTTGCTTCCTGGGTCTTTCCCACGAGGAGGCCAATACCAATACCAGGGCCAATCGCAGCCAGGCCGTAGCCGATGTAGGCAAGGGATCCGGTCATTTTTCTTTCCTTTTCCTTTGGTGAATCAGTCGAAGGCGCAAGAAGCCTTTAGTGTTCTTCGACTGAAAGCTTGATGTAGACCGCTGTCAGCATGGCGAAAATGTACGCCTGCAAGACAGCTACGAAAATTTCGAAGAGCGTCGCCGCAACCGCGCCAGCTCCGGTTAAGAGGGCACCAGTCTGTTTCATACCGGCAGCGATGAGAAGGTTCGACGTTCCAAAATAGGTCAGTGCAAGAAGCAGGTGCCCTGAAATCATGTTGCACAGAAGACGAATAGCCAAGGTTGCGGGACGAACAATAAAAGTCGAGAAGAACTCGATGGGGGTGATGAGGAAGTAGATCGGCCAGGGCAATCCCTTGGGGAAAAGCTGTGACTTGAAGAAATGGAAGAAACCGTACTGTTTAATTCCGGCACCCACGAATGAGACGTAGGCGATGACGGCAAAAACAATCGGCACGGCCATCACAGAGGAGGCTGCGATATTCATCCCGGGGATAATTCCCTGGATATTCATGAAAAGGACGCCGAAGAAAACAACACCGATAAAGGCGGCCCACCGACGGCCTCGGCCTTCACCCAGCATCGCGACGGAAATACCATTGCGAACAAACTCGGCTGCCATTTCGAGGAGGACCTGTCCCCGCCCCGGCATGAGCTTGACACTGCGGGCACCGAGCCAGAAAACCAAGCACAGTGTAATTCCGGCGACCACGCGCACCAGTGTCAGCCGATTGAATTGGAAGAGCGTCCCCTCACCAAAAAATGCATCGGGGAAGAAATCATGGATACCGGGTGCGTGGGGCGCCTGCGTAACAGCGGGAATACATGTTGCAGCAGCAATCAGTGCGACAATACCGATGAGGACCTTGTACCACAAAGGCATAGCGTAGCTGCGTTGCGCGGCCTTCTCTTCGCCGAGAACTGTCGATTCCACGTGCTCCACTTCCTCACTAGGGTTAACCCGGTCCAGTCTAACCCAGCTAACCAGAGATCAAGAACTCATCCCTGAGAATTTTGTTCTTTCGTCAACTCCGACGAACAGTCGGCATCTGTGATCGCTGGCTCTTCCTCAACCGGAACCTCACGAATTATGCGTGATAAAGCGACCCCAAGGCCACCGAAAACAACAAAGTGCTCACAGATGAGAACAAGTCCGGTGACAATCGCAGATGCCCCCAAGGCTTTGCTCAGGAACAATCCGCCGATCAGGATGGCAAATGTTCCGAACATATGGACCCATATCCACATCGGTCGGGTAGTTGCATCACTACGAATCATGGCACCAAGACACAGATGCGTGACAGCGCCCAATGCCAACATAAGTACAGGAAGAAGCAAGCTACGCAGGCCGTGTCCGACGCATGCCTGCCATACACCGACAATAAAGGCACCCGCAGCAACGACCCCCCACAGGCGGCACATGACCAACTGAATATCTCTTTGATGCGCCTGCAAAGAATCACTCATGCATTTTCCTTGGAATTCTCGGGAGTGGTTACAACGTGATCCTGACGCGCACGCCGACGCGCACGCGTAAAAGCGGGGAATTCTGAAGCGGTGAGCCAGACCCCCAAGGCCAGCGCCGGAAGCGCCCACAGTACAACACGTTTCCAGTCATGAACAAGAATGGCGACCGGAGGAAAAGCTACTAGGGCTGTCCACATCCACAAGATTGCGACAACACCTCGGTGCGAGTGTCCCCTAGCAAGTAGACGGTCGTGGAAGTGTGAGCGATCCGCATGGAAGGGGCTCTTCCCCCTGAGCATTCGTCGAATCGTGGTGACGACAAGATCTCCAATGGGGACGCAGATCACCGAAATAGGAAGCAATAGCGGAAGGAAGGAAACCAACAGCTGTTGTCCGCCTAAAACAGAAGGGTCAACCTGCCCCGTCACGATGATTCCTGCAGCGGCCAGAACCAAGCCCATTGTCTCAGAGCCCCCACCCATCATGATTGAGGATGGGTGGAAGTTGAACCACAAGAAGCCCAAACAGACTCCGACCAAGGTAATGACCGCCAAAGATGCAGTCGTAGCGTATGAAGCCGCCCCCATGATCCGCGTGAGCACATAGGAATAGACGAAGAAGGCAGCAGCTCCGATCCCGACGACACCAGCAGCCAAACCATCCAGGCCGTCAATAAAGTTCACCGCATTCATAATTCCGACGATGAGGAAAACGGTGAGCATCAAGGAAAGACGTGAGGAGCCGATGGTGACACCAAAAATTGGGAAACTTACCAATTGCACGCCGTTGAAAGCCATCGATCCTGCGATCAGAATCTGTCCGGAAAGTTTCGTCAGCCAGTCCAATTCCACGACATCATCGACTACGCCGAGAATGCACATTGCGAGTGCACCCACGACAACAGCCCAGGCAGCATTCGTTTCAAAGAGAGGCGACATATAGGGAATTCGTGCACTGATGAGCATCGTGATCACCAGGGCGATGGTGATCGCGATTCCTCCAAGTCGAGGAATCGGAGTGGATTGGATATCTCTGCTGCGCAGCTTGGGGACAATCCCCCAACGCAGGCATGCCCAGCGGACCAGCGGTGTCAGCAGCACGGTGAGTGCGGCAGCCACGACCATCAGCAGGACATAAACCTTCACGGCGTCGATGTCTCCTCCCTCAGCGAGCTAGGGGCTGGTAGTCCAGCACCCTGGCAATATCTTCTACGCTCAGTGCTCCTTCGCGAAGTACGCGGGCCTGTCCGTGTGCACAATCGATAATTGTTGACGGTTGTGCACTCTGGGTCGGCCCCGAATTCACGTAGTAGTCTACCGTGCCACGGAAGTATCCGAGCGCTTCATCAATATTTGTCGCAGGAGGTTCTCCCGTTAGGTTGGCTGAGGTCACTGCCATCGGTCCCACGGCCTCGAGCAGTTCACACACTTGCGGATGGTTGGGCATGCGAAGCGCGACTGTACCGTGAGTTTTTCCAAGGTCCCAGTTCACGCTGGGGTTTGCACGCACAATCAAGGTCAGCGCACCCGGCCAGAAGGCTTTCATCAGCCCAATGGCATCGTTATCAAGGTCAATTGAGACGCTCCGCGCTTGCTCAACAGAGGCGACGAGGACGGGAGGCGGCATTGTCTCTCCTCTGCCTTTCGCCGCAAGAAGACGGCGAACACCCTCGTGATCGTCGGCGGATACGCCGATTCCATAAACGGTATCAGTTGGCAGGACAACCAACGCTCCCTGCTCGATCTGTCCTTTAAGGAGGTCAAGCTCGTCCTTTTCCCAACCATGAGTGCACTCAAAAATATGTTCCACTGTGAATTACTTTCTCTGTGTTTTCCAAGCGATAAGGAAACGCTCAACTCCGCTTAAGTCACTGCGAGTATGAACCTGAGTAAATCCGTTCATCACCGCGATTTGCCGGAGCGTCTGTGCCTGCGAGGGAGAGTGCTCCATCGCCAGGATTCCTCCACTAACAAGGAGCTCGCGCGAGCGTTCAATAATCCGACGAGGAATCTCAGTACCGTCGTCTCCCCCACCATAGAGGGCGCGCTCCGGATCCCGCTGTGCCTCAATTTGCGTCGGCGCTTCCTGAGCCGGTACATAGGGCGGATTTGTCACAACCAATGCGGTTTTTCCATTGAGCTCGCTGAGAGTATCGGTGGCCGTCGCGTCCCCCTTGACGAGGCGAATCTGGGCTTTCGGGTATCGAGCGAGGTTGCGCTCGGCGTAAGCAAAGGCATCGGAGTCAATTTCAACGGCGGTCACCTGATGACCAGTTTCAGTAGAAAGTGCAAGCGCAATCGCTGCAGACCCAGTACACAGATCAACCCATTCACCTTCAGGAAGCGCTCCCAAGCGCGTCAGCTCCTCAACGTGCTCGACAAGCATCTCCGTTTCGGGCCGAACAGTAAAGACTCCTTTACCGCCGAAAAGAACAAGGCCTCTGAAATACATTTCACCGGTCACATGGCTTCGCGGGCGACGGAGGGCACGTTGGGTGACTGCAGCGCGGTAGGCGGCCTCGTTGGATGGAGGAACCTCGCGGGGGGCAAATAGTAAAGAATCAACGCCCAAGGCCCACGTTAAGAGGTGGCGCGCCTCGGCCAAGGGAGTTGCTCCCCCCTCGTCGCCCTCAAGAGTGCTCAGGAGGGATGAACCCCACACAATAAGCTCAGCTTGCGAACTCATACATGTGCGTCGGCGGAGGCGAGACGTTCGGCCTCATCTGCGCTTTGAAGAGATTCAATAACCGGGTCAAGCGCGCCGTCAAGCACCTGGTCAAGGTTGTATGCCTTGAAACCGCTGCGGTGATCAGCAATGCGATTCTCGGGGAAGTTGTACGTACGAACACGTTCCGAACGGTCAACAGTTCGCACCTGAGAAAGGCGCTGTGCCGAGGCCTCGGCCTCGCGCTTGGCTTTCGCTTCAGCTGCTAAGCGCGAAGCAAGAACACGAAGCGCGGCCTCTTTATTTTGAAGCTGAGACTTCTCATTTTGCATGGAAACGACGATCCCCGAAGGAAGGTGGGTAATGCGAACAGCTGAATCGGTGGTATTCACCGACTGCCCACCCGGACCTGAGGAACGGTAGACATCAATTCGCAAATCATTGGGGTCAATGACAATCTCATCATCGACTTCAAGTTCGGGCATGACGAAAACGCCCGCAGCACTGGTATGTACACGTCCCTGCGACTCGGTGACGGGAACTCGCTGTACTCGGTGTACTCCCCCTTCATACTTCAGGTGCGCCCACACTCCTTCATCTGGTGCGGGATTACCAGATGCTCTAATCGCAAGGGTGACTTCTTTAAAACCGCCTAGCTCCGTGTAGGTGGAGGACAGCTCAGTGGTCTTCCACCCCTTCGAATCCGCGTAGCGCAGATACATCCGGGCAAGATCAGCCGCAAAGAGTGCGGATTCCTCACCGCCTTCACCTGCTTTGATTTCCAAGATGACATCGCAGGCATCATCGGGATCTCGCGGTGCAAGGATAGACAGAAGGTGTTCGTGAGCGTTTCGCTCTGCTTCTTCCAATGCGGGGATTTCCTCTGCGAAAGAGGAATCGTCTTCGGCAAGCTCCCGAGCGGCCTCGAGATCTCCCTGCGCATGCTCCAGCTGATCCGCAGCGGCTTTAATGCGCGAAAGCTCCGCGTAACGACGAGAGACTTGCTTGAGAAGCTTGGGGGAAGAAAGGACCTCCGGATCAGACATTCGAGTTTCAAGCTGCGCGTGTTCGTCAAGTAGCGCGTCCAATGCGGAGAATTCTTCTCCAAGAGCACTCATGTCTGATCCTTCCTGCGGGAGTAGTTCAAGGGTAGCTGTTTAAACACATCGGCGCCGACGACCATAAGTCGTCGGCGCCGAGTAAAAGCTCACTTGGAGGGGCGTACGCGCTTTCCGTAACGCGCCTCGAAACGGGCGACACGACCGCCGGTGTCGAGGATCTTCTGCTTGCCGGTGTAGAACGGGTGGCAAGCGGAGCAGACGTCCACGCGCATCTCGCCAGAGGTGATGGTGGAACGGGTGTGGAAGGTGTTGCCGCAGGTGCAGGTCACAACGGTATCCACATATTCGGGGTGAATGCCCTTCTTCATGGAAATATCTCCTGGATCGTTTGGTGCTCCGGGTCCGAAATGCAGTGCTCATTGCATCTGGCAATGAGTCACTTTCTTCGATTCTCTCAAAGAAGCACTCCGGTGAGGCGGAAGCCGACATGACATTATGCCATGCGAATCGCTAGTTTTTCACGCTCAGTTCATTCGCCGTGCGTGAAATAGGTAATGCTCTGGTCTAGAACGACGAGGAAGACCCAGAGCCCGAGAAGCCCCCTCCTGAGCTTCCATAGTCGCTACTCGACGAATCACTACTGGGTGTCCACGAGTGTGCGGACTGATAATACGTACGGTCAGTCGATAGAGGTTGATAGAGGTACCAGTTATCCGTGGAGGAGTTCCGACCCGCATAGGTACCGAATGCGGCAGCCTTCAAGGCAGCAAGATCGATACCCGCGGACTGAGAGTTCAAGCGGATAGTTTTCGCGGGGTCGTAGTTATGCAGAACACCGTTCAGGTGGTAGTACCCGGTGTAATCGGCAGAATCGGCTGCTTCGCGTTCCTTCTGGGAGTTCTCCCACTGCTCGTAGCGCTTATCGCTATTCGAGGAAGGATCGGCCTTCAAGGACGCAAGAATAATTCCCTTTGCCCAGCGGCGGGTGCCTTCAGCGATTTCATCGAGCTTTTCAAGGGCAGCGATTGGAGTAATTCCACCCTTTGCCAGTTGTTCTTTCAGGGAGTCGATCAGCGCCATTTGCTGGCTGGACCACTGAAGGATTTCATCACGACCACGTATGGCATCTGGAGTGCCCATTTCCTCACTCACAGAAGTGACCAATTCACAGAGGACCTCGAGGTCTTCCATGACCGGGCCAATCTCTTTCATCCAGACGTCAACCCATCCGGCTCCCAGATTGAAGAACTCAGCCGCGGCAGCAAAGGTGTCATCGCTCGCATCCATAGATTCGGTACGCTGACGCAGGTCAGCACTGGTGTTATTGAGCGCTGCGCTGAGGGTTTGCAAGAAGGTGGGATTACCGATTTCATCCCATTCTTTCCCGGCCTCGACGAAATCTGACTCATAGCGCTTATAGCGCATGTCAAGTCCGGTCTTGTATTTGCCCGCATCCCCGATACCTGCGAATGCTTGCTCTGCACGGTAGCGATCTGCCTGAACAACATCCCAGTGTGCTCGCGCTTCACGAAGGTTCCGCTTTGTCAAGGAACGCAGACGGAACCCTCTGAGCAGGTTTGCTGCACCGGCAATCAGCAAGACGAAAGAATAGAAAGGCGGGACAGAGTCTTCCCCACCGTTACCGGAAGAGTCCGGCACATACTTGGCAGCCGCCTGAGCTGCCTGGAGCATCCCCTGACTCCAATCAGCGGATCGAAAATCGTTCTTCGCGGCCTCTTGAATTGTGCTTTGTTTCGAAGAAGAAACCTTAACGTCTTCACCAAAATACGTCCCAACTTTTCGGTAGCTGGGGGAAACCGCAAGAATTACCAAGCCGTCTGCCCACTTATCCCGGCTTGCGTTTAACCATTCTTTGTGGTTTGAACGAGCATAGTTCAAGACTGCTTCGTTGAGATTGCCAGTCGGCACGTTATCGGTTGAGAGAATCACCAGTTTAATAGGCTGACGAAAACCTATGGATTCCATGGCTGCATCCAAGGATTGCCCGTTGACATCTTCGAAGACTGACGATTGATCTTCAACGACAACCTCAGGAGCGAAATCGGCCTTACTTGCTCCGCTGATCCCGTTTTGGATAAAAGAACTCAGGAAAAATAGCGGACACACAGCCATCAGTGCTAGCGAAAGCAGTAATCGGACCACGCCACGTCGACGCATGTTCTGAGATCTTTCGGGAGTTTCGGGTGAAGCTTGAGGTGTATTCGACATGAAGCTATTTCTCCTAACGCAGATTCACTGAGGATACGCGCACCGTCAAAGACTAAACAAATGGAAGCTAGCCAGTCATGCGTGTCTGCAGGCTGGCCTCGTCGCTAAAAAGAAGAAGACGGTAGACTCCGCGTCGCTTTGCGCTGAGCTGTTTCTTCTGTCTGAGGCAGAAGAAGGACGAGGTTTACGCGCCACGCTTGCTGCTCTCCTCACATGGTGTTTTTAGAGTGTTTAAGCAGCAAAACAAACGGGGGCGAAAGGATTTCTCCTTCCGTCCCCGTCAGTCTCGCCGATTAGTCGGCAGATGGCACTTGCTTTTGAACCAGCATGAGGAATTCTGCGTTCGACTGCGTTTCCTTCAAACGATCCAAAACCGCTTCCAGCGCACTTTGCTGATCCAAAGTGCCCAAAACGCGGCGCAGCTTCCACATAATGCGCAATTCTTCGGGCTTAAGCAGCATTTCTTCGCGACGCGTTCCCGAGGCATTGATGTCAATGGCAGGGAAGATTCGACGATCGGCAAGCTGGCGAGACAGACGCAGTTCCATGTTGCCAGTACCCTTGAACTCTTCGAAGATCACCTCATCCATCTTCGAACCGGTCTCGACAAGAGCCGAAGCGATGATGGTCAGTGATCCGCCCTCGCGCAGGTTACGTGCGCCACCAAAGAACTTCTTGGGCGGGTAGAGCGCCGAGGCGTCAACACCACCGGAGAGGATTCGACCCGAGGCCGGTGCGGCGAGGTTGTACGCACGCGAAAGCCTGGTGATTGAGTCAAGAAGAACGACGACATCTTGACCGAGCTCGACCAGACGCTTGGCGCGTTCAATCGCCAGCTCTGCAACAATTGCGTGATCCGATGCGGGACGATCAAAGGTCGAAGCAATAACCTCACCCTTAACGATGGAGCGCATATCGGTCACTTCTTCAGGACGCTCATCAACCAGAACGACCATGAGGTGAACCTCGGGGTTATTCAATTCGATTGCCTTGGCAATCTGCTGGATAACCATGGTCTTGCCGGCCTTTGGAGGCGAAACAATCAAACCACGCTGGCCCTTACCAATGGGGGCAACCAAGTCGATCACGCGAGGAGTGAAGGCTTTTGCCGAGGTCTCCATTCGCAGTTGTTGGTCAGGGTAAATCGGCGTGAGCTTGGAGAACTCGCGGCGCGCCTGCGCGTCTTCAACGCTCATACCGTTGACAGAGTCAACGCGAACCAGTGCATTGTACTTCTGGCGCTGGCGCTCGCCTTCACGGGGTGCACGAACCGCACCTGCGACAGCATCACCGGGACGCAGTCCCCAGCGACGAACATTGCCGAGGGTCACATAAACGTCATTGGGTCCGGGTAGGTAGCCGGAGGTACGAACGAATGCGTGGTTTTCTTGAACGTCCAAGATGCCCGCAATTGGTGCAAGATTCTCTTCGGAGACCGGCGCAGACTCACGACGCTCGCCACGCTCTACGCGTTCATTGCGCTCACCGCGTTCACGACGTCCCTCACGTCCGCGTCCACGGCGGCGCCCTTCGCGATCACGACGGGAACGATCGCGAGCCTCGGGATCATCACTATCGGGAAGAGCAATCTCAATGTGCTGTGCCGGTGCGGGAGCACTCTCCTCTTCTTCGTGACGGGTCGGAGTTGGCAGATCCAAGGTAACGGTCTGCGGTTCTGCAGCCTCACTGGAAACAACGCGACGACGACGGCTCTTTCGCAGAAGGCCAGCGTCATTCGACGAACGCTCTTCCGAGGTTGACTGCGAAACGGGAGCAGGCAGTTCAATATTGATCTGCGGGGCCTCACTCGCTTCCTCACGCGCAAGGCGACGGCGACGCGAACGCGGGGCCTCTTCTTGTTTGGGCGCGCCACCTTGCGCAGCACTGAGCGCCTCAATCAGCTGGGGCTTACGCATTGCAGAAACGCCTTTAAGGCCCAGTTCGGTGGCCATGGCTTTGAGTTCCACCAACTTCATGTGCGACAATTCGCGCTCTTGGGTGGTCACATCGTTGCTCAACTGGTAATCCTCACATGCATGGTCTCACAACAGACCAGGTGAACTTCTCAATCAACATGAGATGAATAGAAAGGACATGTTCCAACAGGAACACGGAAGAATTTCCACATTTGGAGATCGAAGGATTTCCTTCAGTGCGATAGTAGCAAGCTAAACGCGTTTTCTCACTACTTTCACGCAAACAGTTTTGCTCTGCGCGCTAAATCACACAAATAGGCATCCATCGTTAATCTTTGAAAGATTGCCGCGAGTAATTTGAAGACCTGACGTGGCAAGTTTCAAAGGACGCACTGCCCACCCTGCTGTCTGAGCATCGGTTTGAACCTTGGGATCAATGCTTTCAAGACTGAGCACTGTCGGTCCTGCACCAGAGATCACCGCTGCTTTACCAGCACCGCGAAGCCAGGTCACCAAAGCATGAGAAGGTTGCATTGATTGACGTCGATAGTCTTGGTGCAGGCGATCTTCAGTCGCAGCCATGAGCAGGTCATGAATATTCTTTCCCGCCCCAATAACGTGGTTTTGTCCGCTGAGGACGGCACCCAAGATTCCAGCACGCGAAAGATTAAACTTTGCATCATCAAAGGGGACCTGCTGCGGAAGTACAGCGCGCGCTTTCGAGGTCGCCAGCTCAAAATCAGGAATAAAGGCAACGGGCTCAATCGGCGCTTCCCCTGAAAGACGCAACATGCCCGGCAGCTCACCATCCATCCATGAAATTGTCACTCCGCCAGAGATAGCTGGGGCGACGTTATCCGGATGGCCTTCCATCTCGGTCGCAATCGAAAGGATATCCTCCGCGGTAAGAGCCTCGGGATCCCCAATAAGCGCACGAGCAAGCCCAAGACCAGCGACGATTGCCGAGGCCGAGGAACCAAGGCCTCGAGAATGAGGAATCCGGTTCATACAGCGCATCTGGATGCCAACCTGTGCAACGCCTGCTGCATCCAGCCCCATACGCAGTGCCTGAACAACAAGGTGATTTTCACCTTCGTCGAGGACTCCCGCCCCTTCACCTTCAATGGTCACGTGGGTTGTCCCCGCGGTCGCATGGACACTCACCTCATCCCACAGGTCTAAGGCAAGACCGAAGGAATCAAAACCAGGTCCGAGATTAGCCGAGGTAGCGGGAACGCGGACAGCGACAAAATCTTGAGTGATGCGCATGGAGGGTCACTTTCCAGAATTTAGATATCCAGGAGCGGGAAGATTGCGGGTGGAACATGAGCGCTGAGCTCATGCACCAGAGCCTCGACGAGGCCATGAGCACGGTCTCGCGCGACAGCCTGGGTCGTCAGGGTCACAACGCTTTCTCCTTCAGTATCCCCCGCTTCGATATCGATCCCCTGTAGCGACACTTCGCATGAGGAACACACCCGGCTCACAGATTCACTCACACCTGAAGTCGTCGGGATGCTCAAACGGATAATGAATGGCGAAACAACACTCCAATTGTCTGAAAGCTTCACAGGTAACTCATCTTCTTCACGCATTGCCCCCAGCCCGCTGAGGCGGTCACGCGCGGCGGCAACAATGTCCCCCAAGACAGCCGAGGCCGTTGGGAAGCCACCCGCCCCAAGGCCTAGGAAAGAGAGCGTTCCCGCAGCCTGGGCATTGACAAATACACCGTTCGCAGGTCCATGAAGAGAGGCGAAGGCATGATCGAGAGGGACGAACGTCGGCTCAACCCCTAGACGAAGAACAGGCTCTCCTGCCTCCTCATCATATTGAGCGCGAGCTACAAGCTTAATGACGTAGCCCAGACGTTCGGCCAACGCAATGTCGTCTCTCGACAGTGCGGTGATCCCCTGACGGGGCACACTCTCAACGCTGACCCATCGCCCAAAGGAGAGCGAGGACATAATTGCGCATTTTGCTGAGGCATCATAACCCTCAACATCGGCACTGGGATCAGCCTCTGCGAACCCCAATCCCTGGGCCTGAGCCAAAGCTTCGCCATAGTCCGCGCCCTGAGTGGTCATTTGATCAAGAATAAAATTTGTCGTCCCATTGACGACTCCAGCAATCTGGCGAATTCGATCGCTGCGCAGGGATGACGTCAAAGCGCCAATCACAGGTATTGCACCGGCGACGGCGGCTTCGAAATAGAGGCGGGTATTCGCCTCACGCGCAGCAGCAAAAAGCTCGGGCCCACGAGAAGCAATAAGAGCCTTATTGCCAGTGATGACCGCGCTGCCATTCTTCAGGGCAGCCATGACATAGTCGTACGCCGGATCGACCCCGCCGATCAATTCAACGACAAGATCTTTTCCCGCAATGACTTCATAGGGATCAGTCGTCAGCAATGACGAATCAATAGGGAAGGCGCGCTTGGCTTCTAGGCGTCGAACGAGCACGGATTGAACCTCGAGACGAGTACTCAAACGACGCTCATATTCATCCGACCACTGTTGAAGAAGGTGGATCACATGAGCGCCAACAGTGCCTGCACCCAAAACTCCAATACGGATCGGGGATGGTGTCGTGTTCACATTTACTCCTCGTGGGCGCCAAATCGGCACGTATATCTTCAGCTGAAATTGCTCATGGACCAGTGATGAGTCTACTGTGCACGCCCCCTGAAGGCACAGGGGCATCGACCATTGAACTACATACCGCACACTCAAAGACTAAAAAGGACTTTTGTCCTACACTATGAGTGATCGGGGCGGCAAAAGTCCCAGATTGTTAGACATGGCATATACACAGAACAGGCATAAAGATGCTGTCGGTACGCCAAGTGCGAGAGACTATTAGCAGATGCCCGATACGGCACCAAAGATGAGGCCGACGCCTTATCAACCGGAGGTTTTCAGTCCGAAAGCCACGGCAACCGAGAAGAGGGAACATGACTGATCAGCAGACCGCCGACGTCACAACCGACGCCTGGGATGGTTTCGTCAAGGGCCATTGGTCCGAAGCAATTGACGTGCGCGACTTCATCCAGCACAACTACACCCCTTACGAAGGAGATGCTTCCTTCCTGGCCGGGCCGACCGAAAAGACCCTGCGCGTCTGGGAGACGCTCGAAAAGGACTACCTGTCCAAGGAGCGTAAGGTTCGCATCCTCGATGTCGACACCCATACCCCCGCCGATATCGACGCTTTCAAGCCGGGCTACATCAGCGATGATGACGACGTCATCGTCGGCCTGCAGACCGATGCACCTCTGAAGCGTGCAATGATGCCAAACGGCGGCTGGCGTATGGTCGAGACCGCTATTAAGGAAGCCGGCAAGGAAGTCGACCCCGAGGTCAAGAAGATCTTCACCCAGTACCGCAAGACTCACAACGACGCGGTCTTCGATATCTACACGCCTCGTATCCGCGCAGCGCGTTCCTCCCACATCATCACCGGTCTCCCCGATGCATACGGCCGTGGCCGCATCATTGGTGACTACCGCCGTGTTGCACTGTACGGTGTTGACCACCTGATCGAGGAGAAGCAGAAGGACAAGGATCGCTACGCAGATCAGCCCTTCTCAGAGCACTGGGCCCGCTACCGCGAGGAGCACTCGGAGCAGATCAAGGCTCTGAAGAAGCTCAAGAAGATGGCAGCCGACTACGGCTTCGACATCTCCGGCCCCGCTCGCAACGCACACGAAGCAGTCCAGTGGACCTACTTCGGCTACCTTGCCTCTGTGAAGTCCCAGGACGGCGCCGCAATGTCGATCGGCCGCCTCTCCGCATTCTTCGACTGCTACTTCGAGCGCGATCTTAAGCGCGGAACCCTCACCGAGCTCGAGGCTCAGGAGATCATTGACTCCCTGGTCATCAAGCTCCGCATCACCCGCTTCCTGCGCACGATCGATTACGATCAGATCTTCTCCGGAGATCCCTACTGGGCAACCTGGTCGGATGCAGGCTTCGGCGAAGATGGACGCACCTTGGTCACCAAGACCGCTTTCCGTCTTCTGCAGACCCTGCGTAACCTGGGCCCCGCACCCGAGCCGAACATCACCATCTTCTGGGATGAGAAGCTCCCCAAGGGTTACAAGGAATTCTGCGCACTGATCTCGATCGAGACTTCCTCCATTCAGTACGAGTCCGACGAGCAGATTCGTGAGCACTGGGGCGATGACGCAGCCATCGCTTGCTGTGTCTCCCCCATGCGCGTTGGCAAGCAGATGCAGTTCTTCGGCGCCCGCGTGAACTCTGCAAAGGCTCTCCTCTACGCCATCAATGGTGGCCGCGATGAGATGAGCGGAAAGCAGATCATGGAAGGCTACGAGCCCATTAAGGGCGACGGCCCGCTCGACTTCGACGAGGTCTGGGCAAAGTACGAAGAGATGCTGGACTGGGTTGTGGGCACCTACGTTGAGGCCCTGAACATCATCCACTACTGCCACGACCGCTACGCCTACGAGTCAGTAGAGATGGCGCTGCACGATTCCGAGATCGTCCGGACCATGGGTTGCGGCATTGCTGGCCTGTCCATCGTTGCTGACTCCCTGTCCGCTATCAAGTACGCGAAGGTTTACCCGATTCGCGACGAAACCGGACTGGTTGTCGACTACCGTACCGAGGGAGACTTCCCGACCTACGGTAACGATGACGATCGTGCCGACGACATTGCAGCAACTGTCGTTCACACCATCATGGATAAGATTCGCGCAATCCCCATGTACCGTGATGCAATCCCGACCCAGTCGGTGCTGACCATTACCTCGAACGTTGTTTACGGTAAGGCAACCGGTTCCTTCCCCTCGGGCCACCAGAAGGGCACTCCCTTCGCACCCGGTGCAAACCCCGAGAACGGTATCGATACCCACGGCATGGTTGCCTCCATGCTTTCGGTCGCCAAGCTCGACTACAACGACGCACTGGACGGCATCTCACTGACCAACACCATTACCCCTCAGGGTCTTGGTCGTACGCGTGACGAGCAGATCACCAACCTGGTCGGCATCTTGGATGCAGGCTTCGTTCCGGACGATTCCTGCGCCTACGACGGCACCAAGGGTTACTGATAGAAACAAGTCTTAGGCAAACGGAACACCGCTTGCCTATCCGGCCCCACCCGGAAGAAAAGGAGAAATGAAATGGCAACGAAGACCTACGAAGAGCGTCTTGCTTCCATGAAGGCCGCCCGCGAAGAGCGTGAGGAAGGCGCTGGTCTGTACCACGCCAACATCAACGTTCTCGACCAGGCAACCCTCGAAGACGCAATGGAGCACCCCGAGAACTACCCGAACCTGACCGTTCGCGTTTCGGGCTACGCAGTGAACTTCGTGAAGCTCACCCGCGAGCAGCAGCTGGACGTGCTTTCCCGCACCTTCCACCACTCTGCCTGAGCGTAGATGACATGAATGGGGCGCTGGCCGCAGGGCCCGCGCCCCATTCATTTATCTGGCGGATCATGAAATTTCTCTTATCTTTCTTTCGTTCCTCTAGGTAGGAACCAACCTTTGGGTAGTAATCCACGGAGCACACAATGACCATGACTATGAGCAGCGCTGAGCTACTTCGCGATCAGGATTTCCAGGCACCCACGGCTCGAACAGCCGGCCAGGGTGTTGAAGGCCTGGAAGAGTTGACCGACCTTGAACGTTCGGATCGCTTGGCTCGAATGCGTGAGGGAACCCTTGGTTCAATCCACTCATGGGAATTGGTCACTGCCGTTGACGGCCCTGGAACCCGCATGACGGTCTTCCTCAACGGCTGCCCACTTCGCTGCTTGTACTGCCACAACCCCGATACCTTCCTCATGAAGGATGGCGCGCCCATTTCAGATGTGGAGCTTTTGAATAGGATCCGTCGCTACCGCAGGGTTTTTAAAGCGACCAACGGTGGAATTACCCTTTCCGGTGGCGAGGTCCTCATGCAGCCGGCATTCGCCAAGCACATTATCTTGGGCACGAAAGCCATGGGGATCCACACCTGCATCGATACCTCCGGTTACCTTGGCGCTAACTGTGACGATGAGATGCTGGACAACCTTGATCTTGTCCTTCTGGACGTGAAGTCTGGCTTCCCCGAGACCTACAAGGAAGTCACTGGCCGTGACCTTCAGCCGACCATCGACTTTGGTGATCGCATCGCTCAGCGGGGCGGTCCGACCAGAATTTGGATCCGCTTCGTCTTAGTTCCCGGTCTGACCGATGATCCGGAGAACATTCGCCGAGTCGGCGAGATCGTCTTGCGATGGAAGAACGTCATTGACCGTGTTGAGGTTCTTCCCTTCCACCAGCTTGGTTCCGATAAGTGGAAGAGCTTGGGACTCGAGTACAAGCTGGAAGATACGAAGCCACCATCGCCCGAAGCAACAGACAAGGTTCGTGAGTACTTCCGCAGTCTAGGCTTCGAAGTCCACTGAGAAACTGTAGACGGGCAAAAGTTATGCCGCCCCTCGAATCCCATCTAGATTCAGGGGCGGCTACTTTCTTGTCACGATTGAGGCTTTATCGTTCCTACATCGACGAAGGCTGTGCTGACTAAGAAAATCGGCACGCATATCGAACGACAGGTGTGCACGTCCTCTCACACCGTAAGTTCTACTCCGTATTGGCCTCCTGGGAGAGCGAGCCCAATGCACCGTGCAAATCCTCCCGCTCACGCAGCTCACGGATCACGCGAGCAGGATTACCCACAGCCAAGCTATAAGGCGGAAGTGAGCGCGTGACAACCGATCCTGCTCCGACTACCGAGTCATGGCCAATTGTCACTCCCTGGCATACTGTTACCCCGCTTGCCAGCCACACATTATCTTCAATAGTGATGGGCTCAGCGCTCTCCCACCCCGCACGGCGAGGCCCGTGTTCCAAGGGATGAACGGGAGTCAATAATTGACAATTCGGACCGATAAGAACGTCATTACCGATACGAATTTCTGCAACATCGAGCGCGGTCAAGCCATAGTTCACCCAGACCCCCTCGCCGATATGAATATTAAATCCGTAGTCAACGCGAAAAGGCGGACGAATTGTCACCCGTTCCCCGACGCTGCCGAGGATTTGCTGAAGAAGATAGTGCGCAATATCAGGGTCGTCTGGAAGTGCCTGCTCGTAGAGTTTCAACAGGCGCTGCGAACGCTGTGAAACCTCAGCCATTTTCGGGTGATCTCCGATATACCAATCCCCCGCGAGCATCCGCTCCCAGTTATTACGCCCATCGGCGTCGAAATTTCCATGCTGGCGCATTAACTATCCCAATTTCGCAATAGTGCAAGCAGCAACTCCATCGAGTACCGATCCGAACGCGGATCCTCGGGATGCCACTGAACGCCAAGAATCCGGCTATTGGGATCCTCAACAGCTTCGATCACGCCGTCGCTGCTACGCGCACTCACCTGCAGCCCATCTCCCACCCGGTCAATACTCTGGTGATGCGCTGAGCTAACCGTCAGCTCGTGGCCAAAGCCGGCACGAATCAGGACTGATCCTTCATCTACGACAACCTGGTGACGCGCAAAACGTTGGTCATCAAGAAGAGTCGGGCTCTCATGACCATCCATGTCTTGAATCAAGGTGCCGCCGTAAGCAACGTTAATCACCTGATGCCCGCGGCAAATTCCAAGAAGCGGTATATTCCGTTCGCGGCACAATTGGACTAACGCGATTTGCCGCCGGTCACCTTCTGGCCAATGCTGGCCTTCTCTTGGGTAACCAGACTCCATGCCGTAAAACTCAGGAGCAACATCTGGTCCTCCCAAGAGGATCACTGCATCGACACCTTCAACAAGCTGCTCGGGCAAGCGAGGATCGCTATCCGCAATATGCAATCGCACATCCCAGGTAGTGACAGCACTGCTCAAAACACTCCCTTGCAAAGCTTCTAGCAAGGCCTGTTCCCGAGAAGTGGCACGGTGATCGGTCAGGGCACTGACCAGAAGGGTCGGGCGACTCATCACGTCTCCTTAATATCACTCAGGCCAGAGTTCCCATGGGGTCCCATGCGGGCAAAACGATGGGTTCAGAGTCCACTGCGGCAGCTAGGTCTTCAGGAAGTGCACTCTTAGGCACAACGACCTCGAAAACGTTATCGGTGAACCATTGATCATCCATGGTGAAGAAGCCGGAATCTCCGGGTTCGTCACCCCAAGAATTCTCAACCCTCCACGCGCGAGGTTGTCCGGCCTCGTCAAGGTCAACTCCGGTAAAGAGCATCGCATGGTCCATTGCTGACTCGCCCGAGCGCACCCGCTCCAGCTTCGTCGAGCTGAAATCGACATCAAAAAGACCGTCATAGTCATGGATACCGGTCACAAAGAAACCGAGGCCTCGATCATAGGGCTGAGAGACATCGGCACCGAACCACACAGCCTCACCTGCAGCGATCTGTGCAGCCGCAATGCGCTTAATCTCTTCAACGGGGGCATTCAGGTAACGAATCGGACGTCCACCCACGACATTGCCCAAGTGCTCGACAGTCTCCATCGATCCCTTCGGGTTTTCAGGACGGGGATCATCAACTAGGCAGATGTACTCGCTGAGATCCACGCCCACGTGGCGCTCGTAGAACTCGTGAGGAGTGATCTCACCGTCGCGGTGGAAGTTACCCTCATCATCACGCCACTGCCAGTTAAAACGCACGGGCGGCTCACCCAGGCAGACAACAAGAATCTTCCACACATCAGCCAAAATCTTGCGATGCTGAGTATCGACTTCCTCAGCGCTTGCACCGGCGGCAATGGCCTCGCGCAGACGAAGGGCACCAATGTGGAGTACTGCGCGCAGGCGCGCGTTCATTGGGCGCGAGTTGGTCGATGCCTCACTTTCAGGCATGACTTCCTTGGGTACCAAGCCATACTTCATATAGACCGAAACAGCCATATCCCACTGGCCACCATCGCCCAAAACATCGCCCAGCAGGAACTGAACCAGACGGCCGTCAACAGGCTCGCCCGAAGTGGCAATGATGTCGGTCAGGAACCAGTTGGCGCGTTCGAACTTATCCCAGAAGAATACGTAGCTCTGAGAGAACTCGAAGTTCTTGACCCCCAGGCTTTCGCGCGCCCGCGAGCGCAGGAAGTTCAGCGAGGAAAAGAGCCAGCAGCGGCCGGACTTCTTCTGAGAAGTTGCCTTCCAATCATCCAAGCGGTGTGAAACAGCTGTGGAAGTGTGCTGAATCTTTTCGCGGTTCAAAGAAGCGGCTTCAATTCCAACTTGGGTTGCGGCATTCCTGGCCAGCGCGACCTTGGCGCTTTCCTCTTCGCGCAACTGCATCAGGAGGTCGTTGGAGATCTCAGGCATATTGTCGTCCTCTCATTTGACTAGTACTTTAAGCATCTTTGCTTCCTCCATACTACGCTCCTGAGGGGTATCTCCCCGTTTCTGTCCATGGTCGAGGCGGGCCTGAAGTCTTAGGGATACGCGTGCTTTCCCACCTACACTGAACTGGTACAGTTTCCTCTGTACAAGCACAGTGAGGTGTTGCTATGAGTTTCCATGCATCTGGTCGCGAACTTTCGTGCGAGGCCGGGGACTATTCCCTGAGCGTCGTCACCGTTGGTGCTGGGATCTCTTCCTTGAAGTGGAAGGGACGAAACCTCGTTCTTCCTCATAAGGTGACCGAAGTTGCACCCGGCTGGTCTGGAAAAATGCTCCTTCCTTGGCCTAATCGCATTGCCGATGGACGTTATTCGTGGAATGACAGGGAATACATGCTGCCCATCAATGACCGTGGGACTGGCACAGCGCTGCATGGACTTGCAGGCTGGGTTCCGTGGGAGATTGTTGACGCTACGGCATCTCACGTGAGATTAGAAAGTTTTATTGCTGCCCAGGAGTCCTATCCCTGGCCTCTTACAGCACGTCTCGATCTACGTTTAGATCCTGAAAGTGGCCTAAATATTGAGTTGTCGGCAAAGAACTTAGGGGATTCTCCCGCGCCCTATGGGGCTTCTCTTCACCCCTATCTTCTGGGCGGCACCACAGCTAATGACTCAATATTGAGCCTTCCCGCCTCGCAGATCGTCGATACCGACGAGAATCTATTGCCAACGGGAATCAACCCTGTCAGCACTGCATACGACTTCCGCGTTCCCCGCATGGTTGACGATCTTTTCATCGATCACTGTTACGGCGGCCTTCAAGGGGACTGGGAGGTGCTCGTGACGAACTCACAGGGCGAAGGCGCAGCTTTGGTTTCCAATACACCGTGGGTTCAAATCCACACAGCAGATGCCCTTGGCCGTCCAGGCATCGCGGTTGAACCTATGACTTGCCCGCCCGATGCCTTCAATTCGGGAATTGATCTGGTCTCTTTGGCCCCTGGCCAGCGTCACCGTCTGTCCCTGTCCATCCGCGGACTGTAAGAGAGCGTGTAATACTGAAGCGGTGTTGAGCTTTCAGGATGCGATTACTCGGGCCAGTGATTTGCCCGTTTCTCGACTGCTTCCTGATTTTCTACGTTCATGCAGCTCCGGTAGCGTATCAATTATTTCCGCGAGCGCTGGTAGCGGAAAGACGACTCTTATTCCCCTTGCCTGCGCTGAGCTTCTTGAGCCCGGGCAGCGAGTCCTCGTCTGCTCGCCGCGGCGCGTGAGTGCACGTTCATGCGCTCGCCGCTTGGCCCAGTTATTGAATGACCGCGTTGGCCACCTTGTGGGCTTTAGCGTCCGCGGTCAAAGCGAGCGAAGCGCCTCAACGCGCATCGAATTTATTACCCCCGGTGTTTTGACTCGAATGATTCACTCTGACCCAGAATTGCAGGGAATCGCATGTGTCATTCTTGATGAGTTTCATGAACGAGCGGTCGATAGTGATCTTGCATGTGCCTTCCTCAGTGATATTCGCGAGGTTCTACGCGAAGACCTTCGCTTAGTCATCATGTCTGCGACCGTCGATATTGACGCTCTTCGTAGCCTTCTAGCTGATTTTTCGCCTCAGGTTTTTGAGCTTAATCAAGAGCTTTTTCCAGTTGATATTGTCTGGGAAGCGCCGCCGCGCGGTGTCGACTATTTCCAAGGCGAGAGGGTAAATATTCCTTTCCTCCGTCATATCGCTGCACTTGCTGCGCGGGCACTGGAACGTTATCCCGGAGACGCGCTTGTGTTCGTTCCAGGGATGCGTGAAATCTCCAAGGTATGCGAGTTCCTTGAGGGAGTGGATGCGCAGGTCATTGCGCTTCACGGCCAACTGTCTCCTTCACAGCAAGATGAGATTTTTTCTCCTTCTCCTTCACGACGAATCATCGTTTCTTCCTCTATCGCAGAAAGTGCGCTCACGGTCCCGGGAGTCCAGATCGTCATTGATTCAACATTGAGCAGGCATACGCGCTTCTCCCCCGCTCGCGAGGCCACTTCACTGGTCACGGTGCCTTCACCCCGTTCTTCTATGGTGCAACGCGCGGGACGAGCCGGGCGCCTCGGCCCTGGAGTGTGTATTCGTGCCATGGAATCCTCGGGATGGACGATGCGCCCGTCTCAGCCCTCCCCCGAGATCACGATCTGTGACCCCGTTCCGCCGTTGCTTTCTGTGGCGTGTTGGTCGCGCGCCGATTTCTCCTCCGTTCGGCTTCTTGATTCCCCCAGCCGAGGCCTCGAGGAGTATGCGCGTTCCTCCCTTGAGGCTTTGGGGGCGATTGACGAGGCCGGGCAGGCGCTACCCCACGGACGTTCACTTGCGCTCTCCCCGGTGGACCCTCGCGTTGCACACGCACTCAGCACTCTTGATGATGAGATTCCACGAGAAATTGCGGCGCTTTGTGCAGCTGTGCTCTCTGAAGATTTACGTCCAAAAGGAGGCGACTTACTGAGCTGTCTATATTCGCTTCCGCTGGGCGGTGTGCAAGCTGCCCACATTGAAGAAACTGCCGCGCGCATGTGCCAGGCTCCCCGCCCTACCTGGGACACACACTCACGCGTGAAAGTCGCAGCTGCTATGGCAGATTTTGTCTCTCGTGCATTTCCGCTTCGTCTTGCACGTCAACGTGAAGGAAGTAACCGATATCTTCTTGTTTCTGGCGTAGGCGCATCGCTTCCACAAGCTTCCGCTTTAGAGGGAAGCACATGGCTTGCAATAGCCGATCTGCAGTCAACCACCGGTGATGGAATCATTCGTTCGGCGCTCCCTCTTGACCAAGACACTGCCTGCACGGCTGCGTCCCATCTTCATAAATCTGTTTCGCGCCTGACGCTTGATCAGGGTCGAATCCTTGCAGTGACCGAGGAAAAACTCGGGGCTGTGACTTTGAGCAGTACCCGCGTTCCAGATGCTGATCGCGAAGCAATGCGCTCCTTTGCTCTCGCGGAGTTGGCAAAGATGAGCGTTGCAGATCTACCGTGGAGCCAGAGCGCATCACAGCTACGACTGAGAATTCTCAAATGCCGAGAGTTTCTTGGAGATCCCTGGCCTCTTGTTGATGACGAACACTTCATCATTTCCTGCGGGCAATTTTTGGCAGATCAGTGGAGTGACGGCCGTCCTCTAGCAGAGCTGTCCCTTGGTGAGGCTCTGACCTCCCTCTTGGTCTGGCCATTGAATAGGGACCTTGACCGTCAAGCACCAACACAGATCACAATCCCAACTGGCGCCGAGCGGCGCGTGAAATGGGATCACGAGGGGGCACGTGTTTCCCTGCGTGTTCAAGAAGCATTTGGCTGGACGGATTCTCCCCGCTTCATGGATGGCCGACTTCCGCTGCGCATCGAACTCACGGATCCCGCAGGACGTCCTGTGGCCATTACCAGCGATCTTGAGTCCTTCTGGAAAGGTCCCTACCAGCAGGTTCGATCTGAGCTTCGAGGCCGCTATACCAAACATCATTGGCCTGAAGACCCCTTCTCGGTTGCTCCGACAGCACGAACGAAGCGCGCGTCGACGAGATAAAAGTGAAGCGCCTCACCATCAGCTTTTCGTTGGAATGATGTTGTTTCAGCCTTCGTTCTAGGAGGTAAGAAGGATCGCTCCACTCAGTAAAGGAGACACCGTGGAGAACTTTGACCTCATTGTTGTTGGAGGCGGGAAGGCCGGAAAGTCACTGGCGATGAATCGCGCCAAAAAAGGCTGGAAGGTTGCCCTGATCGAACGGCAGTTTATCGGTGGCACCTGCATTAACGTGGCGTGTATCCCCACCAAATCTTTGGTCGCTGCAGCTCGCCGCATGGAAGATACTCGCAGCGACGCCACCTTTGGTATCGAGGGTACCGCTGACGCTTACATCAACGTAGAAAAGCTGCGCGCACACAAGGAAGGTATCGTCTCGGCAATGGTTGCCGCACACGAGAAATTCTTCGCTGCGCCAGGAATCGATTTCATGCGTGGAAGCGCTCGTCTTTTGGACGCGCACAGCGTGGAAGTCAAGCTTGAAGATGGAACACTCCGCCAGCTCCACTCCGAGCGAGTCCTGCTCAATCTGGGAACCAGCCCCGCACATCCTCCAATTCCTGGACTTTGGGAAGCTGGAGCATGGGACAGCGAAGATATTCTGCGCGTGGAAGAAATCCCCTCATCCCTTGTCATCATTGGTGGCGGATACATCGGTATCGAATTTGCATCCATGATGACAAGCTTCGGATCCAAGGTGACAGTTGTTGCTTCCGGCCCCCACATCCTTGATCGCGAAGATCCCGATATCGCAGCAATCTACGAAAAGAGCCTGCAGGATAGAGGCGTCACGATCCTCACCGGTGTTCTCGCAAAGTCCGGCTCAAAGCAGGACGGTGCGATCACCGTTGAGCTATCGGATGGTAGTAGCGTGAGCGCTGAAAAGGTCTTGGTTGCTGCAGGGCGCATCCCCAACACAAAGGGAATTGGTCTTGAAGAAGCTGGAGTAACGCTCGATCAACGAGGCTTCATTAGCGTTGATGATCATCTGCGCACCAATCTCGATGGCGTCTGGGCTGCAGGCGACTGCGCAGGCACACCCATGTTCACCCACGCCTCGTGGAACGACTACAGGATCATTCGCGAACAGATGGACGGCGTCTCCCTGGATGATCCACGGACTTCAAAGGCCGGACGCCTCATCCCCTGGGCACTGTTTGCTGAACCAGAGCTTGGGCGTATTGGATTGAACGAAACCGAAGCTAAGGAACAGGGACTGGATGTCCTTGTCGCCTCGATCGATACTGCGGCAATTCCACGAGCAAAGACCATGCGCGATACGACTGGTAAGTGGAAGGCAATCGTTGATGCAAAGACCCACACAATTTTGGGCGCAACGCTAGTCGGTCCTCAGTCAGGTGAAGTCATCACCGCCGTTCAAGTAGCAATTGCCGCAGGCATGACCTACGAGCAGCTCCGGATGCTCCCCATCGCCCACCCGACAATGGGAGAAGGACTCAATATCCTCTTTGATTCTCTTGCCTAAGCTGGACGCAACTTCGGCGAAGCAGCTGCGATTTCTTTAAGAGTCGAAACGGGTTGGCCCCGCAGTTTCAACCGAAACTGCGGGGCCAACTGCGTCTATCAGACTGAACTCACATACGTTCGGGAGCCTCAACACCGAGAAGATCCAGACCGCTGCGCAGGACCTGCGTCACAGCATCATTGAGCCAAAGGCGTGCAACATGGCCTTCATCAACCGGATCGTCTCCACGAGGAGTAACGCGGCACTGACCATACCAGGTGTGGTAAGCGGCGGCGAGCTGCTCCAGGTAGCGAGCAACACGGTGAGGCTCACGCAGATCCGCGGCTTGTGCGACTTGCGCAGGGAACTGCGCGAGGACACCCAGAAGATCGCTATCGGCCTGAGTATCCAGTGCTGCAGGGTTAAAACCAGCATCGCGCGTGACACCGTGCTCAGCTGCATTTCGCGCAACATTGCGAGTACGAGCATGCGCGTACTGAACGTAGTAGACCGGGTTTTCGTTCGTGCGCGATCCCAATAGATCCAAATCAATATCCAAATTGGAATCCATGGACACTCGAACCAGCGCGTAACGGGCAGCATCCACGCCAACGGCATCGACCAAGTCGTCAAGGGTGACGATGGTTCCAGCGCGCTTGGACATGCGGACCGGCACGCCATCCTTAACCAGGTTCACCATCTGACCAATGAGAATCTGCATGTTGACACCGGGCTTGTCACCAAATGCTTCACACATCGCCATCATTCGGCCAATGTAGCCGTGGTGATCAGCGCCCAGTAGATAGATGGCAACATCGGCACCGCGGCGGCGCTTATCAAGGTAGTAGGCGACGTCACCAGCGAAGTACGCTGCTTGACCGTCGGACTTAATCAGAACGCGGTCCTTGTCATCGCCGTAAGAGGTCGTCCGCAGCCACACGGCTCCATCTTGGTCAAAGACCTCGCCGCGCTGATGCAAGGTTTCAATTGCGGCGTCAACAGCTCCCGAATTGTGGAGCGAATCTTCGTGGAAGAAAACGTCAAATTCAGAGCGGAAATCACGCAGACGCTGCTTGATTTCATCGAACATCAGCTCGACGCCACGTGCGCGGAATGCCTCAACAGCTTCTTCTTCGGGAAGAGTCACCGGATCGGGCTCCCCTGCTGCGACGGCATCTTCACGCACCTGCGCTGCAATATCGGCAATGTACTGGCCGCCGTAACCGTCTTCGGGTGCCTCATGGCCCATCGCGCGCGCATAGAGAGAACGCGCGAAACGATCGATCTGCGAACCGTGATCATTGAAGTAGTACTCGCGGGTCACCTTCGCACCCGATGCCTTCATCAGGCGAGCAAGGGAGTCTCCCACGGCCGCCCAGCGTGCACCACCCAGGTGAACAGGACCCGTGGGGTTGGCGGAGACATACTCCAAGTTAATGTGCAGCCCCTTCATGGATTCACCACGGCCGAAAGCTCCACCGGCCTCGACAATGGTGCGGGCAAGCTCGCCTGCAGAGGCAGCGGCAAGACGAATATTGATGAAGCCGGGACCAGCGATTTCGGCACTATCAATGCCCTCGAGCTCATTCAGGTCATTGACGAGGATCTGTGCAAAGTCGCGCGGGTTCATTCCCGCCTTCTTTGCCAATTGCATGGCAATATTGCTGGCCCAGTCGCCATGATCGCGGTTACGAGGCCTCTCGACCTTCACCGTCTCGGGAAGGTCTGCGGGCTCGAGAGCCAAGTTGCCTTGCTCGATCTCAGCAAGCAAAAGGTCTTGG
>NZ_JAGYZL010000003.1:0-166373 GCF_018370895.1 Actinomyces sp. oral taxon 181
AGCGTGGCCCGCACCCCACAGGCTCTGGTGCTCGATATTGAGTCATGCAACCAGCTGGTTGGCTGCCCCGGGTGTGGGGTAATCGCTCAAGGTCACGGGCGTGTGGTGGTAGAGGTGATCGACGCGCCCTGGGCCGGGGTCCCGGTGCGGATCCGATGGCACAAACGCCGATGGATATGCCGCGAACACACCTGCCAGATCGCGACTTTCACTGAGCAGAACCACTCGGTGTGTGCTCCCAGGGCGCGTCTGGGGATGCGGGCGATTCACTGGTCGACTGGTCAACTGCGCTTCGAGGGAGCCACCATTGCAGGATTGGCTCGACAACTGGCAACTACGTGGAATACCGTGTGGTCCCATATCAAGCCGTGCCTGCAAGCCGCATCTGATGACCCCGCCCGTTTCACAGGGGTTCAGGTACTGGGAGTCGATGAGCACGTATGGCACCACCAAGACCGACGCCGCCGGGGCCCACGTGAACTCACCGGCATCGTGGACCTGACACGCGGGAAGGATCACCCCACGGCCCGTCTGTTGGACCTGATCCCAGGAAGGTCTGGCACCGTGTACAAGAACTGGCTGGCCGAGCGCGGCGAACAGTTTCGCTCCGGTATCCAGATCGCGACGCTGGATCCCTTCCAAGGATATAAAAACGCCATTGACGACCAGCTCCAAGACGCAACCAGCGTGCCAGGCGCCTTTCATATCGTCAAGCTCGCCGCGGACGCTCTCGATGAGGTACGCCGCCGCGTCCAGCAAGAAACACTGGGACACCGTGGACGCAAGGGTGATCCCCTCTATCAGATCCGGCTTCTCCTACGCGCCTCGCATGATCGGCTCACGAAGCGTCAACAAGAACGCCTCCGCGCAGCCTTCACGGCACATGAGGCGCACATCAGTGTCGAAGTCGCCTACCTTCACCGGGCAAGTGCGCGAGGTCTTCCACCAAGCCACACCCGTCCAAGGCCAACGCCTGGCCGCACACCTCATCGAGAGCCTGCCAACGTATCCCATCCCCGAAATCACCCGCCTGGGCCGGACCCCACGCAAGTGGAAGGACGCCTTCTTAGCCTACCTCGACACAGGAGGAGCCAGCAACGGCCCCACCGAAGCCATCAACGGACATTATCGAACTAGGCAGACGCACCGCCAGAGGCTACCACAACCCCACCAACCACCAACTCCGAATGCTCCTCATCGCAGGAGGCCTAGACGCCTCCACCCACACTCAACTCTGAAGAGCCCATAAAGCGATCACTGCCCGATACTCAGCCCTTGACACCGCCTGCCTCAACGCCCTTGAAGAAGTACTTCTGTGCAAAGGCAAAGAGAATGATCAAGGGGATCAAAGCAATCATTGTTCCAGCTGCAACGACGCGTTGGTCTGTACCAAATGATGACTGAAGATACTGCATACCAACCGTCAAGGTGTACTTTTCGGGCTCGTTCAAAACAACCAACGGCCACAAGAAGTCATCCCACGCACCGATAAATGACATGAGCGCAACAACCGATGCCATACCTTTGACGTTTGGCCACACGATATGGCGAAGACGCTGATATGTGGTTGCACCGTCAATTGCGGCTGCATCCAGAATCGAATTTGGGATTGCACGTGCTGCGGTGTACATCAACAGCACATTCATCGCCGAAATTGCACCCGGAAGGAAGACCCCAACAAGGCTGTTCGCAGCGCCCAAAGACTTGATAGTGAGGTACTGAGAAGTCAGCGTCACTTCACCGGGAAGCAGCAGGGTTGACAGCATGATTGCCATGAACAGCCCCTTGCCCCTGAACTTCATCTGAGCGAAGGCATAACCAGCAAAGGTCGAGAAGACAACATTTGTCAGCACTGTTCCAATACCAACAAGAAGCGAGTGCCACGCGTAGCTGATAACGGGGACAGTGCGTAAAACCTCTGAGTAATTATCCAGCGTTGGGTTACTGGGGATCAGGCTGGGAGGGAAGGCGTAAATATCATCCCCAGGCCCTTTGAGGGAGGTTGAAAGTTCCCAAAGAAAGGGGCCAACAGTGATAACGAAACAGAAAAGTAACAGCAGATAACGACCGATAAAAGTCGGAAGCGTTGGCTTGTCAAAACCTGCTTCCCCACGTCGCTTCCATGGAAGCTCACGTCTGGGGGTTTCACTTCGAGTATTCACGGTTGCGTTACTCATTGCCTGATCCCCTCCGTGTTTGATGCGCATGCCTCGGCAAGTTCTTCGCGTCCAACGTGAACATTCGTCTCCTTCAGAGATGATTGTTCCTTAAGCCTTAATTCATGAGCCTTCTGTGCCGCCTTGGACTTCTTTCGCAGGCGAAGAGCAGCACGGATTTCAGGTCCCTGATTAATCCACGCAACCAGCAAGAGAGGACCAATAGTCAGGAAGAAGAGAGCTACCGACAGCGCGGAAGCATAGCCAAGATTTCCGCGGAGTCCCTTTCCGGTTGCTTGAATCAACATCACAATTGACTGAGCTTGACCGCCTGGCCCACCAGATCCATTGGTCAGCACGTAAATCTCAGAGAAGATTCGCATTGCCGAGACCGTAATGAGCGCTGAGATCAGCAACATTGCTGGCTTGACGGCAGGGACGGTTACGGTCCAGAAACGACGCCACGCGCCCGCACCATCCAGTGCGGCAGCCTCGTGTAGTTCCTTATTTACGCCGGCAAGAGCCGCAAGATACACGACCATGTAGTAGCCGAGGCCCTTCCACACTGTCAGCGACGTTGACGACAGAAGAATGAGCCAGCGATCAACGAGGAAGTTAATCGAGTGGTCCGTCATACCGACGAATTGAAGCGATTGGTTAATAAGACCCTTCGAGTCAAATAGCCAGGACCAGATGATACCGACTACCACGACCGAGGCGATGACCGGGAAGTAATAGCTCGTCCGGAAAATAGAAATTCCGGGGACCTTCTTCTCAACCAGTAGCGCAAGAAGAAGGGGCAGGAAAGTTAAGAGGGGGACGCAGACCAGAACGTAAACCAGTGAAGTCGTCAGAGCGTAGCCAAAGCGCTCATCACTGAAGAGAGTGACAAAATTCGTCAGTCCAATAAATTTGGCAGGCTTGAGCGGGCGCGCATCAGTAAATGCAAGAACAACGGTGTTCAAGAAGGGCCAGATGGAAAATACCAAGACCCAAATGACTGCCGGCGCAAGCAGAAGATAGGGAGTTAGCTTTGAGTGGGATTTCATGTGTTGTTCCTCCTTATCCCAAAGGAAGTCGGTACACAGTGCCGCCATTGATAACAAGAGCGGCGGGGGCGGTGGTGTTGGGAGAAGCTAGCTCCCAACACCACCAAGTGATCAGAGAATCACTTTGCCAGGTTGTCGTTGCAGTACTTGACTGCCTTATCAAGGGCGTCCTTCGAGGAGATTTCACCCTTCACGGCAAGAGCAAGCTGCTGCTTGACGTAGGTACCCATCTCGTCGGTGAACTGCAGCGGAGACTGTTCAACGGTGTTGGGCAGTTCCTTTGCGGCCAGCTCAGTAGCCTTCTTCTGCAAGTCAAGCGAGACAACAGAGGTGAAAGCCTCGGGCTTCTCGTTACCGGCCTTGGTTCCGGGGAAGAAGCCCTGAGCGATCTTGACGAACTCAACCTGGTTCTTCGTGTTGGTCACGTACTGCGCAAACTTGACGGCAGCGGCCTGGTTCTTAGAGTTCTTTGCAACAGAGATACCCTGGATGAACACCGGTGCGTGGCCGATGCGCGGGGTAACCTCGGTCTGGTCGATCAGAGAAGGAGCATCTGCCTTAAGCGCGGATGCGAAGCCAGCTGAACCGGTTGTCCAGGTGCTCTTGCCCTGCTTGTAGAGTGCTGCATTGCCCTGGTAGTCGGCGTTCAGCGCCTCGGCGGGCATTGCGCCATCCTTGTAGGCCTTCTGGAACTGGTCGATGATCTTGGCAGCTTCATCGGTGTTGAAGACGAACTTGCCGTCCTTGTAGATATCAATACCGGCAGCAGAGAAAGTACCAATATCTGGAACGGAAGAGATCATTTTGACCTCGCCGTTGCTGGCCTTTGCAACGTCGGAAGCCATCGAGAAGAGTTCGTCGAGGGTGGTCGGAAGCTTAGAGGTATCGACACCGACTTCCTTCATCTTGCCGACGTTGTACCAGTTCAGATCAGTGCCAAGGTACCAGGGGTATCCATAGTGGCCCTCGATATTCGGGAACTGGTAAGCCTTCGCAGCA
This sequence comes from Actinomyces sp. oral taxon 181, assembly GCF_018370895.1. Classification (NCBI taxonomy): domain Bacteria; kingdom Bacillati; phylum Actinomycetota; class Actinomycetes; order Actinomycetales; family Actinomycetaceae; genus Actinomyces; species Actinomyces sp. oral taxon 181. The sequence goes on from NZ_JAGYZL010000003.1 coordinate 4,205, forward strand.
CTATCGACATACTCGGAGACCTTCGCTCCTTCAACCTTGTCAAGGTCGACAAGAAGTCCGGTATCCGCAAGCTTGTATGCAAAGCCCGGGGGCAGGTTCAGAACATCGGGAAGCTCACCAGAGTTAGCTTGCTGGAGGATCTTATCCTCGTAGCCGTCACCAGGCTGATCAATCCACTTGACCTTGATGTCGGGATTCTCAGCCTCGAAGTCCTTCACCAACTGCTCGAAGTAGGGGGTGAAACGATCGTTCTTCAGTGACCAAGTCTGGAAGGAAATCTCAGTAGTACCGCCTGCTGAGCTAGAAGCACTGGAGGTGGAGCTTGAGCCGGATCCGCCGGTGCAAGCAGCGAGGCTGAATGCCGCAGCAAGTGCGACGCCAGTCACGATAGTGCGCGTCTTACGCATGGTCTTCTCCTTCGAAGGTTTTTCGATGAACGCTGTGGAATTAGGAATCCCACGTTGAGAGGAAAATATTCTTTTCCTCGTCCTTGCTCTCACCCAAAGAGCGATAACAAGAACGATTCAATTCGATACGCCGGACATCGCCCGCTAATGCGAGTTCCATCCAGCGATCGAAATATTCGTGCCGAGCGTCGGTGTCGACGCGCGTCCACTCCTGTGCAGTCAGGGGGAGGGACGAACGTTGCTCACCATGAGCTCGCACATCCGCCCAACGCTGAGCAGCACGATGGAAGGCCTCTCCAATGGGTTTTGGATTGCCATCCTGTCCCAGCAGTCCCAAGGAATGCTCGAGTGCCGGGAAATCTGAGAGGTCACGGGAGACATCGTGGGAGCACCACCAGGTGACTCCTTCGAGGCCGGGAGATACTCCGCCGCCTCGTTCTCCCATGAGAATTTCTACGGTGTCTGTCAGGAACTGAGGAGCCTCTTCTGGATCCACGTAGTTCTCAGGTGCACCGATTTCTTGAAGCCATACTCCACGCGAGGGGTCCTCGGCCCACGCAGCTGCGAGTTCGCACAGGTAACGGGCAAACCACACGAGCTGCGGGGCACGAGCACCAAGACGCGGACCAACCCGACCAAAAATCCATGAATGGACAGTGGTGAGATCTCCCAATGACGTGGCCATTTGGGGAGAAAATGGCTGGTCGTTTTCAAACCATAGATCGTCATCATGACTGTGGGTGTGAACACCTTCGGGCCATTCTTCACGGGCAGTACCGAGCATTTGCTCTAACCAGCGTCCTGCTTTTTCCTCAGTTACTTTGTGAGGAAAAGGATGACGCGATGCGGCAAATTGGAAGAACTCATTGCCAATCGACAAGCCACTAGCGGCGGGGATACCACGCAGAGCCTGAGCCATCTCGCTGACCAGATTGCGTTCTGCTTGAACGACATCCGGGTCAGTGAAGAGATTGCGTCGATGCCAAGAGGTGACCCACGAAGGCAGGAAGTCAAAAGATGAGAGGTGTCCTTGAAGGACATCCACAGTCACCTGAAGACCGCACTCCCCCGCAATTTCAACCACGGTTGCAACATCGTCAATTGCCTTTGAGCGAATGAGAGTGCGATTGGGTTGAAGGAGCGGCCAAATCGGGAAAATCCTCACGTGGTCAGCACCGATAGCGCGGATCGCGTGGAAATCATCCCGCACGGCCTCGGAGTCAAAATCCAACCACGAATGGAACCATCCCTGCCGCGGAGTGTAGTTCACACCGAACTTCATGACGACTCACCTATTCACTTCGCGAAGGAAACCCGCAGCGTAGTGATCTGGAATGCAGACAGATCGAAGGTCCACTCCCCTTGGCCGCCGCGGAGCTCGGGTTCGCTATCGCTCGGACGGTAACGCAGATCGCAAGCGGTGACAGAGCCAGCCTTAGGGGCGCGGAATGTGACGCGTGAGGGCCCACCTTCGGCCTCGTACAGGCGGATCACAAGGTCACCACTGCGGTCAGGAGCCAAGGCAACAGACTCAACGACCGCACCATCGACACTGAAAGGAGCATCGACGGGGGCGCCGCTGACCTCTCGCTCACCCAGGTTAATCTGCTGACCGGCAGCGACTGCCTCAAGAACCGAGGCATCGGGAACGATCCTGAAATTCCACTGGTGGTGCCCCTGATCCTGATCGGGATCGGGGAATCGGGCCGACTTGACCAAGGTGGCACGCACCTGCGACCAGGTACCTCGCCTGTCATTTTGGTGACGCGTGACATCCCACCCATAGGTGGCATCATTTGCGATCGCCCACGAACACGAGGCATTTTCCAAGCGGACCCAGCGGTGAGCAGAAACCTCAAAGCGGTAGGCATCCCACGAGGTATTCTCATGGGTCGGACGGGTAATGTAGCCCATCTGCGTTTCGTACTGGGCATGATCGGTGTGGAGTTCAACCGGGATCGAAAGCTTGAGAAGCTTTTCGTGCTCGTGCCAATCGGCCTCAACATGGAGGTCAATTGCTTTGCTTCCAGAGGTGAAAATCCAGACCAGCTCCATGCTGGAAGAATCAATACGCGCGGTGGAATGAATCTCTACCCGATCGTGTTCAACGACGACATTGGACACTGAACGGTCAGTGACAACACGCAGGGAGTTGCGGTAGAAGGGATCCAAATCCCAAGCGTCCCACATATTCGGGAAGTCCTGATGAATATGGAATTCTCCTGCCTTTTGACCAGCGGGGATCCATTCACGATCAGATTCAATTTCTCGCAGCGAGATCAGTTCACCACTTGCAGAAACACGCGCTTTGAAGAAGGCGTTCGTAATTTCGTAGCCATCGTCAACCTGGAGCAGGTGAACACCCTGAGAGCCCTTTTCTTCTGCAGGCGCGGTAACCGACAGAGGTGCAGTCCCGTGAAGCGGGAAGGAGGACGCATTAGCAAGCAATTCCCCGCTTTGGCTGTCCTTATTTGAGGCAGTGAGAACCGTGAGCGCCTTCTGAATGAGCGCTTCACAGCCTTCACGAATCTGCTTGTGAAGCTCACGGACTTCGCGGTAAACCCAAGCGATCGACGTCCCGGGCAGGATGTCGTGGAACTGGCACAGCAAGAGGGTGCGCCAGTAGGAACGAAGCTCCTCATAGGGGTAATCCATCAAGCCTTGAATCGCAGCGTAAGAACACCACAGTTCAGTCTCGCGCAGGATTGATTCACCGCGACGGTTCCCTTGCTTCGCATCGATCTGTGAGGTGAAAGTGCCGCGGTGCAGCTCAAGATAGAGCTCACCGACCCACACCGGGATCTGGTCAGCGTCTTCCAGCGCCCGATCAAAGAACTCCTTGGGAGTTTCCATGACAACTTCAGGCGCGCCGCGGAGGGAGCGGAAGCGGTCAATGCGTTCAAGCATTTCACGGGTGGGGCCGCCACCACCGTCACCGTAGCCGAAGGGCATGAGGGAAACACTTGCATGTCCCTTGTCCTTGAAGTTTTCGACGGCGTGAGTGAGGTTTTGGCCGGTAACTTCCGCACCGTAGGTGTCCATCGGCGGGAAGTGCGTAAAAATTCGCGATCCATCAATGCCTTCCCACAACAGAGTGTGGTGCGGGAAGGTATTGACCTGGTTCCATGAAATCTTTTGCGTCAGGAAGCGTTCAATTCCGGCTTCTCGGGCGATTTGAGGAAGTGCGGCAGAATAGCCGAAGGAGTCAGGAAGCCAGATTTCTTGGCACGAGGCACCAAGTTCATTTTCAAAGAAGTCCAAGCCCTCAACCAACTGACGGCACATTGCCTCACCGCCGGGAAGAACAGCATCCGGTTCGACCCACATTCCGCCTACGGGAACGATTCGGCCCTTTGCAACGAGCTCACGTACGCGTTCGAAAAGTTCAGGGTCGTCTTCCTTAAGCCAGGCGGCATGTTGGGCAGCAGGAAGGGCAAAGATCAAGGAAGAACCGTCCTCGATCAGACGGACGACGTTGGCAAGAGTCCTGTTGACCTTGCGACGTGTTTCGCGCAGTGGCCACAGCCATGCAGAGTCAATGTGTGCATGGCCAACAGCGCTGATTCGGTGCGCTCCGGGGTAAGCAGCCGCCTCCATAAAAGGCTGAAGAAGTTGACGTGCTGCGCCGGCAGTTGCAACCACATCGTCAAGATCAAGGCAATCAAGTGCACGATTGAGTCCCAATAGGACATCCCATTCATGATCACCAAAGTGAGGCGCCGCCTCGATCATCTCGTGCAGAACTTGAATATCCAGTGCCAGCCCGTAGACATCTTCGTTGACGACGACAAGGTCTGCTTGGCGGAAGTGGTACAGCTCTTGGTGCGAAGCCGTGAGCTTGTCGCCATCGTGAGTGGGCTGGAAGGGAGGAATGCCCAAAAGTAAGGGGTTTGCCGCTGCCTCAATGACGTAGTCAATGTCACTTCCTGCCTTTTGCGCGACAGGAAGCCACCGGCTTCGAGGGTTCAGGGCCTTGATAGTCTTCCCCGACAGATCCCTTACCAGTGCTTCAGCATGGAAACCTACAGAGTGTTCTTCGAATCCCAGATCAATTCGAAGCTCAAGACGCTGACTTTGCGAAAGTTCCACGTCGTTGGGAACTTGACCGTGGAGCTTGAACCACGTTGTCTGCCATGCTCCGCCCCATGTCTGTCCCAATTCAAAAGGAGTGAAGTCAGCTTTCATTGCCTGTGCAAAACGAACTGGCTCCGAGATGACACCGTCTTCTAAGGGCTGGCGCCACTGAGTGACATGCAGTGAAGAAATCTTCGTGTACTCGCGCGGAAGGATTCGTTCCTTCAATGTGCGTGTCACACGCTGCATGAGGATTTCTTGATTATCGTGCATCACGTCTCCGTCTTCTGCAGTGCCTCTACTTCGAGGCACTGCGTTCAGAATAACAACTAATCCGGTTTAGTACGAGGTAAACTTGTAACAATCCGATTACGACCAGAGAAGGTGTCGCGATGGCGCGTCCAACAATCCGTGATATTGCGCGAGAAGCAGGCGTTTCCCGCGCAGCCGTATCATTCGCCCTCAACGATCGTCCCGGCGTTTCGCCTACCACGCGAGCAAGAATAATCGATATCGCAGCCAAGATGGGATGGCGCCCAAATGCAACAGCACGTGCACTTTCTTCCTCACGTTCCAACGCAATTGGCTTGGTCTTACAACGTCCACGTGTCAATAATTCTTCAGAACGTTTCTTCTTTGAATTCATTACCGGCGTCCAAGACGCTTTAGACAACAGCGGCATTGATCTTCTCCTTCACCTTTCCCACTCAATGGAAGAAGAACTCAAGGCATACGAAAACTGGTGGGCCCAAGGACGCGTCGACGGAACGATTGTGGTTGACCCTCGTGATGACGATCCCCGTCCGGCAAAACTCAACGAATACGGGCTTCCGACCGTCGTTATTGGGCAAAAGTTTGATGAATGCGGCGCAGTTATTGGTGACGATGAACAGATGGTGCGCCTTCTTGCACTTCACTTGGCCGAGCAAGGGTGCCGACACATCGCATTCGTCTGCGGCTCTTCATCCTTCACACACATCCAGCAACGCATTGCCACCCTGCACGATTTTGGTCGGGAGCGTGGAATCTCAATTACTATCGCGGCGAATAACGAGTTTTCCGAGGCCTCGGCCCTTCATGCGACACGAGCACTATTAGCTACAACCAACCTCCCCGACGGGATCATCTTTGCAAACGAAATCCTGACCTTAGGCGGCCTGCAGGCAATCACTCACGCGGGACTGAAAACCGGTAAGGATATTAGGGTCTGCTCCTGCGAAGACTCCCCTATGTTAGGAATGTTCTCTCCCGCTGTAACTGCTATATCTCGAAATCCTGCAACGCTTGGGTTTGCGGGTGCGCAACTCCTCCTTGAGCAACTACACGGCGAAAGCCCACGCACAGTTTCCGATCAAGAACCCACACTTATCGCTCGGTCTTCAACCGCGTCAACCCAATAAGCTCCTTATGCTCTAATCGGAGATGAGTGAAAACACATACGTATGCCTTTGATGATAATAGGGATTTTAGTAAGCTTTCCCTTATCTAATTAAGGAAGGTATATGTCGCGTCATCGTATTGTCATCATTGGTTCCGGCTTTGCAGGATTGACTGCCGCACGTCGCCTCAAGCATGCAAACGCCGACATCACCATTCTTGCCCGTACATCACACCATCTTTTCCAGCCGCTCCTCTATCAGGTTGCTACTGGAATTCTTTCTGAGGGTGATATCGCACCAACCACGCGTGAAATTTTACGCAAGCAAAAGAACGTCGAGATCTTCCAGGCGCTCGTCGAAGATATTGATGTCGAGAACCGAATTGTCAAGTGGCGTAACCACAACAAGCACGAGCAGACAGAATACGACACCCTGCTTGTCGCAGCAGGCGCCGGCCAGTCCTACTTCGGCAACGATCACTTCGCGGTCTTCGCGCCGGGCATGAAGACGATCGACGACGCCCTCGAGCTACGAGCGCGCATTTTCGGCGCCTTCGAGCTGGCCGAGATCGAGACCGACCCAGCTGCGGTCGAGAAGCTCCTGACCTTTGTCGTCGTTGGTGCGGGCCCCACTGGTGTTGAGATGGCAGGACAGATCCGAGAGTTGGCCTCTAAGACGCTCAAGGGAGAATTCCGGCGTATCGATCCGACTCAGGCACGAGTCATTTTGGTCGATGGTGCTTCCTTCCCGCTGCCGCCTTTCGGCGAGAAGCTTGGCCATAAGACCTGGGCAGAACTGGAAAAGTTGGGCGTTGAGCTCAAGATGGATGCTTTTGTCACCAATGTTGATGCTGAAGGTGTGACCCTGAAGTACAAATCAGGTGAAGAAGAAACCATCGAATGTGTCTGCAAGGTATGGGCAGCAGGCGTTTCAGCCAGCCCCCTTGGAGCACAGATCGCAAAGGCCACGGGTGCTGAGGTTGATCGAGCAGGCCGCGTCTTGGTCAATAAGGATCTGACTCTTCCCGGCCACCCTGAAATCTTTGTCCTGGGCGACATGATGTCTTTCCCGGGTGTCCCCGGAGTTGCACAGGGAGCAATCCAGTCCGCGCGTTTTGCGGCAGATACGGTTCTGGCTCGCCTTAACAACCGCTCCCCCAAGCGAAGTGAATTCTCATACTTCGACAAGGGATCCATGGCGACCATTGCCCGCTTTAAGGCTGTCGTACAGATGGGCAAGATGGAACTGACTGGTTTCATGGCATGGGTTTCGTGGTGTTTCCTCCACCTGCTCTATATCGTTGGCTTTAAGTCGCAGGTGGGAACGCTGGTGAACTGGTTCTTCAGCTTCCTTTCCGGCGCTCGTTCCCAACGCACGACCACAAACCAGCAATTGGTTGCACGTCTAGCGATGGAGCAGCTGGGCAGCGGCGTTTCCGGCAAGCTTGTCGCCGGAGAAGACGTCGTCGAAGAGATCGTTCAGGCAGCCCAAGAAGAATCTCACGAGGCCGAGGGTTCGCAGCCGCATAACGCTGAGTAGACGCCGCGTAGGTCTACAAAAAGATTGGGGTCGGAAGCTTTAAGCTTCCGACCCCAATTCTGTGGGCCCTACCGGGCTCGAACCGATGACCTTCTGGGTGTAAACCAGATGCTCTAGCCAACTGAGCTAAAGGCCCAAAGCACGTTCTTTAATGAACGCACCAGTACAGCATAGAGTACAAGCAGCAATTACTTGGAATCAGACGCTGTGAGATGCATTGCGCACACTGCAAAAGAGTGAGCGCAATGCGGTCACGCAAGACGAAGTCGCGCGAAAACTCAGTGCTTTCTTGAACGTGCGGTGAGACGGATTCCGGCCCATTCAGGAGCCAGCGCACTCGCTGAAGTCGCGTGGAGGCCGGCAGTGTGAGCAGCCTCTTCAACATCAGAAACCGGGACAGTTCCGGGGCGTCCAGGCTTGGGAATCAAGACCCAGATCAGTCCTCCATCGTCAAGGTTTGACATGGCATCAACCAACAGGTCCGCCAGATCTTCCTCTTCGGCATCATCCGCGCGCCACCATACGATCGCTCCATCGACGACATCTTCGTAGTCGGGATCGACAAGCTGATGACCGCTCTCTTCTTCAGCAAGTTGGCGCAGCGCTTGATCCGCATCATCGTCAACGTAGAACTCTTGAATAATCTGACCCTTCGTGAACCCTAGCTTGACACTCACCGGAGTTCCCCTTCGAGCCACGACACAGACAGTGTTACATCGCTTTTCACGGCTTCAATCGTAATGCACACAGCGCAATTATTTTTTATTTCTCTCGATTCCTGTGATTTTCTCAGCAAAGCACCATCTTTGGCCTTAACAAATGAGGCGTGAATCATGGGCCGGAAGTCCCATTTTCACTCGCATTTTCCACTCGCAGGTACCAAAATAGACCTGTAAGCACGAGGGCGTGCCCTACCAGGCGCTTCCGCTAAGTTAATCAGAGGAGTTCGAGATCCAGTGAGCGAGAACCACCCCGTCGTCAACGGGTTACTCAGCCAGGTACCCGACAATGACCCCGCAGAAACCTCAGAATGGGTCGAGTCACTGAGTGGCCTGATCGAAGAAAAGGGCGGCCCACGTGCACGCTACATCTTGCTGCACATGCTCGAAGAGGCACGCCGTAAGGGAATCCAACTTCCTCAGGAATACACGACCCCCTACGTCAACACGATTCCTGTCGATCAAGAACCTTACTTCCCCGGTGACGAGGCCATGGAACGCCAGTACCGCCGCTGGATCCGCTGGAATGCGGCAGTCCAGGTAACCAGGGCTCAGCGCCCCGGCGTCAAGGTCGGTGGGCACATCTCCTCCTACGCCTCGGTTTCAACGCTCTACGAGGTTGGCCTCAACCACTTCTTCCGCGGTAAGGATCACCCGGGCGGTGGTGACCACGTCTTCTTCCAGGGCCATGCCTCTCCCGGACCTTACGCACGCGCTTTCATTGAAGGGCGTCTTTCCGAAGAAGAGATGGACGGATTCCGTCAACAGGTCTCCACTCCTCACGGACTCCCCTCTTACCCCCACCCTCGCCAACTCTCTAACTTCTGGGAGTTCCCAACCGTCTCCCTTGGCCTCGGGCCAGCAGAGGCGATCTACCAGGCTTGGTTTGATAAGTACCTGCACCTGCGTGGCATTAAAGACACCTCATTGCAGCGCACATGGGCCTTCTTAGGTGATGGCGAAATGGACGAGCCTGAATCTCGTGGCATGCTTCAGCTTGCCGCGCAGCAGGGACTCGACAACCTGACTTTCGTTGTGAACTGCAACCTGCAACGCCTTGATGGCCCGGTTCGTGGCAACGGCAAGATCATCCAGGAACTCGAAGCCTTCTTTAAGGGTGCGGGTTGGAACGTTATTAAGGTCATCTGGGGTCGCGGTTGGGACCAGCTCTTGGCCTCAGATAAGGATGATGCGCTTGTTCACTTGATGAACGAAACTCTGGATGGCGACTACCAGACCTTCGGCGCAAATGATGGTGCATACATTCGTGAGCACTTCTTTGGCCGCGATCCGCGTACCAAAGCAATGGTTCAAAACTGGACCGACGATCAGATTTGGGCCTTGCAGCGCGGTGGTCACGACTACCGAAAGGTGTACGCGGCATACAAGGCTGCAACCGAGCACACCGGTCAACCGACCGTTATCTTGGCTCACACCATTAAGGGCTATGCGCTGGGTAGCCACTTCGCTGGTCGTAACTCGACGCACCAGATGAAGAAGCTCACCGTGGAAGACGCGAAGCTTCTTCGCGATCGTCTGCAGCTTCCCATCACCGACGAAGAGCTGGAACGCGATCCCTACATGCCCCCCTATTACATGCCGCCGGCAGATCACCCTGCTCTGCTGTACATGAAGGAGCTGCGTGAGAAGCTGGGCGGTTGGGTTCCCGAGCGCCGCGATCACCAGCCGAAGCTTCCCGAGCTTCCTTCGAAGCCTTTCGAGGCCCTTTCCAAGGGATCCGGCAAGCTCGAAGTTGCCACCACTATGGCTTTGGTGCGCCTGATCAAGGACCTCATCAAGGACAAGAACGTTGGCAAGTACTTCGTTCCGATCATTCCTGACGAGGCACGTACCTTCGGTCTGGATGCAATCTTCCCCTCGGCGAAGATCTTCAACACGACGGGTCAGGCCTACACTCCGGTTGACGCAGATATGATGCTGTCCTACCGCGAGTCTGAGCAAGGTCAGGTTATGCACACCGGTATTACCGAGGCCGGTAGTGCGGCAGCATTCCAGGTGGTTGGTACCGCCTACGCCACTCACAACCTGCCGATGGTTCCCTTCTACATCTTCTATTCGATGTTCGGGTTCCAACGCACGGGCGATCAGTTCTGGGCTGCTGGCGATCAACTGTCGAAGGGCTTTGTTGTCGGCGCAACCGCTGGGCGTACAACCCTCACCGGTGAAGGCCTGCAGCACATGGATGGCAACTCCCCCGTTCTGGCATCTACGAACCATGCCTTTGTCACATACGATCCCGCTTATGCCTACGAATTGCGGTACATCATGGCCGACGGCCTTGAACGTATGTACGGCGATGCAGGTGGACGCGATCCGAATGTCATGTACTACCTGACGGTGTACAACGAGCCTATTCACCAGCCGGCAGAGCCCGAAAACCTTGATGTCAACGGGCTTATTAAGGGCATCTACAAAGTCGATGATCACGCGAACTTCGGAGGCCCGAAGGCTCAGCTGCTCGCATCAGGTGTGGGCGTGCCGTGGGCACGCGAGGCACGAGAGCTGCTTGCACGTGATTGGGGTGTCGATGCAGCAGTTTGGTCGGTCACCTCGTGGACCGAGCTTCGTCGCGAGGCGCTGGATGTGGAAGAGTTCAACTTCCTCCACCCGAACGAGCCTCAGCGCACCCCCTTCGTTTCCAGCCAGCTGCAGGGAACCGAAGGCCCCTTCGTGGCGTCTTCTGACTTTGACCGCCTTCTGCCCGACCAGATTCGTCAGTGGGTGCCCGGTGACTACTACGTCTTGGGTGCTGATGGCTTCGGCTTCTCTGATACTCGTCGCGCGGCTCGCCGTTGGTTCCACATCGATGCCGAATCTATGACGGTTCGTGTTTTGAAGGCCCTGGCTGACCGCGGCCAGATTGATCCTTCAGTCGTACAGCAGGCAATCGACCGCTACCAGCTCTTCAACTACGCGATTTCCGGAGCGGATCACACCGGCGAAGAGTAAACACTTCTCAGCCTGCGTAACGACAAGTGCAGGCAAAAGTGCTGGGTGGTGAGGTTCTCGAAACCTCACCACCCACTTTTTAATCTGCTATCAAAACAACACAGATTTAAAAGCAGGAGTCTGAAAGTCGAAACTGCTTGCATGCTTTCAGTCTCCGGCGTAGTGTCTGTTATGTAGGAATCGATGCACCGTGTCAGTGGCGATATGGAGGCAAGTGGCGTGTTACCTGAATCTGCAGTGCTTACCCCACCTCAGCAACACTGTGTCCGGAACTCCCCAATCAAGCTACAACGGGATTGAGACAATCTCATGGGATTTCACAACAAATGTTGATGCAATGTTTGCTGCCGACACCCTATTCCAAACTTTGATTGATAACCTTACCAACGCAGCGAACGACGCTTATGCCGCTAGACGTATCAACGGTAGCGCAACACTTTTCAACAGTTACGCGCTGTCCTCTTAGGGGAAATTATGGATTCAAACATTCTTTTTACTGCTTTAGGTCTTCCTTTTGGCGGTTTGGGACTGTACGTCTGGTACGTGGAGACATATACGGACACCCCATTGGCTCAGTTTTGGCGGGCATACAGCAAGGAGAATGTGCCACAGCGCGTCAACGAAATTGCCATTCCGTTGTGGATGCTTTGCATGATTTCAGGTGCTCTCTTTCTGTTTTCTATAAAGATCGCTCTGCCACAGCACATCCAATCGGTTATTGCTGGAAGTATTCCTTTCTTCCTCATACTCAGCATCGTCTATTTATTACCGATTCCAATTCCGCACATAGTAGACCAACAGTGGCAGTGGCATAAGCGCCACGGGCTTATTGACGAAAACGGGAAGATCATCCCCCCAACCCCTCACCAAACCAATTATTGCTCGTACGTCCTTGGAGGTGAAACCGTGACCATCAAAACAAGCATGGAACTCCCCGAGACATGGAGAGCACTCGATCTCAATAACCCCAATTCTCCCCTCATCCCTCATCTCCCCCATACATCGACGACACTCAACAACCTCAAAAACTCACTCTTCATCGCTGTCAGCACCCCCGAAAGAACCACAGGGTTCCGGCCTAACTTCATCATCACAATGGAACCAACCGGCCAAAACCCCATTCCCCCGGAAGACGCAATCCCAGGATGGCTAACGATCGAGGAAATACCATTCCCCATCCACGGTCCAGACGCAACCATGTCAAGCGGAATCTACATAGATGACCACCAGTCCTACACCGCTATCCAATGGACGTGGACACAAAGAATTGCAGAACATAATATCCGCGTCTATGCCACACTGACCTCGACAACAACCAACATCAACCACATCGCCGACGACCTCCCAGACATGATCAGTAGCCTAGAAATCACACAATGAACACCAATACACCAAATCCCAATCGCCCCGCGATCGTTATCCCCACAACCTTTGCTCACTCTTTGATCAGTGTGGCCATCGACCCCCGTAATGGTTTTGAAGAATGGCAACATGTGGAAACACGCGCCGGGCGCCACTTATCGGAAGTATCGACGGGTAGCTCCCTAACGCCCACTGCGCAGGCGCTACTCGCGCCAATTACCGCATGCACTGGACCAATTACCCTCTATTCATGCTCCCCCGCATATACACCCGATGCCACACGCAAGTTATGCGTATTCCAAGCAAAGGACCACTCAACAGTCCTTCGTAGCGTTGGCGACACAACTCACGTATATCTCATTGATACCGAGGAAGTTCCTCATGTGGTCCTAGCAAATAGCCCTTTACGCACCAGAGAAGGGGACAATGACGCCCCGAACTATATTTTTGATGAAGCAATTCGCGCAATGAGCCACGCAAATTTCGAGCAAGTACAAAGGCTCCTTGTTGACTCCACCGCTCAAGATAAGTACCGCAATTTCGCGTCATATATACAAAACGGGCTGTGGGAATACACAGCGTGGACACGATGGAGGCGAACAGCCACGACCTATGCGCCTACTTCAAGCGTTACCGCACTCTCCACGCCAGCGTCAAGTTATCGCTTTGAAACACCTATAGTTCCTGAGAGCTATCTATCCTCTACTACCTCGTTACCATCAAAGGCAGTAAATAGACAGTACGCTCCCCTAGAGCCCTGCTACGAAACACTGCTCTGGTGCTTACTGGCGGCCTACTTTAATTTCACGCCACACACGCTTAAACACTAGGAGCCATTAAATGTATGACTTTATCGAATGGAACCCCGAACAGGTAACCGAGGGCGCAAAAAAGTGCGATGCTGCAGGTGAGATCTTCTCAAATAGCAAGCTCGCCTCAATTTCTACCGGTACTCAACACCAAGAAGCCCTCGACGAACTTATTCAAGAAATTAACGGGCTTATCGCAGGTCTCACACTTGCATGCGCTGGAGTCTCCCAAGCAACAACAGCAGTCAATCAAGCCTTCCAGGAAGCAGAAGAACAGAACCGCCATGCGTTAGAAACAGATAAGATTTACGGTCACAATAAAGGCAAGTAATACCGAAATCTCGACATATAAGCATCGGTCGAAAGCACAGTTAGCAATGAGCAGCGAAGTTGGTAAGGTTCTCCCAGGATTGATTCTCTTTCTCATCGGATTAATTATCTGGTGTTCAGAAACATACAGCGATGCACAAATCGCTGTTTTCTGGAGGGATATGTCCAGTGATTTCTATTCAAAACGAGGAGCGAGCATACGCCGCCTCGCATGGACCTTATTCGCAATTTCCAGCGGCACAGGTATACTTCTAGACAGCGCTGGTGCACCGCACTCACTCGTTCTTATCATTGCTATCCTCGGGCTTCTCTTTCTTCTCATTGCTGTCCTCTATTTCCTTCCGCTCCCGGTCCCTCACTGCATAGACGCGCAGTGGCAGTGGCACAAGCGCCAAGGATTTCTCGATGAAAATCGCCAAATCATCGCTCCTACACCGAGCCAGGTCAATACTTTGACATTCACGTTTGGAGATATCTCAATGTCTTTAACCGCGACAATGGAACTCCCCGACACGTGGAGGGCGTTATCTCTCCCGAATCCGAAAGCGATACTCACTCCACAGATTCCGCCAATAGTTAACGCGACCTCCGCGCACCCCCGCTCCCCGTTAGATGATGCTCTCTTTGTTGCAGTCGGAATTCCGGAAAAAACGACAGGCTTCCGACCGAATTTCATCGTGACCATCGATTTAATGGGGGAAAGCCCGATACCCCTCGATGAAATTATTCCCGGCTGGATGACTATCGAACAGACACGTTTTCCGATCCCAAGTGATGACACACTAATGACTACCGGCCTTTACGTTGACGAAGGACTCTCCTACACAGCGATCCAGTGGACCTGGACTCAGACAGTTAGTAACAGAACTGTCCGCCTCTATGCGACAGCAACCGCAACAACGACTTCAATTAATTCAATCGCTGATCAACTTCCCCGGATGCTAGAGACTTTGCAGGTGATTTCATGAATACTAAAGGTCGCCCCACGATTTCAATTCCGACTTGCCTCACAGAAGCGTTTCGCACTGCGGCTCTCACATCAGAGAATGGCGAAAGAGTATGGGTAGAAGCTGAACAAGCGGCTGGACAGCACGTTGAATCCGTTTTTTCTGCAGGCTGCCTGACCGAGGACGCGGTGAATCTGTTTGCCCCTATCCAGAAGAGCACTCATCCGATCACTATTTATTCGCTCTCACCTCATTACACACCCAGCGTAATACGTCAGCTCTGTATTTTTCAGGCCCCGGTTTCGACAACAGTTTTACGCTCCGTCGGAGAAGAAAGTCATATCTATCTGATCGATACAGAAGAAACCCCCCACGTTTTACTGGCAAACTCCCCGATCTTCACTCGTGAGAACGATTTCGACGCTCCAAGATACATTCAGTCGCAGGCAGTTGACGCACTTAGTAGAGGTGATATCGAAGAAGCCAAAGGACTGCTCGTAGATCGGACGACTCGATATATGAATCCAAGGTTTCACCGGGAAATTGAGGAAGATAACTGGGAATATTCGGCGTGGACTCGATGGAAGCGCGTTGCCAGGCGCTATGAGCCAATTTCCAGCATCGCAACGCTATCAACTCCTTCGGCAAGCTACAAGGTCGCAACCTCACGTGTGCCATCCAGCTACCTCGCTCCGCCCTGCATGGTTCGTAAACAACGTTCAGATCCGGCACGAGTTGGGCTCGAGGGCTACTACCAAACGATGCTCTGGTGCGAGCTCGCCAACTACTTCAACCTCTAGGAGGTAAGGTGTCTCAGGATATCGAATGGCATCCAGAATACGTGGCTCAAGCTGCGAAAAAAGCTGATGACGCCGGAGAAAGCGCGGCAAAAACACGACTCTCATCTATCCCAGCTGCTGGCACCAGCCAGGAGATACTCGATTCATTGATTGGTGAAATGAACAATCTAGCCGATCAGATAGTATTCGCTGCTGCAGGTATATCGCATGCGGTGACAGAGGTAAATCAAGCATTTATCCGCGTTGAAGCAGACAATCAGGATATAGCCAAATCGGCGATTATTTCATCCTGAAATAACCACCAATTTAGGAGCCCACCTGGTTTGGGACGAGAGAGCTAATCTCCCGCTCCCAAACTGAACAAGAAGATCAATCGACCTGTGCGCCTCGGTAATGAGGGTTCGCAAGGTTTTCCGGCGAAAGAATCGCCTCGACCTCTTCATCCGAAAGCAATCCCATCTCTGCAATCACTTCGCGGACGGTCTTCCCCTCTGCAGCAGCGCGCTTACCCACAACATCACCGAGGTGGTGCCCGATCACATCATTGAAGTACGTAACAATACCAATAGAATTCTCAACGTAGGAGCGGCAAACCTGAGCATTTGCCGTGATTCCATTGACGCAGCGCTCACGAAGAGTGTCGCACGCATTCACAAGAAGATCGATGGATTCGAAGGTTGCTTGCGCAATAACAGGCTCCATGACATTCAACTGAAGCTGGCCAGCTTCAGCAGCCATTGTCACAGTTTGGTCATTTCCGATGACCTTAAAGCACACTTGGTTGACGACCTCGGGAATAATCGGATTCACCTTTGCAGGCATGATCGACGAACCTGCAGCCATCTCAGGAAGATTAATTTCATTCAAACCGGCGCGTGGCCCCGAAGCAAGCAAACGAAGATCATTACAGATCTTCGACAGTTTCACGGCTGTGCGCTTAATCGCTGCATGCATGGACACATATGCACCGGTGTCGGAAGTTGCCTCAACCAAATGGGTCGCAGCCTTAACTCGAGAGCCGGTAATGCGACGCAGGTGACGGACAACAACGTCCTGATAACCAGTAGGGGTATTTAGCCCCGTACCGATCGCCGTTGCACCCAAGTTTGTTTCGAGGAGAAGCTCTGCATTCACTTCAAGACGCGGATCTTCCTCACGAAGCGTAACTGCGAAGGCCGACATTTCCTGCCCAAGCGTCATTGGCACCGCATCCTGCAGCTGAGTACGACCCATGGTCAGCACATCACGGAATTCATCGCCCTTGGCTGCGAAGGCATCGGCAAGATCCTCCACAGCCCTGCGAAGCCTCTCGATCTTTCCGTGAAGTGCCAAGCGGAACGCAGTCGGATAGGCATCGTTCGTCGACTGTGAATGATTCACATGGTCATTGGGGTTGATCACGTCATAATCACCGCGAGGAAGCCCCAGCATCTCCAGTGCGCGATTCGCGATGACCTCATTGGCATTCATATTGACGCTGGTACCCGCGCCACCTTGGAATTGATCAATCGGAAATTGATCCATGCAGGTTCCATTAGTCAATATATCGTCACAAGCCGCAACAATAGCCTCTGCGGTCTTAGCGCTGATCACGTGAAGTTCGCGATTTGCCAGAGCACAGGCCTTTTTTACCTGGACGATTGCGCGGATCATCTCAGGAACTTGGTTAATTGTCCGTCCACTGATTTGATAGTTCTCAAGGGCGCGAAGCGTATGGATTCCCCAGTATGCATCATCAGGAACTTCTCGCGTACCCAGCAGATCCTCTTCGATTCGTGCCACCTGTGATTCTCCTTGAGTTGGTGTGGTCGCAGACAATAACACCATTCTAGGTCAGAAGTTTGAGACTACCTCACCAGCTCACCGACACTGCTCGCAATATCTCCAACGGTCACCCATTGGGACACCACGGCATCCGGGATACTGATAGCCAGTTCATGCTCGACGGTTGAAACAGCGGCATACAGAGATAAGGTGTCCAGATCAAGCGCGCTCAATAAGCATGCATCATCGATATTCTCTGGAACTACTGAAGCGTTTGAAACAAGCGCATCCTGTACAACCTGACGCACATGCTTAGCGCGTTCCTCTACAGCCTGCTCACGTGCCCCTTCAATTGCCTCAATGGGCGCAGCTTCAGAGTTCGAGGCTAATGCCTGTCCCAGCGCATCGCCTAAAAGGTCACCGATAGTACCCATAGATCATTAGCCTACGCGGTTGAGCCAGCGAACAGGCGCTCCTGCTCCTGCATGACGGAAGGGCTCCAGCTCATCATCCCACGCCTGGCCCAAAGCCAGATCGAGGCCTTCACGCAGTTCTTCATAGGAACTTGCCTTTTCGATAGCTGCACGCACGCGGTCTTCGGGAACGACGACATTGCCAACGCTGTCCATCTGCGCATGGAAAATGCCCAATGACGGCGTATGCGACCAGCGTCCTGCATCGCAAGAGGGGCTGGCTTCTTCGGTGACCTCGTAGCGCAGGTGCTCCCAGCCGCGTAGTGCCGAGGCCAAGCGGGCTCCCGTACCGGCACTTCCCACCCAGGAGTATTCGCAGCGGAGCATTCCCGGGGCCGCCTCTTGGGGGGTCCACTGAAGGTGAACTTCGCTTCCCAAGGCAGCACCGACAGCCCACTCGATGTGCGGACAAAGAGCGGGCGGCGTTGAGTGTACAAAAAGTACACCGCGGGTATAGGACCCTCGCATTGTGGCCTCCTGTGTTTGAGGATCGTCTTCCCCTACGCCCTCAATCCAATGCCACAGCAAACGGTGTATGTACATACTAACGCAAAACTGCGGCGGATCACGTGGGATCCGCCGCAGTTGCGCAAAGATCAGTTCGACATCTGTCTTTTAATAGTTTGCCTCGCGAATTTCACGCAGAGCGCGTTTACGCGTCTTGCGATCCAGTCGGTCAATATAGAGCATGCCATCAAGGTGATCACACTCATGCTGAATGCAACGAGCCATCAGCTCTTCACCCTCAATAACTACTGGCTTTCCATCCAAGTCAACACCTTCGCAGCGGGCATACCACGCACGCTGCGTGGGGAACCAGAGCTGGGGAACAGACAGACAGCCTTCATCACCGTCCTGATACTCATCCTTGCTGAGCTCAACAATCTTCGGGTTCAGAACGTAGCCGATCTCTCCATCAATGTTGTAGGAGAACGCACGCAGCCCCACACCGATTTGGTTTGCCGCAAGACCTGCACGACCATCCATATCAACAGTCTCAAGCAAGTCTTCGACCAACGCCTTCACCGAAGCATCGATATCAGTAATGGGATCACAGGGGGTTCGAAGGACCGGATCACCGATCACACGGATCTCACGCAGAGCCATTTACTTGCCCTCCCCCATCAGCTCACGATGAAGCTGCTCGATACGCTCAACCGCAGAGTCAAGCGGAACCTCGAAAGATTCACCATTTGCACGCAGACGAATCTCGACCTTTCCTTCTGCCAAACCGCGGCCAATAACAACCGCAATCGGAAGACCGACCAGTTCGGCATCGGCAAACTTCACACCGGCAGATACCTTGCGGCGATCATCAAAGAGGACATCAAAGCCATCACGGTCCAATGCCGATGAGATCGACTCAGCGGCCTCGAAAACCTCGTCCGTCTTACCCGTAGCAAGAACGTGAACATCGAATGGTGCAATATTCGCAGGCCATGCCAGACCACGCTCGTCGCTATTGGATTCAGCAAGTGCGGCTAGGACGCGCGAAACACCAATGCCGTATGAGCCCATGGTGACCACCTGGCTCTTGCCATTTTGGTCGAGAACAGTCAGGCCCAAAGACTTTGCGTACTTGCGGCCAAGCTGGAAGATATGACCAACTTCAATACCGCGTTCCAAGTGAAGCGGACCAGAGCCATCTGGAGCCTGATCGCCCTCGCGGACCTCGGCGGCCTCGATGGTACCGTCGGCGGTAAAATCGCGCCCCATCGTCAGCCAGTACACGTGCTTTCCGGGAGTATTTGCACCAGCGATCCACGTGGTTCCATCAACCACGCGAGGATCAACCAAGAAGCGAATACCACCCACAGGATTACCATCCTCATCAAGGTGGCGAGCAGGTGAATTCGGTCCTGCAGCCATGGGACCGATGTAACCGGGAACCAACTCAGGGTGCTTTGCCAGATCTTCCGGACCGGCCATCTCAACTTCTGCTGGCGCGACCGAAGCCTCGAGACGCTTCATATCGACATCACGATCACCGGGCACACCCAAGAGGACAACCTCACGCTCACCGTCAGGGTGCGTGAGCGTGACAACGAAGCTCTTCAATGTATCCGAGGCTTGCCACGGGCGATCATCACGGGGGTAAAGCTCATTGGAGCGCTCAACCAAGGCCTCGATAGTCGGCGCATTAGGAGTTTCGCGCATCTCAGATTCGGGAATGCCATCGAACGGAAGCGGCTGCGGAGCAGGCGTCACCACGGCCTCGGCGTTGGCGGCGTAGCCTCCTGGAGAGCGCACGAAAGTATCCTCACCGATCGGGCTGGGGTGAAGGAATTCCTCGGAACGAGAACCACCCATGGCACCCGACATAGCGGAAACAATGACGTACTCCAAGCCCAGACGCTTAAAGATGCGCTCGTAGGCATCGCGCTCATTCTGGTAAGCAGCATCCAGACCAGCATCATCAATATCGAAGGAATATGCATCCTTCATGATGAACTCACGGCCGCGGATCAGACCCGCGCGCGGACGGGCTTCATCACGATACTTCGTCTGAATCTGGTAGATCGTCAGAGGCAGGTCCTTGTACGAGGAGTACTGATCCTTCACCAAGAGGGTGAACATCTCCTCGTGGGTAGGAGCCAAGAGGTAGTCCCCGCCCTTACGGTCTTGCAGCTTAAACAGGGTCGGGCCATATTCATCCCAGCGATCGGTCGCCTTGTAGGGCTCTGCAGGAAGAAGTGCAGGAAGGTGGACTTCCTGGGCACCGATACGGTCCATCTCTTCACGAACAATTGCCTCTACCTTGCGCAACAAACGCAGGCCAAGAGGAAGCCACGTGTAGATACCGGGGGCAGTACGACGAATGTAGCCCGCACGGACAAGGAGCTTATGGGAAACAACTTCGGCATCAGCCGGATCTTCGCGCAGCGTGCGCAGGAAGAAAGAGGAAAGAGTTCTTAACACACCTCAATCCTAAAGCACAGCGGGCACAGGCACGAAGCCTGCACCCGCCGTGGACTATTGTTCAGCTCACAAAGCCTCTGCTGCTTCTTTCAAATCACGCAGCATCGACATGGTTGAGTAGGACTCGGCACACACGCCAGCCCAGAGGCGCCAGAGCGGAGTCGACTCGCTAGCCTGGTGGCGCTCACGCAGGTGAAGGCGGGTACGGCCATTGGCCTCGGGAAGAAGAGCAAAAGTGCAAGTACCGGTGTACTCATCCACTTCGTCTTCCCACTCCAAATTGCGTCCCGGGGCGGGAACGCGGATCACCAGGCAATCGCCCTCCTGGCGGATCAGGACACGACCGTCCTCATCCTCTTCAAAAGCAGCATCGATGACTTCCCACACGCGAGTCGGCAGTGCGTCAATCTCTACCGCACGATCAACGACGACATCGGCATTGGGAAGCTCAAGATCACCGGGAAGGGAAACCGAGGCCTCGGAACGAGTCAGTCCAATACGACGCGGAAAACCCGTCGCGTAAATTGCGCCAGCACAGCCCAGGACCCCCAGAGCAGCTACGGTACGAATCTTCATAACAAATCCCCTTTGATCAGGCTGTTACATTCAATGTTCTTATACGGAAGGATACGTGAATTTTTCGCGGTTGGTGCCTTTATCGAATAACCGGAAGAACCTCGACAGATCCTTCACCTTCTTCAAGTCCCATTTCTTCAGCAAGCAGGTTCGCATGCTTAATGAGGGTTGGGACAATGTCATCTTCAGGAACGGTTTCGACGACCTCCCCACGGATGAAGATCTGTCCCTTGCCATTGCCCGAGGCCACACCGAGGTCTGCCTCACGAGCCTCGCCTGGCCCATTCACAACGCAGCCCATGACGGCAACGCGAAGGGGAACAGTCAGATCCTTGAGGCCTTCAGTGACATTTTCTGCCAGCGTCCAGACATCAACCTGCGCACGCCCACAGGACGGACAGGAAACAATCTCGAGGGTCTTCTCACGTAGGCCCATGAATTCCAAGAGCTTCGTACCGACCTTGACCTCTTCAACAGGAGGTGCAGAAAGAGAAACACGGATCGTATCGCCAATACCATCAGCCAAAAGCACACCGAAAGCCGCGCAGGACTTAATGGTTCCCTGAAAGGCCGGCCCGGCCTCGGTCACACCAAGGTGAAGCGGCCAATCGCCCTTTTCAGAGAGCAAACGGTAGGCCTGAATCATGGTCAAAACATCGTGGTGCTTAACCGAAATCTTGAAATCATGGAAGTCGTTCTCTTCAAAGAGCGATGCTTCCCAGACCGCTGATTCAACAAGTGCTTCGGGGGTCGCACGACCGTACTTCTTAAGAAGACGCGGATCCAAAGAACCCGCATTCACACCAATACGTAGCGAGGTTCCATGATCGGAAGCAGCGCGGCAAATTTCCTTGACCTGATCATCGAACTTACGAATATTTCCGGGGTTCACACGAACCGCACCGCAACCGGCCTCAATCGCTGCAAAAACATACTTCGGGTTGAAGTGAATATCAGCAATAACGGGAATACGCGATTGCTTAACAATAATCGGCAGCGCTTCAGCATCCTTATCGGTCGGGCAGGCGACACGAACAATGTCACAGCCCGCAGCGGTGAGCTCTGCAATCTGCTGCAGCGTTGCGCCGATATCGTGGGTCTTCGTTGTGGTCATCGACTGAACAGAAACGGGAGCACCCCCGCCAACAGGCACATCCCCCACCATGATTTGACGAGTCTTGCGGCGCGGAAAAGGAGCTTCGTGGACGCTGGGCATCCCTAAGTTAATTTCAGTCACCTTGTCATTATCTCCCACTTGTATGCAGCTGGCACCCGGGCCAACCAGACGCTGATGAAACCGATGAAAGCTCGCAATGCTGTGAGCAGCCTATTGCAGGCTGATTGGAACGACAATATCTGCAATCATCAGCAGAACCGTCATCGCTACCAAGATGGTGCCCATCGCGTATGTCAGTGGCATGAGCCGCGCAGTATCGACCGGTGGCGGCACGTTCCTTCCACGTACCCGAGCAAGGCCTCGCCGAATCCATTCATAGATTGCCGGAACGATATGTCCTCCATCGAGCGGCGGGAAAGGAAGAAGATTAAACACAAAGAGCGCCATGTTGAGAGAAGCCAGAATCGACAGTAATAGCGCCGCCGATCGCATCCAGCCACCGCTACTTGCCGTGACATCAGACGACGTTGCATCTGCAGCAATCCTGCCGATACCGACAACCGACATGACGCCACCCGAATCACGGGGTGCACCCGTAAAAATCGAACGGCCAACATCCCACAGGGCAATTGGTAGGCGGGCAACAACGCTCACTGTGCCGGTAAAGGTCTCCCCTACGGCGGAGGCGACAGTTCCTACGCCGGCGGCTTGATATTCAGTCCCCGCAATGACACCAATGCTGACGCTATCTCCCGATCGCAACGGATCAACTTTCACATGGAAAAGTTGGCCATTTCGCAGGTAGTCAATATCGATACTGCCCTGTGAGCCTGCAATGCTTTGACGCATCTGCTCCCACGAGGTCACGGCGCTACCGTTGACTCCCGTGATCGTATCCCCCGCTCGAATACCTGCGGCGTACGCCGGCGCATCGATAGTGGCCCCCTGGGTAGTCAACTGCTGGGGAACCTCGCTCAGGGTCAAAGAGGCTTTGGGAATTCCAATCCCAACCAGAGCAATCGATAGGAAGAGAATCGAAAGGAACAGATTGACCAGAGGACCACTGATCATGACGATGATCTTCTGTGCGGGATGAAGAAGATAAAATGCGCGAGAGCTGTAGCCTTCCGGAATTTCTTCTATACTGGCCTCGCGAGCTTCCTGTGCAAGGGTCGGTTTCCCGCGTCGATTCGTCGTTTTCACCCCGTCGCGAGCCGGTGCAAACATCCCTACCAACCGGACGTAGCCACCCAAAAGAATCGCTCGAAGAGAATAGGTTGTCTCCCCTTTTTTGACGCCAAAAATCTGAGGTCCAAAACCGACAGCAAACTCAGGAACGTAAACGCCAAATTTTTTTGCAGGAATCATATGGCCGCATTCGTGAAGTGCGACAGAGATCAACAACCCCACGACGATGACGAGAACACCAATAATTCCCACGAAAAACCTTTTCTTTCCTCTCACATAATGCGAGAACGAGCAGAAGCTTTGGCCCACTCTTGGGCGCCAAGAATATCGTCCAGCGTAGGCTCATCGATGCCTTGGTGCTCGGCCAGAACCTCCTCAAGAAGATCCACGATCGACAGATACGCAAGCTCTCCGCGTAGAAATGCCTCAACGAAAACTTCGTTTGCAGCGTTGTACACAGCCGGATGGGTCGGAGATTCACTAACAGCCGCTCGTGCCAGATTGATTGCTGGGAATGTTTGGGAATCAACCGGCTCAAAAGTCCATTCTTGTCGCTGAAGGAAATCCACCGGTTTTTCGATATCTGGAAGCCGCTTGGGCCATGTCAATCCCAATGCGATAGGAAGCTTCATATCGGGGGGTGAGGCTTGCGCAATCGTCGCCCCGTCCTTCCAAGTCACCATCGAGTGGACGATGGACTGAGGATGAACGACTGGGACAATATCCGAGGCCGGAACATCGAACAGAAGATGTGCCTCGATGAGTTCTAGGCCTTTATTAACCAGAGTGGATGAGTTAATGGTGACAACGGGTCCCATATTCCACGTTGGGTGCGCCAGCGCCTGCTGCGGGGTTACTTCCGCCAGATCAGCACGTTTCTTCCCCCTAAAAGGCCCTCCCGAGGCCGTGAGCACCAATTGCGCAAGCTCGCTCTTGCCGGTGACTCGCTGTGCGGTCAAGCCTTTTTCGTGAACTCCACTGGCGAGACACTGGGCAATGGCCGAGTGTTCTGAATCGACAGGGACAATTTGCCCATCACGCTTCATTGCACGCCGGACTAGAGGCCCACCAACAACCAGAGATTCTTTATTTGCCAAGGCAAGAGTCGATCCGGCCTCGAGGGCAGTAAGGGTGGGACCAAGTCCGACACCGCCGGTAATACCGTTGAGGACGACTGCGCGAGGGAAGGACCCCGCAATTTGTGATGAAGCATCCGGTCCGACCAAAATCTCTGGAATTTCACCAGCGGCCGCAGCAATCAGGCGCTCAAGCCTGTGCGCATCACCATCGTGGATTCCAACGACCCGAGGTCGATAACGAACGCATTGTTCTGCCAAAAGCTCAAGAGAACGGCCGCCAGCGCTCAGGGCAACAACTTCGAAATTTTCGTGGTGCTGGTCAATAACCTCAAGCGCCTGTGTACCAATTGATCCCGTAGAACCAAGAAGAACAACCTGTGTACTCATGTGTCAGTTGACTGAAAGAAGGATTTCAACGGCGCGCCCTAGATAGGCATCGACCGGACCCATTGCATAGGCCTTTTTACCACGCGCGGACTTGAAAAGCGTATGCCGCACATCGTCAGCAGCCAGATCCTCACGATCATCAAAGAAAGCTGCAATCTGATCCAAAAGGTCATCGACCTGCTCAGCGTTGTAGCCAATTCCCGAACGAGGGTGCGAAAAACGCTGTCCATAGGGGCGGAGCAGACGCGGATACAGTGTCGTCGCACGATCGGCTACTTTTTCGTACCAAGCGCCTTCGCCATTAACAGCGATATGGTCGGCGCGGTCACGCTGAACAAAAGCAGCTTCAAGTCGACTCATTGCCGCATCTACCGCTTGGGTGTCATAGCCATTACGTTGCCTTGGGAAGGACGCTTGACGAACCTGTTCAGCACTGAACTGTTCAGCCGGAAGCCCTCCTTCGTATGCATGACGAGCATCGATGAAGAACTCATCTACGGCATCCCTACCGTAACCGCGCCGGAAGATTCCCGTAGTCGGGAAAGCGTCGCCCATCACTTCTCCTCTTCGTATGCACTATTCTCACGTGCACTCTGACGTGCACGCTCACGGTTATTAACAGCCGTTGCGAGCTGGCCGCAAGCCCCGTCGATATCGGAACCACGTGTGTCTCGAATCGTTGTCGAGATTCCATTGTCTCGCAGCGTCTTCACAAATGCATCCTGCGCCCGACGGGTGGATGCGGTCCAGATCGAACCAGGGGTGGGATTCAAAGGAATGGGATTGACGTGTGCCCATCCCCTGCCTCTCTTGTTGAGCTCATCTGCCAGCAACTGAGCACGCCAAACCTGATCGTTCATGTCTTTAATCAGCGCGTATTCGATAGAAATACGCCGACCAGTAGCTACAAAGTACCTACGTGCCGCATCCAGAAGCTCTCCCACTTTCCATCTGGAGTTAATGGGGATGAGCTCATCACGAAGATCATCATCCGGGGTGTGCAGTGAGACCGCAAGAGTCACCGGCAGACCTTCTTGAGAGAGACGATCAATTGCGGGAACCAAACCGACCGTTGAAACCGTCACGTTCCGTGCAGACATCCCAAAACCGGCAGGTGCGGGATCGATGATGCGGTGAAGGGCTGCGACTACTGCCTTGTAGTTCGCTAAAGGCTCCCCCATTCCCATGAAGACCACATTTGACAGGTGTGTTGGCGAGCCCCCAACCTGCCCTTCTTCACATGCCTGGTGAGCAGCGCGCACTTGGTCAATAATCTCAGCGGTTGAGAGATTTCGGGTGAGTCCCATCTGACCTGTAGCGCAGAAAGGACAGCCCATACCGCATCCAGCTTGGGAAGAGATGCAAAGCGTCGTACGGTCGGTGTAACGCATCAAAACAGATTCAACACGGGCGCCATCATAAAGCTCCCATAGGTGTTTGAGTGTTTCTCCGCCATCAGCTTCCAGAACAGCAACTTCACGAACGAGAGAGGGAAGGAGAGTCGATGCAATAAGATCGTGGGCGCTCTTTGGCATGTCCGTCATCAAGGCAGGATCGCTGACATGACGCTCAAAGTAGTGGCGCGACAACTGATCAGCGCGGAAGGAAGGAAGTCCGGCCTCGGACACAAACTCCTTGCGGTCCTTCTGATCGAAATCTGCAAGGTGGCGAGGAGCCTTACCGCGCCGACGCGCTGTAAAAGTAACTCGAGGCTTCGCATCAGGCGAGGTCGCACCCTCAGGTAACTGGTCTGTCGGGCGAACTTCTCGTCTTACTCGATTGCTTGTGCTCATTCGTTGCTCCTCCTCTCCCCGTGCATAGCCTAGTCGCATGCACCCTCAAGTGCTTTCATTCAGATGCGAACTTAACGCAAAGCGAAAATAAAGATCACATAGAAAACCGGGGCGGTCATCAGCAGTGAATCGATACGATCAAGCACACCACCGTGCCCGGGGATCAATCCCGACATATCTTTGAGCCCAACCTCACGCTTAATTAAAGATTCGGTAAGGTCCCCGATCGTCGCACACACACAGCCACAGACACCGGCAATAACACCCCACCACCACGTTGCGCCCAGCAGCATAAATCCGCCGATTCCCGTGAGGATGCAAAAAAGCAAAGAGCCGATAAAGCCTTCCCATGACTTCTTCGGAGACAGTCGCGGTGCCATGGGGTGTTTACCAAACATAATTCCCGCAAGCCATCCACCGATGTCATTAAAGGCGGTGATAAGGACATAAACACCGATCACCGCGGGCGAGCGAAAATCTCGCAGCAAGAGGACAACAAAGCAGGCCAAGAAAGGAACGTAAACGGCACTGAAGACACTCGCAATGATGTCAGTGATTCTGGAAGGAGTCGGCGCATCAACCAGTCTCCATGCGACGACAGCAAAAACCGTCAAGTACAGCGCCATTGTGACGGCCTCGGGGCCCAAGAACCACGCGCACACCATCATCCCAATTGCGCCAAGATACAGCGGCGCCATGGCAAGACGTGTGCCCACGCGAGCAAAGGCTCCACCCAACTCCCATAAACCGAGGAGGGCAATGCAGCATACAAAGGCGACAAAAATACCTTGAACAACAAGCAGTGAAGCGACAAGAAGAGCAATCAGCACGACAGCGGAAGAAATGGCTGCCGGAAGGTTCCGACCCGCACGCCCGGTGGGTGCAAGTGGCTGAGTGTTTTCGCGCGGCTCCGGAGAGAAGACGCGCGAAAACACTGAGGGACGCGGTTGATGGGATGAAGCCGACATCAGATTGTCAGGAGTTCGCTTTCCTTCGTAGCCAAGAGCTTGTCGATCAGCTCAACTCGCGCCTTCGTTACGGATTCGAGAGCCTTCTCTGCGCGTTCGACCTCATCTTCACCTGCGTCGCCGTCCTTCTTCAGGCGATCAAGAGCTTCCTTGGCCTTACGACGGATAGAACGAACAGAAACGCGAGCGTCTTCGGCTTTGTTCTTAGCCTGCTTCACGTATTCCTTACGGCGTTCTTCAGTCAGCGCAGGCAGAACCACACGGACAACATTGCCATCATCGGTCGGGTTGACGCCCAGATCCGACTCGCGCAGGGTCTTAATGATTTCTTGAGTCGCGGTGCGGTCGAAAGGAGAAATCAGAACCGTGCGGGCCTCGGGAATCTGGAAAGAAGCAAGTTGCTGCATGGGAGTCGGGGCACCGTAGTAGTCCACCAAGAGCTGTTCAAACATGCCGGCATTTGCGCGGCCAGTACGGATATTTCCAAACTCGTGGCGGGCAGCCTCGACCGTCTTATCCATCTTGTCTTCTGCTTCGAGCAGGATGTCATCAATCACGGAAGTGTTCCTTTCAGTGTGATTCGCTGAGCACAAGCGTACCGATTTTTTCGCCTCGTAGCGCTGCAGTAACGTTACCAGCTTCGGACATGCCGAAAACGCGCATTGTGAGACCGTTTTCCTGCCCAAGAGCAAACGCTGCCGCATCGACAACTTTCAGGCCCCGACTCAAGGCATCTTGGTAGGTGACAAAGTCAAGTTTCTTCGCATCGGGGTTAATGCGGGGATCGTCATCATAGACGCCGTCCACGCCATTCTTTGCGACAAGCAGTTCATCGCAATGAGTTTCCAAGGCTCGCTGCGCAGAGACAGTATCGGTGGAGAAATATGGAAGGCCCGCACCAGCACCGAAAAGAACAACACGGCCTTTCTCCAAGTGACGGATTGCGCGCAGAGGAATGTAAGGTTCCGCGACCTGCTGCATGGCAATCGCGCTCTGAACACGCGCCGGAACACCGGATTGCTCAATAAAGTCTTGAAGCGCCAGGGCATTCATGACGGTTCCGAGCATTCCCATGTAGTCTGCGCGGGAGCGGTCAAGCCCCTGCCGAGAGAGCTCAGCACCACGGAAAAAGTTACCGCCACCAACGACGACTGCAACCTGGATCCCAGCGTGAACGGCATCTGCAATCTGTTCTGCGATTGAGCGGACTACCGTGGGATCGAGACCGACGGAACCTCCGCCGAAAGCCTCACCTGAGAGTTTGAGCAGGACACGACGAGCAGCTGGCATGAATTCTTCTCCTTTGAATATGTGCTGAGTCGAAAGAGATAGGGCGATGGCCCCGCCAGAAGCGGGGCCATCACACGAAATCAGGCGCCGACGTGGACGCGCACGAACTGGGTGACCTTTGCACCAGCCTCGCGCAGGACCTGTCCGACGGACTTTGAAGGATCGCGAGCAAATGCCTGATCGACCAGGCAGTTGTCCTTGAAGAATGCCTCAAGACGTCCCTGAACGATCTTGGGGACGATCTTCTCGGGCTTGCCTTCCTCGAGGGTGATCTTCTCGAGGGTGGCGCGTTCCTTTTCCAAGATATCGGCCGGGACCGAGTCGCGGTCAAGGTAAGCGGGCATGTAGGCAGCGACGTGCATCGCGATATCGTGTGCAACGCCTGCTCCAGCTGCGTCGGTGACGACGAAGACGCCAACCTGCGGGGGCAGGTCGGGGCTGGTCTGGTGCAGGTAGAGATCAACGTTCTCGCCCTCAACACGAATCACGCGACGGATCTCGAGCTTTTCGCCGATAACTGCGGCCATTGCATCAAGCTGCTCCTTAACGGTGGAGTCAGCCATGGGGGCTGCAAGCAGCGAGTCGACATCAGAAGCACCAGAAGCGACTGCAGCTTCGAGTACTGACTTAGCGAAGTCAATGAACTTCTGGTTCTTTGCGACGAAGTCGGTCTCGGAGTTGACCTCAACCATAACACCCACGCCATCTTGAACCGAAGCGGCAAGCAGGCCTGCAGATGCCTGACGACCTTCACGCTTGGACAGCGACTTGAGGCCCTTGAGGCGAATGATCTCGAGAGCCTTCTCGGCATCGCCATCGGCTTCCTGGAGAGCCTTCTTGACGTCCATCATGCCTGCGCCGGTCTTCTCGCGCAGAGCCTTCACATCAGCGGCAGTGAAATTAGCCATTACTGAATTCCTTTCTCAGCTCAGTCCTGTGCAGGCTTTTCGGACTCTTCGACAACGGCTTCTGCTGCGGACTCGTCAGCCGCAACTTCACCTTCGAGGAGCTCGCGCTCCCACTCAGCCAGAGGCTCAACTGCAGAGGAATCCTCAGAAGCATTCTTACGGCCGGCGCTGCGTGCAAGCAGGCCTTCAGCAACTGCGTCTGCAATCACGCGGGTCAGCAGTGCAACCGCGCGAATCGCGTCGTCGTTGCCGGGAATGCGGTAGTCGACCTCGTCCGGATCAGCATTGGTGTCCAGGATGGCAACGATCGGGATGTTGAGCTTGCGAGCTTCAGAAACAGCGAGGTGTTCCTTCTTGGGGTCAACGATCCACACTGCGGAAGGAACCTTGGCCATATCGCGGATACCGCCGAGGGTGCGAGCGAGCTTGTCCTTCTCGCGACGCATCATAAGCAGTTCCTTCTTGGTGCGACCGGAAGAGGCAACATCATCGAAGTCGATCTGCTCAAGTTCCTTCAGACGCTGGAGGCGCTTGGAAACGGTGGAGAAGTTGGTGAGCATACCACCGAGCCAGCGGTGGTTCACATAGGGCATGCCAACGCGCTGTGCCTGCTCGGCGACAGCTTCCTGTGCCTGCTTCTTGGTGCCGACGAAGAGGATGGTTCCGCCGTGTGCAACGGTTTCCTTGACGAAGTCGAAGGCGATATCGATATCGGCAATGGTCTGCTCGAGGTCGATGATGTAGATGCCGTTACGCTCGGTCAGGATGAAGCGCTTCATCTTCGGGTTCCAACGACGGGTCTGGTGCCCGAAGTGAACGCCAGATTCCAGAAGCTGGCGCATGGTGACGATTGCCATTGCATCGTCCTTTCCCCGCTGAGCGGGATCATGGGGTTTCCCCCGGTTTTCTCGGTTAATGTGCCTTTCGGCCCTGGTGCCATGACGTTGCGACCCATTGGACCGTGACGCAACTGCCCCGGCACTTTCACTTCCGTGAGGTGCTCGGAAAATGGCACGCGAAGTCATCCGCATAGCGAATGCTGTTCAATCCTACCGTATTCGTCACGGAGATTCGGCCTTCAGAAGGTGTGCAATGACGAAATTGAGCTTGTGATTGCTCACTTTTTATCCACAGGTCGTACGTCCTCTCCGTGTTTTCCACAGGTTCAAGCATGCTCATGCATACAGATGACTTTTAGAGAGATCGTGGACTATGGCGACATTTCCTGATCTTCGCAAGATGCTGACACACATAGGGCTGGTGGCATTCGTCGTTTTCGGATTTCTAGTCCAACCAACATATGGTGCCTCTCCGCACGATTCCACTTCGCAGTGGCACCAGCCTTTCAGAGGCGGCTTCACCCTGGTTAAAGCTTTTAACCCACCGGATAAGACCTGGCTCAGTGGATCTCGGGGAGTATGGCTCAACCTCCATAATCCACAAGGAACAATCGAATCACCATGCGACGGCAGGGTGATCTACGGTGCCGAGCTCGCTGGTCGAAAGGTTCTTTCAATTGACTGCGGCGGGATCCATTCGACTTTCGAACCGGTGGTTACCACGCTGCACACCGGCCAAAGCGTGAGGCGCGGAGAGCAAATTGCGTCAGTTCTTCCCTTAGGGAGCGAATGGACAAGCACATCTATTCGAGAGGGAGAGATTCACTGGGGCGCGAAAGTCTCACGCACTCGATATATCAACCCATTGCGAATGCTCACTGGGCACCCACGGCTTAAAACCCTTTGAACACACTAGGCACGAGGGTGCGCTTGCCGATAAATCGCACTCAGACGCTGGGCATCAACATGCGTATACCTCTGTGTCGTCTGAAGCGAGGAATGTCCAAGCATTTCTTGCACCGCCCGAAGATCGGCTCCCCCAGCCAAAATATGCGTTGCCGCGGTATGCCGAAGGGCGTGAGGTGCAATATCTCGAACCCCGGCACGTGCGCACATGCGGTGGAGCATTCCTCGGATTACGCGCGGATCGATGCGTTTACCTTTGTCTCCGACAAAGAGCGCCTTCCCCGCTTCTGGATGGGAAAGCTCTTGCCTTGGCCCATTGAGCCAACGCTGAAGGGCGTTGAGACAAGTTCGAGTAAACGGAACAATGCGTTCCTTGTTTCCTTTACCGATCACGCGAAGGGTCATTCCCTGTTGATCAACCGAAGTCGTATCCAAGGAGCAGACTTCGCTCACACGTATTCCAGTTGCGTAAATGGTCTCCAGAATCGCCCAATCTCGTACTGTTGCCGGCGAGGGATCATCAGTGGCTTGGCGCGCAGCACATGCAAGGAGGCGTTCAGTGTCAGAAACTGTTTGGACCTGAGGAAGCTTCTGATCACCGCGAGCGCTGGTCACGAGCAGTCCAGGATCAGTTGTGAGATAACCCCGACGGTGCGCCCACGCCGTGAATGAGCGTATCGAGGCAGTCTTGCGTGACACAGTTGACCGTGAATTCCCCTTGCGAAGTTCATCTGCAAGCCACATACGAATTGCGCGCAAGGTAACAACATCATTGACGTTTTCTGCTGTGATCTCTTCAGTACCGGAATCTTGAAGAAATGAGTGCAAGTCTGCGGTATAGGCACGCAAGGTATGCGGAGAAACTGCAACATTAGCGCGCAGGTAGGTCTCCCACGCCTCCAGCAGTCTTTCCTCCATACCGTGCAGTTTAGCGATGCGGGGTTTTACTTCGGTGCCAGCCGCGCTCATCGTTTGCGACATAACCTTCTAATTGAAGCCGAACAAGCGCAATCTTCACGCTTTCCTCATCCAGACCAGCAGCAACTGCCGCTCTTTCAATCGTCATTGAACGCCTCTGCGGAAGCGCCTCAAATACTCTGCGCATCAGCGGTTCGAGCGCATCGATCCCATCATCGGGAGTTGTTGGGTCCCCAAATAGTGGCATCTGGTTTTCTTCAGGAAGCTTCTCCCCGATCATGTCGATGACATCTGCCCAGTCACGAACGATTATCCCGCCATTACGTAACAGTTCATGGACGCCTCGTGAGGCCTCAGCATAGACCGAACCGGGAACACCGCCAACGGGGGTCCCCATCTCAAGTGCCCAACGCGCAGTTGCTAGTGCACCCGAGCGCAGCGAAGCCTCGACGACGACAACCCCAGCGGCAGCGGCAGCGATCAGGCGGTTCCTTCCTAAGAAGCGCCACTTAGCGGGCCGGAAAGTGCAGGGGACTTCGGATACTAATGCCCCTCCACACCTGAGAATCGCACGAAAAAGGTCGCTATTACTGGCTGGGTAGAGGTTTCCTAACCCGCCAGCCATGTAGGCGCAGGTCTGGCCTCGGACATTCACGCTTCCCTGGTGCACCGCGGTATCTATTCCTATTGCTCCGCCCGAGATTGTCCCATAACCATGATGAGACAGCTCCGAAGCCAGTTCACTAGCTACTTCGTTTCCATAGTGCGATGAGGCTCGAGCACCAACGATTGCAATAGAAGGAGACTTTGGCATCTCACCGATGACCCAGAGTATTCGAGGCTGCCCCTCCCCTAGTTTTTCAAACCCACGTGGCCAGTCAGGATCACTCGGAAGAACAAGACGCCCACCGATTTTATTCAAGATCTCCAATTCAACGTGTGGATTCGCAGCCAAAGCGCGCGGTCGCCAGCGCTTCCAGCAGGAACGAAATACTTCTTCCTCATTTCTCAAGCACTGAGGGATTACGGGCGCCGGAGCTAAAATCCAGGATTTTGCTTCTTCGTCTCCCAAACGCTGTCGTAAAAGATCAAGATGCATATCCGATGGTTCGCTCACGCTATTCCACCAGATTTCGTCGAGTAGTTCAGGTGTCTCATCCGATGCCATAGTTCTCCCCTCCTTGCCTGAGCTGGAGAGCAGCAGAGAACTCATCCAGTCCAATCGAGTTTTTTCCCGAATAATCTGCGCAGGTCCACATAAGTCGCAGTAAGCGATCCGCTCCCCTCATTGAGAGCCGTCCTCGATCAACTGAGCGGTCAATCATGCTCAGGATGTGATCCGAAGGTGGGTGAAGCGATCGAATCCACGAGCCCGCGACATCCCGATTCAGTCGCCATTGAGTATCTTTAAGCCGATGAGCAGCTCGTTCACGTGCTTCGCAGACCTTGTCTTTAAGTGAATGCGAGGTGAAGTGAGATGCACAAGCAAGATCCGCCTGGCTGGGAACACGCATTGACAGTGTGATGTCGATGCGATCAATCAGAGGTCCCGAAAGACGTGCCAGGTAACGCCTCCTTTGGATGGAAGAGCAGGAACACGAACGGATTCGTCCACCCAGGTGCCCACACGGACAGGGATTTGTTGCCATCACCAATTGGAAAGAAGCCGGGTAACGCGCCGTATGGCCTGAACGTTGGATACGCACCCACCCTGACTCCAGTGGTTGTCGAAGAGAATCCAGAACTGCCGGCGCAAATTCTGTCGCTTCATCAAGAAACAGAATTCCTGCATGTGCCAATGAAGCGGCACCTGGGCGGATGAGACCGCTGCCTCCACCGACCATTGCAGGGATCGACATGGAGTGATGCGGGGCTTGAAATGGTGGTTCTGTCAGCAATTCTCCGCTACTCAAGTCCCCGGCGATCGAATGAATAGCGCTAGCGGTTAAGGCATCGCTTTGCTCGAGTTCTGGAAGGATTGAAGGGAGTCTGGAAGCCATCATCGTCTTCCCGCTTCCAGGTTCTCCGATCATCATGAGATGATGGCCACCCGAGGCCGCGATGGCGACAGCCTCGATTGCGCAGTTGTGCCCACGTACTTGAGAAAAGTCTCCTGCTCCCACACTTCGCATTTCTTCTTCCGCGGTGTTTTTAAGCACCGATTCTTGAGCGGCTACCCCAAGCACTGGCGCTCGTTTTGCTTGCCCACCAAATGCCTGGACGAAGTCCGCGAGGTGGGCGAATGCGCACACTTCTATCCCTGGAACGAGAAGGGCTTCGTTTCGCGCCTCAAGAGGAACGAATACTCGGGTAATACCCGATCGTCGCGCCGAAATTACCGCGGGTAGAATCCCCGGAAGAGTATGCAGACTACCATCCAAAGCAAGTTCACCGATGAATACTTCACCTGCAACTCCTGCGCTTCGGATCTTAGAAGTCGCCAGAAGTATCGAGGCGGCGATGGAGAAATCAAATCCGGAGCCCGATTTTGGTAGCCCAGCGGGAGAAAGTCCGACCGTCACGTGTCGGTCGAGAACTTCCAACTCACAAGCTTGGAGCGCTGAGCGAACACGATCGCGCGATTCTCTTAAGGATGCATCCGGAAGCCCGACTAGAGTGAAATTCACTAACCCACGGCCCACGTGCGTTTCAACATCGACGATATTTCCATCTAGGCCAACCAGAGCGATTGCGCGAGTGCGCGCAAGCGAAGAAGTCATGCGATCCCCCTGAACCATTCGATCTTCGGGGGATATCGCAAGAAATCTGCAGTTCCGCCTTCTCGCAGTTCTTGTCCGCAGGCTCTAGACACCGTCAACGCGATAATGTCGATACGCAGTTTTGAGAAGAGCCTGCGCTGGCGAGCCCACTGGGCCGCAAGCCGGCGGAGTTTCAGTACCTTCCGTGTATCAATTGATTCGAGTGCGCTGCCGTAGGAGCTACCGACGCGAGTGCGAACCTCGACAACGACTGCGGTATTTCCTTCGCGAGCAAGAATGTCGAGCTCTCCGCGGTTTGAGTCGCGCCAATTCCGTTCAAGAACTTCTAGCCCTTGTTCTTCAATGAAACGACAAGCATAGTCTTCCCCCGCTTGACCGAGGTATTTTCTGTAGTCCAACACAGCTCCTTCCCGCTGAAGGAAGGATGACAAAACAGAGATTACAGGGAAGTGCTCACATGAAATTCTGTGGAAAACACCGATGAGGCGTCAGCCCTGTGGACAATACGCCCACCGAGACAACGAGATGCGCAACAGACAATGAAGCACGCATCGGATGACCCGACACGTGCTTTCCTCGAGCAACACCAACTTAAGCGAGAGGTAGCTCAGGCTTATTGAGTTCCTCAACGTTGACATCCTTGTAGGTAACGACGCGCACTGAGTGCACGAATCGTGAGGAACGGTAAATATCCCAGACCCATGCATCGGTCAGGGTCAATTCAAAAAAGATATCCCCGCCAACGGGACGAGCCTGCACATCGACGTGGTTACACAGATAGAAGCGACGCTCAGTTTCGACGACATACTTGAACAAACCAATGACATCGCGATATTCGCGAAACAGTTCAAGTTCGAGGTTGTTTTCATACGATTCGATATCGCCAGCCATGATCGCCTCCTGTGTTGCTCCCAGTATCTTAGAGCGCGACCGAGTAATTCAGCTTTCGACACCCGGAAGCCGCCATGAGCGCCGGTGAAGCTCCGAGGGCCCCAAACGCTTCAAAGCATCGACATGCGCGGCCGAAGAATAGCCTTTGTTCGATGCCCACCCATATCCCGGGTCTTCGTATTCTTCCATCATGCGATCGCGAAAAACTTTCGCGGCAACTGAAGCAGCAGACACCGTCGCACACGATGCATCCGCCTTAACACGAGTAAAAACCTTTGGCGTAGAGACTGCGGGATAAAGCGGACCATCAAGATCATCAAAAAGATCCGGAGAATCGCTGAGCCAATCGTGACTTCCATCCAAAATGACAAGATCTGCTTGAAAACCACGATCGGATGCGGCCTTCAAAGCACGCCGTCCGGCAAGTCGAAGCGCAGCGATAATTCCAAAACGATCGATCTCATCATTGCTTGCCTGACCAATTTGGATACAGGGACTCCACTGAAAAACGGGCTCGAATAAAGCCTCGCGGGCGCGAAGAGTGAGCATCTTCGAATCAGCAAGCCCCGGAAGAACTGGAATCCCGGGAGGAGGAGCGAAAGCCAAGCCAACGCATACCGGACCGGCAAGAGATCCGCGTCCAACCTCGTCCATGCCGGCGACCACACCGAAACTACCTTGGAGCTCTTCTTCCCACTCACGGGTGGGAGTAATTTTCGACGAGCGCCTCGGTGTTTCTCCGCGGCTTGAGGAAGTCTGCTGATATGCGTTCATTTGGTATCGGGTACATCAGCGAAGACTGAGCGATCCCCCAACCAACTGAGGCGTTTGCTCGGCCAAATTACTGCGAAAGCACGCCCGACTACTGCACTTTCAGGCACGTATGGGGTTTGTCCATTCCCCATGTGATAACGAGAATCCGCAGAATTTGAACGATTATCTCCCATAACCCACAGAGAGCCTTTAGGAACAGTGATGTCGAAAGTTATTGCCGAGGCCGCACCCTGGTTGGCAATGTAGGGCTCGGTGATCGTGACGCCATTGACCTGAAGCTTGCCATCTGCTGTACAACAAGTCACGTGATCACCGCCTAGACCGATCACTCGCTTCACTAAGGTTTGTTCTCCACCTGCCGGAAGCAATCCGGTAAATTCAGCCACTTTTCGCAACGGCGAAGAGGTATCTGTTTTGCTCTTGGCAAGCCATCCCAACGTGTCGTCAAAAACGACAACGTCTCCGCGCTTGATGTCTCCCGTAAAGTGGGAAACTCGAGATACAGCGATGCGGTCTTTTTCAACCAGAGTATTACGCATCGATGCAGAAGGGATCCAAAAGACCTGCACAATGAAGGCGCGTAGAAGCGAGGAGATCACCAAGGCAGAGACGACAATAACGGCAAGCTCACGCAGCCAATTAAAGGGGTTCTTCCGTGCCCGGCGTTCTTCGCGCTCAATGTCCTTAATCGAAGGGCCGTGAGCAACCGGCATTCGGACGGCTCTCCCACGTGCACCTGATCGACTCATAAACAGATCCCTTTCCTATGTCTACCGTAAATTCTCACACGTATGCGAAAACCCGGCATCCTTAAGGATACCGGGCTTATATCGCGAGCGAGTGTCACTCGGCAGATCCGGAGCGGTGCTCCTTGATCTTTGCGGCCTTACCGTGGCGCTCACGCAGGTAGTAGAGCTTTGCGCGGCGCACGTCACCCTTGGTCACGACCTCGATCTTGTCGATCGTGGGGGCGTGCAGGGGGAAGGTACGCTCAACACCGACACCGAAGGAAACCTTGCGGACGGTGAAAGTTTCGGAAACACCGTGGCCACGGCGTGCGATAACAACGCCCTGGAAAACCTGGATACGTGAGCGGTTACCTTCGATAACCTTCACGTGAACCTTAACGGTATCGCCTGCACGGAAAGCAGGGATGTCTTCGCGCAGCGATGCTGCATCGACGGCGTCCAGCTTTTGCATTTTCACTCCTTGACGCTTCTGCCGCAGGTCAGTCACGTCTTTTCGGCAGGTCAAGCCTGCGTTTCTTCATGTATCTGCATGATCCGGCGGCCCCCCGCGGCAGGATACGCCACACACAGACCGTATAATTTTGCCACAGCTCAGGTACTAAAGAACACCCCGAAAGCCCAGAAGTGTGAGCACCAAGCGGTGATTTCGCTAACTCTCCATGGGACGAATCATGACGACGTCGGTGGCCTCAGTATTGGCACTCAAACGGAAATGACGCCTTCCTGCCTTTTTAAAACCATGCTTGCGATAAAAACGTTGTGCGCGTTCGTTATAGATGTGTGTTCCTAAAACGATTTGGCTTGCGCCTTCTTCTCTGGCACTACGAATCGTGTGCTCCAGAATCGCACCAGCAATACCAGTTCCGTGAGCCTCTTCGCGCACATAGCACTTTGAAAGATAGGCAGCATGATCATCCAAGGGATACTTGCCATTTCCACGCGGCATTTCTTTCGGGCTATGCAAGAAAATCAAGGTGTAGGCAAGCAGCTGGCCTTCACTGTCTGCAAGGAAACAGCGCGCGTTGGGATCAGCAAGATATTCCTCAAAAACCTGAGGATTCAACCCATCAGAAATAAAAGCCTGGACATCTTCCTCAGGAATAAAGTCCGGAGGTGCCATGGGGAAAGTAAGGCTCGCAAGCTCACTGATGCGCTCGGCCTCGTCAGGGCGCGCAGCACGAATCTCAACGGGTGCAACGCGATCCTCACGCATCAGCACACCGTTTTCCGCCAGAATTTCCCTGTCCCGAGTACTCAGCTGATCAGCTGAAGAGTGCGCTATACGGGCAACGATATCCGGACGTCGTTGCGCTGTTCGCTCAAGACTGCGATCTAAACGCCAACGATCGATCTTTGCGTGATCCCCGGACATCAATACATCGGGAACCTGGTGCCCGCGCCATTCTTGTGGCTTCGTGTAAACCGGGTATTCCAAGAGACCAATACCGCTGTGGGATTCTTCAACCAGAGAATCGGGGTTCCCAATCACTCCGTCAATCAATCGACCAACAGCTTCAACCAGGACCAAGGCTGCCACTTCCCCACCGTTGAGGACGTAATCCCCGATGGAGAATTCTTCAACGACGACACCTCGGTTACGGTAGTGATCAGCAACGCGCTGATCAATGCCCTCGTATCGTCCGCAGGCGACGATGATTCGGTCGAAATGTGAAAGTTCCTCAGCTTTTCGCTGGTTAAAGGGGATTCCGGAGGGGGTGGGGATTGCTAGAACGCACTTTCCCGGCTCTGTTCCGATGACGGTGTCCAGCGCCTCCCCCCAGACATCAGGCCTCATGACCATACCCGCACCCCCACCATACGGGGTGTCATCAACCGTTCGATGACGATCATGAGTCCATGAACGCAGGTCATGGACTCGAATGTCCAGCTGACCGCTTTGACGGGCCTTCCCCATGAGAGAGAGGTCAAGAGCGGCAAAGTACTGCGGGAAAATGCTCAGCAGATCGATACGCATAGGCTTTCTCTTCCTCAGCGGGCCTCAATGGCTTGATCATCAAAAAGCCCGGGGAGCGGCTCGATCGTCACAGTACCGTTTGGGATGTCAACCCTGGGAACAAGTTGATGGACGAAGGGAACCATGACAGTGCCTGCGGAGGTCTTCACTAAGAGGAGATCCTGAGCGGCACCCATTTGAAGCCCTTGAACCACGCCCAATTCGTTCCCTTGAGGATCAAGTGCGCGCAGCCCCTTGAGCTGGTGCGGATACCACGCATCTTCTTCTTCCCTCTCGTCGACAAGCAGACGAGCGCCGCGCAGTACTTCGGCGTCCTCGCGGCTTGAAACCTCATCAAAAAGGGCGATGACACGATCTTTTTGCTGACGAATTGAAGAAAGCGTGAGCGTGGGGAACTCCGTATTCGAGGTCGAGAAGCTTTCTCCAGGGGTAAAAAGCTGCGGATCGTCGCTTCGAATATCCACAATGACTTCCCCACGCAGTCCGTGTGCGGGTCCGATCTGTGCTGCCGTCATGAGCATGGGATGAATCCTTTTCGGGGGTATGCCAAACGGGGACCTGTTTAAGTCAGGTCCCCGTTTGAGATCACTAAGTTGTCACTCGCGGTCGGTGTCAACGACATCAACGCGGACATTTCCCCGGGGAGAAAGCGCGTTCATTACCGTGCGCAGCGCACGGGCCGTACGACCTCCGCGGCCGATGACACGCCCCAGATCCTCAGGGTTCACACGAACCTCAAGCATCTGCCCACGACGCATATTGCGAGAAGAAACCCGCACGTCCTCGGGGTGATCAACGATTCCGCTGACCAGGTGTTCGAGTGCATCAGCAAGCATGATCAGGCTTCCTCGCCGGCTTCTTCAGCCTTGGGCTCTTCTGCAGCTTCTTCAGCGGCAGCAGCCTGTGCGGCTTCCTCTTCAGCCTTGCGAGCAGCTTCTTCCTCAGCCTTCTTGGCGGAGGCGTCTGCCTTGCGCTTCTCAGCAGCGGCTTCGGCGTCCTTGATCGCCTGAGCAGCAGCGGCTGCCTTGTCGGCATCTGCGTACTGCACGCGGGACACTGCGTCTGCCTTGCCATTGAAGCGAGCGATGTCACCGGTCAGGACCAGCAGGTTACGAACCTGGTCCGAAGGCTGTGCGCCAACGCCGAGCCAGTACTGAACGCGGTCAGACTTGATCTCGATGGTCGAGGGGTTCGGGGTCGGATCATACAGACCGACCTCTTCGATGACGCGTCCGTCACGCTTCTTGCGCGAGTCAACGACAACGACACGGTAAACGGGTGCATGGATCTTGCCCATGCGCTTCAAACGAATGCGAACTGCCACTGTTGTGGTCACTCCTGTTTCAAATCGGTGTGGAATAGACATACGTCAGGTAGGGAAACACAGACGATGATTATCCCGGGACGCGACGAACTCAGATGAGAGGGCTCTTCGCACGTCGAGTACAGCGATTAATTATGCCAGTTTTAGCTGGTCTTTCCAAGCCAATCGGCGCCAGACTAAGCCAATTCACGGTGGTCTTGGTCACCGCTTACGCGAAGACGTCGACGAAAGCGCGACAAGCTCTCCACCTCGGCACACCCAAAGGGGTGCAAGAAGCGCATCAATATCGTCGGGACAAGCTGAGTATCCGACAAGATCAGCGCTTCCTCCAACGAGGCCTTCACCAATTCCCAGATAGCGGCGCGTTTCCAGCGTTGCCCTTTGAAGAATTTCACGAGGCCTCAATCCAAGTTCACCCCAGGCACGCAGTTCCGCAAGAATACTTCCGGGTTGTTGGTAGCCGCCCGTATCACTTGCAGGCAAGACCGTAATTCCAGAGTCGAAGAGCTCTTGAGCTTGCTCGTATCTGCGTTGCCACAGCGTGTTCATTGTCGCTGAATATCTGGGATATTTACGTGCCGCCTGCTCAGAAAATTCCTTGAACAATTCGCGCTGAAGCATGGTGACAGATACCGCGATCCCGCGTTTTTTCGCTTCGCAGATCTGATCTTTATCCATGCCACTAGCATGTTCAATATCATCAACGCCTGCTTCAATGAGGTCATCAATGACGCGCGAGGAAAAGGCATGAACCGCCACACGACCTCCCGCCTCGTG
This sequence comes from Actinomyces sp. oral taxon 181, assembly GCF_018370895.1. Taxonomy (NCBI): domain Bacteria; kingdom Bacillati; phylum Actinomycetota; class Actinomycetes; order Actinomycetales; family Actinomycetaceae; genus Actinomyces; species Actinomyces sp. oral taxon 181. Next base: position 45,876 of record NZ_JAGYZL010000003.1, read on the forward strand.
GACTCCGGCGACGGCATCGATAAGAATTTCGCGGGGCCACAGAGGCTCAAGATCGGCCTGTGCTCCCCCGCTACGGTCAATCCAGTCACCAACGATCTTCACCCACCCGTCACCGCGGGCACACTCTTCACACGCAATATCTGGTAGCTCACGAACATCGCTGACCTCACGCGCAAGACCTCGGATATACCTCATTGGCCTTGCGATATGACGACCGCACCGAATGAGAGTTGGATATCGGGACTCACCATTCACCCACGAAGTGTCGACGGGAGATCCACAATCGCGTAGAAGAGTCACCCCCGCATGAAGCATGGCATCAAGTTGCTCACGCTGTTGAGTGCGGCCAAGAGACGTCGCAGCTGCACCGACACCGATATGACAGTGGACATCTGCGAAAGCGGGTGCAGCCCACCCACTGAGAACTTGCGAATAGGTAGGAATCTCATCGACGGGCGAGATTACTGGAGTTAAATTCCACTGACCACTGACCCATCCTGAATCAGTAAAAAGATGCCCGTCGAAATACATCAGCCTCGGCCGAGCATACGCCGGATATCTTCGGGAAGGTCATCCAAGGTTGGGCGCGGAGCATTGGGGGCCTGCGCGGGTGTTTCAGTGACACCAAATGCGGATCCCGCCGGGGATGAAGGACGCTGCTCACGAGGAAGCATCGCCTCCAATTCCTGCTGACGACGCTTCGCCGGGTTACCACTTCGCGCCTTCTTCGCAACACGTGCGCGCTGAGCGCGGTCCTTACGCGCCTGGGCCTTTTGCTTCGCCTTACCGCCGCTACCGGGCATCGAACCAAATCCGGGCATTCCTCCCGGACCCATCTGACCCATCTGCCCCATCATGGTCTTTGCGGCCTCAAAACGCTTGACCAGGTTATTGACCTCAGCGACCGTCACGCCCGAACCACGAGCGATGCGCGAGCGACGAGAGCCATTGAGAATCGAAACATCGGCACGCTCAGCGGGAGTCATTGAACGGACAATCGCTTCGACGCGATTGACTTCGCGCTCATCGAAGTTCTCAAGCTGATCGCGCATCTGAGCCATTCCGGGAATCATGCCCAGAACCTTCTTCATTGACCCAAGCTTGCGGACCTGCTGAAGCTGGCTAAGGAAGTCATCAAGCGTGAGCTCACCAGACATGGCCTTCTTGGCCATCTTCTCAGCTTCTTCTGCATCCAAGCGCTTTTCGGCTTGCTCGATGAGCGTCATGATATCGCCCATATCGAGGATCCGAGATGCCATACGGTCGGCATGGAAACGCTCGAAGTCGTCCAAACCTTCACCCGTCGAGGCAAAGAGGATCGGAGCCCCCGTTACGCCGCGCACGGAAAGGGCGGCACCGCCTCGGGAGTCACCATCGAGCTTGGAAAGCACGACACCGGTGAAACCAACACCGTCACGGAATGCGGTCGCGGTATTGACCGCATCCTGACCGATCATAGCGTCAAGGACAAACATGACTTCGTGCGGATTGACGGCCTGGCGAATAGCAATCGCCTGATCCATCATCTCTTGATCGACACCCAAACGGCCCGCGGTATCGACAATCACAACATCGATGCCGTGAGTGATCGCATAGTCCAAACCGGAACGCGCCACCTGAACCGGATCACCAACACCGTTACCCGGCTCGGGGGCCCACACCTGAACGCCCGCGCGCTCACCGACAATTTGAAGCTGGCCGACAGCATTGGGACGCTGAAGGTCAGAGGCGACAAGCAGGACGCTCTTTCCCTCTTCACGCAGCCACTTACCAAGCTTTCCGGCCAAAGTCGTCTTACCGGCACCCTGCAGACCCGCGAGCATGAAAACTGTCGGGCCTCGCTGAGCAAAATGCAGCTCTCGGGTTTCGCCACCCAGGATCTCAACAAGTTCATCATGAACAATACGGACAACCTGCTGGCCGGGGTTAAGCGCGCGGGAACGAGCCGCTCCATACGCCTTCTCGCGAACCTGAGTGGTGAACTGACGAACGACAGGAAGAGCAACGTCAGCATCGATCAGGGCACGACGAATCTCGCTAATAGTCTGATCGACATCAGATTCCGTCAAAACTCCGCGCGAACGGAGCCTCTTAAAAGACGCGGTCAAACGATCAGAAAGATCCGAGAAAGCCACTGTGACTACTCCTCACGAGCACAATTTCTAAATAACTAAATGTTAAGAGTAGTGGGTTTTAGCCCACGATTGCATCAACAAAGGACTGCGGATCAAAGGGGGCAAGGTCGTCCGGCCCTTCTCCAAGTCCCACAAACTTGACGGGGACACCCAATGCTCGCTGGACTGAAACAACAATTCCGCCCTTAGCTGAGCCATCCAGCTTGGACAGCACAATACCTGTTACCCCAGCGACCTCAGCAAAAACTTCGGCCTGTCGAAGACCGTTTTGACCGGTCGTCGCGTCCAGAACCAGAAGGACTTCGCTGACTGGTGCACGCTTTTCCATCACGCGCTTGACCTTACCCAGCTCGTCCATGAGCGCAGACTTTGTTTGAAGTCGGCCCGCGGTATCGACCATGACGACATCACAGCCCCGTCGAATACCTTCTTCAACCGATTCAAATGCAACGGATGCCGGGTCAGCACCTTCACGATCAGAACGGACAACATCAACGCCGACACGACTTCCCCAAGTCTCAAGCTGTTCAGCGGCAGCAGCGCGGAAAGTATCCGCCGCCCCCAGCAGAACCTCGTGTCCTTCGGCGCGGAAAATACGTGCCATTTTTCCAGTGGTTGTCGTCTTACCAGTTCCGTTCACGCCAACCATCAAGATAGTCGCGGGGACTTGAACGCCGTCAACATCTCGAACCGCTAAGTTCACAGAGCGATCCATATTGGGATCAACAAGCTTGAGCAGTTCTTCGCGCAAAAGAGCTCGCACAACCTGTGGATCTGAAGTGTTCTCAACCTTCACTCGCGTGCGAAGGGCTTCCATCAACTCATCGGTTGCCTCCAAGCCCAAATCTGCGACCAGAAGAGAATCTTCCATCTCTTCCCAATCCGCAGCGGATAGATCGCCGCGAGAGAGCAAAGAAAGAAGGGATTTACCCAAAGCTCCCGAACGCGCCAAGCGTGCACGAAGACGTCCCATTCGTGAAGGAATGGATTCGGGGACCTCAACAGAAGCGGTTCCCGGGCGTGCCTCTTCAATTCCCGAGGCCGGGGTTTCCTCCTGCAAAGACACGTGCTCGCCATGAGGGGCAGCAGCCTCGGAGTGGTCAGCGGTTTGCGCTGTAGGACCATCTCGGGAACGCTGCGCGCCTTCGGCTTCACTTTCCTGAGCTTGCGGAAGCGAAGCCTCTACGACAACGGAGGTCGATGGGGGCACTTCACTGTGTGTGCGTGACGACTTGAGCGAACGCACAACAAACGAAACAACCGCGACAAGAACGACAATGACGCCCGCCAAAATGATGGGGGCCACGGGGTTATGAATAAAGTCCATGACAGCCTGCATAGGTCAATCTTCCCTTAGTGCGCTTCTCTTATGCATCTTTCGAGGTATCGACCTCAGTTGGGGCGGGCTTCGCGTGTGCCCCACGCCTGGTAGCGATATCTTCAATGCGCTCAGTCATTGCTTCAACGGCTTCAAAACCTGGAAGGCCATCGGCCACCATGTACCCACGAGAGCCCTTTGAGGACTCAAGGACAGCGTTCATGTTCTCTTCACGAACACTAATGTGCGGAATCTGGGTGGGGATCTCTTGCCCGGACTGATTGCGCAGATGATCTCTCCACTGATCAGCACTTCGCCGGTGCAATGCAAAACCTAAAATGACGGCCGAGGCGATGGCAAGCATGACGATCATCGTGACGATGTAGACCGCAATTCCTTCAATCATGCCTTAACTTTCCCATCCCACACGCGACTGTGCCAAGTGGACACGATTTATTCGTTTCAATCATTGAGGCGCTGAGAAACCACACGCGTCACGCCATCTCTCATCGTCACACCATAGAGTGCATCCGCAATCTCCATCGTACGTTTTTGGTGAGTGATGACAATCAGCTGCGAAGTCGCGCGAAGTTCTTTAAATATTTCCAGCAGACGCGACAAATTGATGTCGTCCAAAGCCGCTTCAACCTCATCCATCACGTAGAAGGGAGAAGGACGAGCTTTAAAGATTGCAACCAAGAATGCCAAAGCTGCCAGAGAGCGCTCTCCACCCGAAAGCAAAGAGAGCCGTTTAACTTTCTTCCCAGCAGGTCGCGCCTCAATCTCGATCCCCGTATCAAGCATGGAATCAGGATCGGTCAAAACCAGACGTCCCTCTCCCCCGGGGAAAAGAACACTAAAAACATGCTCAAAGTGGCGCGCGGTGTCCGCCCATGCTTCCTCAAATGCTTCCTGGACCAAGCGATCAACATCGTCGATGATTGTCAACAGATCAGACTTAGATTTCTTTAGATCCTGTACCTGGGCAACTAAAAACTCATGGCGTTTGGCAAGTGCTGCATGTTCTTCCAAGGCCAGCGGATTGACGCGTCCAAGTTTTTCAAGCTCTTTCAGTGCTTGATCAAGGGTACGAACCTGCTCTTCACGAACATAGGGTCGAGCAGGGATATCAGCATCGTCTACTGCCTCGACATCTGATTCTGCGGATTCTTCACTCAAAACAGGAACAAGATTGTGCGGACCGTAGTGCTCAATCAGTTCATCGCCTTCTAAAGAGAGCTCCTCCATGGCACGCGTCTCTAATTGTTCAACCCGCATCCGCAATTCGGCACGCAGAATCTCAGCTTGCTGCGAGGCTAAAGTAAGCTGCGAGATCTGCGAGCGAACGTCATCAAGTTCTCGACGTACGGCAGTCAGTTTCTCCGAATCAGCCTTTCGTGATTCTTCAATCGCATCACGGCGCGCTTTTGCTGAGGCAACCGCGCTCTGAGCGCGAGCATAACCTTTCTGCGCTTCCTCCAAGACTCCTTGAGCGCGTGACAGTTCACGCCGACGGCGTTCCTCCCGCCGCTGATAAGCAATGCGTTCTTCACGACTTCGTGCGGCGGCTTGGCGAAGATTTCGCGCTCTGGACGCGGCGCCTCGTGACTCTTCTTCTACAGCTCGTAAAGCCAAGCGCGCCTGGGTTTCTTCGTCGCGGGCTGCACGTGCGGCTGCCGCGCACTCTTCGGCGTGACGGCTAGCGGTCTCAAGATCAACATCGGGTGCCTCGATGGCTGCGTTTTTCAGCCGTTCCTGTGCATTCTCATGAGATTCGCGCGCCTGCTCCAACTGTTCTTGCGCGCGTTTGAGGGTCTCCTCGGCGCGAGTCGTCTCAGCGCGGGCAGCTCGAAGGGCACTGTGAACGCGCGCGGCTTCCTGCGCAATCTTTGCTTGACGCGCATCTTCTTCACGAAGGGTCTTCAGAGCCTGATTCGCACCGCGAACTGCCAAGTCGAGTCCGGCGTTGGCACGTGTCAGTTCTTCTTGGACACGTCGTTCTTCCTCCATAGCTGCGCTTGCTGCGCCAGCTGCTTCCTCATATTGCGCGCGAAGTGCAAGTGGTGATGCGCTTTCTTCGCCTGCAACCAACATGGATGTCCGTGAGAGAACATCTCCCCGAGTCGTGGCAACACGTTCGATTTCTGGATGTGTCAAGGCTTGGCGAGCTTGCTCCAGAGTCTCACAGACCCATGAACCCACGAGAAGAGCATCGACAAGCCCATCGAATGCTGTCGAAGTGACGAGATCCTTTGCCCATGCACCTGCAAGGCCATCAAGTTTCGGCGCTTTTTGAGAATTCGAGGCATCGTCGATGAGAAGACGCACTTGGCCCTGCGCCTTTTGACGTGCATCGGCAGCGGTCTGCCACGCATATTCTGGGGTATCGATGACCAGGGCATCGGCAAAAGGAGAAAGCAATTGGGCGATTGCGTTTTCATAGCCAGCACGGATGTGAAGTGCGCTGGGTAGGTCACCCTTCGCACCGGGAGCACTCATATACGAGGCGGTGCCGTCACTGGGAGTAAGCGTTTGGGCGAGCGCGTCGCGGCGTGCCTCCCAGCGAGCTCGTTCTGCCCGAGCATCGCGCTCTCGCACCAGAAGTTCATCGACCTTTTCGCGTGCTTCCTCTCGCTTTGCTTGCGCGATATTCAGGGCTTTCGAGGCAGTTGAATCGTTTTGGGGATCGCTTTCCGAATAGGCTTCGGCCTCGCGCGCAGCTTGAGCCTCGCGCTCTCGCGCCGCATCCAGTTGATGCGCCGCACGTTGCGCTTCCGATTGCGCAGCATCAAGACGTGATGCAGCCGAGGCCACCCCAGCACTCAGTCGTGCGCTTGCTTCGCGATAATCGGCAAGCAGACGATTTGCCTGCGCAAGGGCACGCTGGGCCTCGTCATCACGTTTTTCAGCCTCACCGCGCTGTCTTAGCGCCTGATCGACGCGTTCTGAAGCACTTTGCACGCGCTGAAGGATCTGCGCATCCTCATGGCTTGCTGCCTGCGCACGTTCGTCCAGAGAAGCTGGGTCTTCGCTTTGCGGTGCCAACTCTGGCTGAGAATGCGTCAATACTCGTTCGCGAGCAATCGTCATTGTCGCGTTGAGGCGTTCAGCGATTGCGGTGAGAGCTTGCCATTCTTCCATTGCCTGCGCGGCATGCGGATGGCGCTGCTCTTCCTCTGCTTCCAATTCACGGATACGCGCCTGTGCACGTGCTTCTTCCTCTTGAAGGGAGGTCAAGCGTTCATGCTGTGTGCCCGCGTCCTCGGAACCTCGACGAAGCTTGTCGCGAGCAATCACCAAATCATCAGCAAGCAATCGTGCCTTCGCATCACGTACCCGCGCCTGAATGATCGACGCACGCCGGGCAATCTTTGCCTGACGGGCAAGCGGACGTAATTGACGTTCAATCTCACTGGTTAAATCAAGAACACGAACCAGGTTCTGATCCATATCTGAGAGCTTTCGAAGCGCGCGCTCTTTCCGCCTGCGGTGCTTGAGCACGCCTGCTGCTTCTTCAATGAAGCCACGTCGTTCCTCAGGAGTCGAGGACAAAATCGTATCCAGTTGGCCTTGGCCGACAATGACATGCATCTGTCGGCCCATACCGGTATCCGACAGGAGCTCTTGAATATCTAAGAGCCTAGCGGGAGTTCCATTGATGGCGTATTCACTTCCACCTCCGCGAAAAAGCGTGCGCGAAATAGTGACCTCGGAATAGTCAATGGGGAGAAGACCATCTGAATTGTCAATGGTGAGATCGACTTGAGCACGCCCTAATGCGGCCCGGCCAGATGTGCCGGCGAAGATCACGTCCGCCATATTGGCACCACGAAGAGTTTTTGCCCCCTGCTCCCCCATCACCCAGGCAAGAGCATCAACGACATTAGATTTGCCGGAACCATTCGGACCGACGACACAGGTAATCCCCGGTTCAAGGCGAAGAGTCGTTGCGCTAGCGAAGGATTTGAATCCTCTCAGGGACAGGGTTTTCAGGTGCACGAGACCCAGCCTAAAGCTTCCTGGAGGTTTTCAGCGGATTATTGATCAATGCGTGCCACCCTCGAGCATATCGCGGGCAAGTTCCAGCGCTTTGTCGCAATCAGGCCCCTGAGCGCGAACATGGACGTGCTCACCATGACGTACTCCCAGGGACATAATTTCAAGAACAGACGAGGCATCGACATCGTTGATCCACACCTGGACGTCCAAGGATGCGAGTGCACGGACAAGAAGAGCGGCCGGACGTGCATGTAAGCCTGCAGGATCAGTGACAACCATATCGGCTTCGCGAAACTTCTTCGATGCATCAAGGGATGAAAGAACATTCGAATTCGCATCAAGGCTCACGCTAGTGATCTGCCCAAGTTCACTGCGCGCTCTACCCGCCATATCGATGACGCTCTGATAGGCAGCTGCAGCAACTTGACGAAGTCCCAATCCGCCTCGTGCAGCAACAGCTGCAGCAATTGTGCCCTCAACAAGTGGTGCATTGATGCACATGCAGTCTTTTGGATCGCCCCGGAGTTCAAGGACTGTCTGGGCCACCATGGTTGCCGAGCCAAGGTCACACATCAAAAGAACACCCCTGCAGCATTCTTCATCACCTGGTTTGTGAACCTGCGCCAAAGCGCGATCGAGCGCGTTTTCTACTTTGTGCATGGATGTACCCAAAGCACCAGTGTCATCTCCAGCCGCGATCTCAAAGTGAACATCGGGGGCCATCTGCGTCGCGAGGTCAACGACTCCCTTTGCCAGTTCATGGCTGTGAGAAATGATCACAAAAGAAACACGCGCCATTGGGGTGTCCTATTCTTCAGCGGCAGCGCGCGCTGCCTGCATGATGATGATTGCGGATGAAACGGCACCCGGGTCTAGATGCCCAACGGAACGTTCACCCAGGTAGGATGCGCGCCCCTTCAGAGCCTTCATTCCTTCGGTGAGGGTAGCGCCGCGCTGCGCAGCTTGGGCAGCGCGGGAGAGAACCTCATCAACAGAGGCACCTTTCTCACACGCATCGCGAGCGGCATGAGCGGCAGGAAGCCACGCGTCAAGCATGGTCTTATCCCCGGCCTCGGCATTCCCTCGGTGGGCAATACCTTCCGCAATGGCCTCGTACAGGAGGGCAATTGTTTCGCTGGCGCCGAGGTCGGGATGCTCTGCAATGGCGCGACCTCCGCGAAGGAAGCCGGTTCCATACAGTGGACCCGAGGCCCCGCCAACGTGAGCAAGCAAGGTCTTTGCGACCAGGGTGAGCCCTTCGCAGAGGGAGGCAGGAGCCTGCTGTCCAAGGAGTTGACGAACCTCAGAGAAGCCACGCGTGATATTGATGCCGTGGTCACCGTCACCGATCTGTCGGTCAAGTTCGGTCAGTCGTTCTTCATCTCGAAGCAAAGCGGTGGCACAAAGGTCCATCCATTGCTCGAGCCATTGTGTGTTGATGGTGGTCATTATTCACTCCATGAGGGGGCAAGTGTCGGAGCATCGTAAAGGCTAAGGATATCGGGATTTGCGCGCATAAGTGTGATTGACAGCCCGTCCATGTCCGCACTGGTGACGAATCGTCCAACTTTGGTGCGCGCAATACTCATACCTAGGCCTTCTGCGCGTTCATTGACGCTCAGAAGCGCGCTTTCAATGTCATTGGGGTCTGCCTGTCCAAGATCGTTGACCAAAACGATCAAAGGATCATCTCCGGGGGAAAGTTTGGAAAAGACTTCATCGACGCAGTGCTCAATCACTTCGCGGCGCTGCGAGAAGGTACGACGATCTACTCCCCTCTCGCCGTGGATCCCCACTCCCAGCTCGGCCTGTCCTGCGGGGATATCGTAAACGGGAATACCCTGCTCATATGAGGGAGCACGGAAGGCGACGCCGTAACTGACAATGGATTCGCTGATTTGCTTGGCAAGCGAGGCGAGTTCTTCGCTGGTCTGTCCCAGCCATGCTGCAGCGCCCAGAATCTTCTCATAGAGCACGGTCCCCGCAATTCCGCGAGCGCCTTGAGACACCTCTTGAGTCGCGCAATCGTCACAGACGCGAATCATTATGCATTCAAGCCCGGAAGCTGCCGCCAGCTCTGCGGCCAACTCAAAATTCATTACATCGCCGGTGTAGTTCTTCACCAATGCGACAATCGTGTTCACGCCCAGTTCGGCGGTAACTTCTTCCATCAACTGGGCAATGTCAGGTGCTGAGGGTGATGTAAAACGAGGCCCCGTCACGCAGGCATGAAGCATCCCAGGAGCAACAAATCCGGAGTCAAGGGGCTCATGTCCGCCACCGCCACCGGAAATGAACGCGAGGGCAGGGTGCGAATCTGAGCGGACGGTGATGACAACTTGCGATTCAGTCAACCGTATCCACCCCTTTGATCAGGACCTTCGCTTCATAATACCCGCGTACATCCTGAAAATACTAGGGCATTCGAGTAGAGAACTCGGGTGTTCAGGGGCGAATATCCATTAATCGCAAAACCTCGCCGGCCAATAAAACCGAACCGAAGACGACAACACCCGTCACAGGTGCACTTTCATCTCCAGATTCACCAAGGTTCACTGCGGTCGCAATTGCTTCGAGGATGTCTTCTTGAACATCCACGCGGTCGGAGCCAAAAACTTCGCGTGCGATCTGTGCAATTTCTTCTGCAGGCTTGGCGCGAGTCCCCGGCATCTGCGTGATAACGATGGAATCCAGATAGGGTTCGACCTCACCGAGAACTCCCTCGATATCCTTATCCCCCATTGCCGAGTACACGCCGACCACTCGCTCGAAGTCAAAGGCCTCGGAAATCGACTCACCCAGAGTGTGCGCGCCCGCGGGGTTGTGCGCGGCGTCAACGATAATCGTCGGCGAGTGACGCACGACCTGAAGGCGCCCCGGCGATGTGGCGCTCAGCATTCCGGCCTCGACAACCTTGGCGTCTAGCGCACGACCTCCCATGAAGGCCTCAACCGCTGCGATGGCAGCTGCCGCATTGCTTGCCTGGTAATCACCGAAGAGAGGGACAAAAACATCCTCGTAGACCGCGGCGGGCGTACGTACGGTGATCATCTGCCCACCGACTCCCAGCTGACGATCCAGGACTTCATAGTCCCTGCCTTCAAGGCGAACAATCGCATCGACCTGGGCGGCGCGCTCTTCAATGACGCGGAGAGCTTCTTCTTGTTGCTTAGCAACAATCACGATCTGTCCAGGCTTGATAATGCCTGCTTTTTCTTCCGCAATTTCACGAATTGTCGAGCCCAACCATTTTTCGTGATCGATCGCGATGGGCATGATGACGCCAACACCGGCATCGATCACATTCGTTGCGTCCCAGCGACCACCCATACCAACTTCGACGACGGCAGCATCGACGGGGTGATCAGCGAATGCCGCGAAGGCCATGACAGTAAAGACTTCGAAGAAAGACAGTTTCGTGCCGTCAGTTTCGGCGTGGGCACGGTCAACCATCTCGATGTAGGGTGCAATATCCTCCCACGTGCGAACGAATTCATCGGGAGAAATTGACTCACCTTCGATCGTGATGCGCTCACGAACATCAACCAGATGCGGCGAGGTAAAGCGACCGGTACGCACGCCAAAAGCACCCAGGAGCGCATCGATCATGCGGGTCGTGGAGGTCTTCCCATTCGTTCCGGTGATGTGGACGCTGGGGTAGCTATTTTGAGGGTCACCCAAGATGTCCAGGGTTTCGGTCACGCGATCAAGGGTCGGCTGAACCTGGTGCTCAGGAACGCGAGCGATGATCTGCTGGTAGATTTCTTCAACTCGCTCGAGGACTGCTGCTGTGTGTGCGGCATCATCAAGGGCCTCGCGATGCGCATCTTCTGCGCGGCGTTCAGCAAGCTCTTCCTCCCAGTCCTCACCCCACTGCGAGTAGTCGCCTTCGAGCTCAGCAACAATAGAAGGATCCGGACCCAAGAGCATGGAGTTCAGAGCCAAAGCCTCCAGGGCAAGATCACGTTCGCTCACTTCTTCTTGCTGATCGTCGCTGACTGATTCTTCATCATCAACGCGATCAGCTTCTTCAAGGTAGGGAATAAGATCTGCGGGAATCGTGCCGTGAAGCTGGGTGTCATCTTCCGCACGCGCTGCGCGTGTTTCCTCGTTTGGATCGTGCGTGAAGAATGATTCGCCAGCCATGAGTCCTCCTTGCTTAGCCCTCGCGCGTGGTCGGTGAGTGGTCGCGCTGGGCTTCGTTTGCCGCCTAGTGAGCTGCGCCCATTCTATCGACGAGGCCGCACAGGCGCTGCGCGCTCAGACCGCGGTTCGCTACTGGCGTTCACATTTCATTCGTCCCTCCCACACGCAAGAATTCGCCGCGCTAACTAAGGCGCTTCCGGACACATTCGAAAGAGGAACTTTTTACAGACGATGATTTAAAACATAAACTTCGACAAGGTTGGCAATTAACAGAGCAGATCGATAAGGACACCATGTCTCAATTCACTCCAAACTCCGCTTCTCCCGCTCCTCAAGGCTTTCCTGTCCCCGCAGGACAGTACCAAGCACCCCAGGCTCCACAGACGCCTAAGAAAAGAGGCAGTGCTGGAGTATGGATTGCTGTTGCTATCGTCTTAGCCATCATCTGCGGTTTCTTCTTGATGCGAGCGCTCATCCGCAGTGGTTCATCGAGCACCACGTCTGATCCATCGTCATCCGCATCAAGTTCACCGACTGCTACTTCGTCTTACCTCGACGAGGGGATCACTATTGAGATCACTACAGAAAGCCGAAAGGCTTGTTATAAAGCGGTAGACGAGTCCGGAAAGATGGATGCTATCAGCATCATCAAGACGCGCTCCGTGAGGAACCAGGGCAAAACCGAGAGCGGGGACTCGAAATATACCTATACCGCTTCCCTCACCGCTACCCCTAAGGGCGCAACGACTGAGAGCACCTATGAGGTCACCTGTTCCGTCGTTAATCCCCACGACACGAACAAATATTTTGTCGACGGAGATCCAAGCATCACTCCCGACCCGGCTTCATCCCACTGACCCTTCACGAGAAGGTTCATGATCGAGACGAACCTTGCTCCAGACCTAACGTGCCTCTTCGCGAAGCGGATAGGAATGCGTCAGGACCTTCACGGCCTCACGTCCGGGAACTAAACCTCCCTCAGACACATATCCTTCTTCGCGTCCTTCAAGTTCCGCGATCAGATAGTTTCTTCCACGAAGAAGCGCATCGCTGACTTCGCTGCTTCGCGCATCAGCGGAAAGTTTGCACAGATCGACCAATTCCTCGGGGTCTTCATCGATGTTGAAGAGCTGTTCGACTCCCCAACCGGAGAACCACACGTACTTGTAGGCTCCGAAACGAATCCACTGAATCGATTGATCGAATAAGTAATGCTCCCCGTGAAGGTACTCTCTCCACGGAACCTCACCATCGGCCTCGGCAATCAAGGGGAGGACTGAGCGCCCCTCAACTTCCTCGGGGATCTCAACTCCCGCAACGTCCAGCAGGGTTGGCATTACGTCGCGGATCTCAACCACGCTATCCACGCGCGCTCCGGGAGCGATCCCAGCACCATACAAGATGAAGGGAACGTGTGAGGAAGCCTCGTAAGGGTAACCTTTTCGCCACAGTCCGTGATCGCCCATCATATCCCCGTGATCGGAGACGAAAGCGATCACCGTATTTTCAGCCAGTCCAAACTCCCCTAGCGTCTGAATAAACCTGGAAATCTGGGAATCAATGTGGGTCATGTGCCCGTAGTAGCCGGCGCGCGCAAGCCTCACGTCCCGCTCACGATAGTGAGCAGCGAGGGCGGTCGGATCCCAATCCCGTCTCTCTTCGCTCATCAATTCATCCGACCAATTGTCCTCGCCCGGAAGAGTGAGTTCGTCCTGGTCGTAGCTATCGAAAGCCCACTTGGGCGGGTCGAGTGGAGCGTGCGGACGGTGGAAGGACAGGTAGAGGAAGAATGGACAGGTGGGGTCGCGCCGGTAGAGCCACTGCGTTGCCTCGGTGACGACCCAATTCGTGGGGTGCAGTTTTTCCGCCTTATCCCAGGGACGCGCAACCATCGAATTACATTCGAGGCCATTATCGATGTAGTCCTCCGCGGCACCCGCGCCCTCTTGCTCACGCAACCACGTCAGGTAGTCGTCGTACATCCGCGAATCGCGCTCGCGGTGACGCGAGTAGTGAAGATAGCCATCGTGCAAAATGACATCATCAAAACCAATGCGACCGCGCTCGGGCCAATAGTGCATCTTACCAATTGCTTGGGTTTGGTACCCTGCATCGCGAAGTGCCCCGGGGAGCGTAACCGGCATATCGAAAGTAATTCCATCCTGATAGCCGATCCGGCGGTGCGTCGTTGGTGCGGTCCCGGTCATGAGTCCCATCCGAGAAGGAACACAGGTGGGGCAAGCCGCATAGGCCTGCGTCATCTGAGCTCCTCCCCCAGCTAGCTGATCAAGATAGGGGGTACGCACGTCGGGGTGTCCCAGAATCGACAGGCAATCCCCCCTCCATTGATCAACGGCAATGAGGACGATATTCGGATGGTTCTCACTCACGGTAACTCCTACTTGATACCCGTCATCGCGATGCCCTGAACGATGTGCTTCTGCGTGAGGACGAAGAGCAAGCACACGGGGATAAACAGCATGAGAGATCCCATTGCCGTCAGGTTCCAAGCGGTGAAAGATTCACTCTTAAAGATTGATAGTCCAATGGTAATTGTTCGCATCTCCAGCGAGCTGGTCGCAATCAAGGGCCACAAGAATTCATTCATCTGGAAAACGAAGGTGAACAACCCCAGGACCGTCAGTGCGGGTTTGCACTGCGGGAGGACAATCGAACGGTAGATCCGTAGCTCATTTGCCCCGTCCACGCGGGCCGCCTCGATCAAAGAGTCGGGCACGCCCGCAATGAACTGGCGCATGAGGAAGATCGAGAAAGCGCTCATGAGGAATGGCATGACCAGACCCTGATAGGTATCAAGCCATCCGATCTGCGAGAACCACACGTAGAGCGGGATCATACGCACGAAGAGCGGGATCATCATGGTCGACAAGATCGCAATGAAGAAGACCTGTTTGCCCGGGAAATCAAACTTCGCAAAAACGTATCCGACCAGCGGAGCGAAAACGATGTGCGAGCAGGTGATCAGCCCGGCGACCAGGATCGAGTTGAAGAGGAAACGACCAAAGGGGGCGGCTGCAAAGAGCCTTCCGATGTTCTCCCATTGCCACTTCGCGGGGATCAAGACCGCTGATCCACCGGAAACTTCCGCATCGGATTGGAAAGCCAAAGAGATCATGTACAGCAGCGGGGCAACAGCGATCGCGGCGGCAATCCAAATGAAAATCAGCGAAAGTAGGCGCGCACCCGGGAAGAGCTCTTCGTCAGCGATGCTCTTCTTCTTTTTGATGACTGCCGAGGCCGGGGGCGGGGTTGGTACGCACATCATAGTGCCTCTTTCCTTCGTCCCGTCCGAATCTGGATCAGGGACAAAACCATAATGACTGCCAAGAAGGCGAAGCTCATGGCAGATGCGTAGCCCAAGTTTCCACTCTGGAAGGTCTCACGGTAGACCTGGTAGACGTACAAGCTCGTGGCGTTTCCGGGCCCGCCATTGGTCA
The DNA here is from genome assembly GCF_018370895.1 of Actinomyces sp. oral taxon 181. Classification (NCBI taxonomy): domain Bacteria; kingdom Bacillati; phylum Actinomycetota; class Actinomycetes; order Actinomycetales; family Actinomycetaceae; genus Actinomyces; species Actinomyces sp. oral taxon 181. The sequence continues at coordinate 60,932 of NZ_JAGYZL010000003.1, forward strand.
CCAAGTACGGTAGGCCGAATTGCTGGAGGGTTGAAATCATTCCGACCAGACCGACAAAGAGTGTTGTCGGGGCAAGGAGTGGAAGGGTCAAGGACCAGAAACGCTTCCAAGGGGATGCACCATCGAGGCGCGCGGCCTCGTAAATCTGAGGATCGATGCCCTGCAAGCCAGCCAGGAAAAGAAGCATGAAGTAGCCGGCTTCTTGCCACACGGTAATCCCGACAAGGGTTGCCAGCGGTGCGGTGGTGAGCCACTGCTGGGTGGGAAGGTGCAGGCTGGAGAGCACCGAGTTCAAGATACCCGTCGTCGGGTCCAAGATATTGCGCCACATCAAGCCAACGATGGCCACCGAGGTCATATATGGGGTCAGGATCATCGTGCGCGCAAGGGTGCGCCCACGGAATTTCTGGTTGAGGATGAGAGCAAGGAGCAAGCCAACGCACGCACCCAAAATCAGTGCCGAGGCCGCATAGATCAGGGTGATTCCAAAGGCGTGTTGGACTTCGGGGTCACGAATGATCGAGGAATAGTTCTTCCATCCCACGGGGCGCAGCGTTGTAAAGCCGCGCGTGAAGGACAGCTGAAATTCCTGGATCAGCGGCCAGAACATGAAGAGAATGAAGTAGATGACCGCGGGGGTCAGGAAGAGATACGCGGTACGTGCTTGGCGTGCGCGCATCCCTCCCCGACGCCCCCGGTTCCGAGTCGAGACGGACATGAGTTACTGCTTCAGAAGTCCAGCAACCGTGGTCTCGTAGGTCTGGACCTGAGCAGCCGGGTCCTTTCCGTTGAGGATGATCTCCTCGTACATGACCTTGCGTGCATCGGCGATCTTCGCGGCGTTTTCGTTACCCCAGAATGCCTTGTCGGGGGTCGCGGCAAATTCACGCGACTTAGCGACGACGGAGAGAATCGGGTCGTTCTTCACAACGTCAGAGTTCGCCCACGACTTACGCGACATTGCCATTCCGGTCTCAGCGGTGACGGCTTCTTGGACCTTGAGGCTGGTCATGTCCTTGATGAGCTGCCATGCGAGCTCTGCGTTCTGCGACTTCGAGGGGATCATCATGCCCGAGCCAGCCAGGTAGGTCTTCTGGACATCGCCCTTGAGGGGTTCACCAACGGTCAGCGGGAAGTTCGGATCTTCCTTGCGCACTGCTGCGATATCCCAGGGGCCGGTGAGAATGAAGCCTGCTCGCTTGGAGGTGAAGACCTTACGCGGTGCGGCGTAGTCATTCGAGGCGACGGGGACCGGGGCCAGCTTGTCCTTGTAGATCAGGTCGTGCTGGAACTGCATGGCTTCGGTTGCCTTGGCTGCGGGAGTCATGGGCTCGTTGCCATCCTTGGTGAAGGTGACTCCGGCCTGCATGAGGAAGGGGACGGTGTAGGAGGCGTCGTTGTTGAGTGCCAGACCGTACTCAACGCCGGATTCCTGGATCTTCTTGGAGGCTTCGCGCAGTTCATCCCAGGTCTTGGGCATGGTCACGCCGGCCTTATCCATCATTTCCTTGTTTCCGAAGACGAGGCCACCCATGGTCACGTGGAGAGGAATGCCGTAGGTCTTGCCATCGGCCTGACGGTTTGCAAGGCCTGATTCGACGAAGTCATCGAGGAATCCGGATTCCTTCTGAAGGAAGGGATCAAGGGACATGATGTTGCCGTCTGCGCCCCAGCGAGTGGACCACCAGCCGCCGTTTTCTTCGACGAGGTCAGGAGTCTGGCCGGAGAGGAAGTCGGCGGTGAGCTTTTGCTGTAGGTCGCCCCACTGGTAGTACTGGACGTTGATCTTGACGTTGTGTTCCTTCTCAAAAGCTGCGAAGGTGTCGGTGTAGGCCTTGTAATCGCGGCCTGCCGACATATAGATCAGGATTTCTTTACCGGTGCGATCGCCCTGAATTCCCAGCGACTGCGAGGAATCACTCGAGGAACCAGAGGACTGTTGTCCAACTCCGCCGGGAGTTGAACACGCGGCAAGAGAAGCGGCCATGGCAAAAGCCGCGCATACCGACAGAGTGCGGCTGAGCCGCTTAGAAGAGCTGTGTCGCATCGTTGCGCTCCTTATGTTCTTTCTCGTTTAGTGCGTCGTCCCTCGGGGCATGTAGTGCCACCGAAGGGTCAGCGTTGTCGACTCCGGTTCTTCACCGCTGAGTGTGGACAGTAAGGTGACCGCGCTATCCAGGTCTTGGTTGTCGAGGCCAATTGTGGACAGTGCGGGGTGAAGGTCGCCGCCATCGACGGAGGCGCCTGTGCCGATGATTTGGAGGTCATCGGGAATTGCGATTCCGCATTGAGTCGCTGCAAGGACTGCGCCAATGGCAACTCGGTCGGAATCGCAATACACCGCATCGGGAAGGTCGTCCCGACCGGTGAAAATCGTGGTGGCGCACTGGAAAGCAGAGGGAATGCTCCCCTCCGTGTACGCCAAAACTTGAGGAGTACCCAGGTGTGAATCGCTGAGGAATTTCGTGTAGGCGTGCCAGCGCGGTTCGTTTTCGAGTTCTTCGGCGCTTCGGCGCTGCGTGAGGTAGGCGATCTTCTTTGCTCCCCCATTGACGAGGCCACTGAGAGCCTGCGTGATCCCCGCGGTTTCGTCAATGGTTACCCCGATATAGGAGGGCGTTGGAGGAAGGGTGCCAAAGATCATGATGGGAATAGGCGGTGTGGGGAGCAAATCCATTAAGGCCTCGGCGCTAGTTGGATTGCAGGCGAGGCAGGCGCTGTCGTAGAGGCCGCACGACAATGCGTTGACGATCTGTTGCTCATCACCGACACGCACCGGGATCGATACCAGATGGAGGTTTTCTTCTTCGAGGCGTGCACTCGCATGTAGTTGGAATCGCTCGACGAAGCGGTCCATGGGAGGGGTGTAGAAGAAGCAGATGGTGCGCGTGGCGCCGGACTTCAAGGAGGAGCCAAGGATTGAACGAGTGTAACCGAGGCTTCGAGCGGCCTCGTGAACCTTCTTTTGGGTCGCAGAAGTGAACGCGTCTGCTCGACTACCGCTGAGGATGAGTGAAGCGGTAGTCGGTGAAACTCCAGCGTTTCGTGCAACGTCAACAAGTCGGACCCGTGAGGCCATGTCGATACTGTAGCGCGTGAACTGAGGCGAGTTAAAACGTTTTCATAAAACGTTATAACTCTGTTATCTGGCACACAATGACGCCTTTCTTGCGGATAAGCTCATTGATAGAATCGCCCCTATTACAAAGACACAGCCCAAAGGAGGGCACACATGGGTATCTGGATTGGGGATGCACGCAAGTTCGACGAGCTGCGCGAAGAAAATGAGCGCTTGAAGGAGCGAGTTGCACATCTCGAACGGCTCTTAAAAGCCTCCGGAGAAGCCATCGACCTAGCACTGAGCCCATCTGAACGCGCACTGGTGCTCAATGGACGCAAGCTCGAAGCCGTCAAGGCCTACCGAGACCGCACCGGCGTTGGCCTGAAGACCGCAAAACAAGCTATCGATGCGGTTAAATAACAGGTTGTGACGACCGACCAACCTTTCTCCACTACACAAGACATGTAACAGTGAAAGTACTGGGATTCATCTGCCAAAACGCTAGAATAAGTGTATTTGCAAGACTGCTCTGACAGTGATGCCCGAGCTAGGTAATCTGCCCACTTCAGACTGCACAATCTTAAGGAAAAGCTATGCCAGCAACTCTCTCCTTGAACGAGATCCGACAGCGTTGCGCCAAATTCGCCGACGACTGGAGGGACTGCATTGGCGACGAAAAACAGGAGGGGCATGAGTTCATGCGTGAGCTCATGACCTGTTTCGGTATCACGAAGCGCAAAGCAATTTCGTACGAAAAACGTTCGGTACGTTCCTCGACAGGACACCAGGGTTATATTGATGCGCTCATTCCCGGAGAAGCCCTAATTGAGATGAAGTCTGCAGGGAAAGATCTCGACAAGGCTGAAGAACAAGCCCTCGATTACATCCACGACCTCACTGACGTTGAGACTCCGCGTCTCCTCATCATCAGCGACTTCCGCCGCATTCGGATCGTCGATCTCGACCAAGACATGATGACCGCTGAGGACATTGAATCAGGGCGCACGGAGTTCGAACTCGCCCAACTTCCCGATCACGTCGACGACCTGAAGTTCCTCGCCGGATACGGAATGGTTCAGGTCGGTTCGCGCGAGCAGGAGGAGGCGTCGATTCGGGCCGCCCGCGTCATGGCCGGACTCTACGAGGCCCTGGACGGGTCGGGCTACAGCGATCACGAGGCCTCCATCTTCCTCATTCGCACGCTCTTTTGCCTCTACGGGGACGACGCCGGCCTGTGGGAACGCGACCTGTTCGCGGAGTTCCTGGAGACCCGGACCCGCGAGGACGGCAGCGACCTCGGCGCACAGCTCGCACTCCTCTATCAGACGCTGAACACACCCGCCGAGCGGCGTCAGTCGACCCTCGACGAGCTGATAGCCCGATTCCCCTACGTCAACGGCGGAATCTTCGCGGAGCCCCTCAGCATCCCAAGCTTCTCTCTCGAAATGAGAGAGGAACTCATGCGTGCGTGCGCCTTCGACTGGTCCGGCATCAGCCCCGCCGTCTTCGGTTCCCTCTTCCAAGCGGTCAAATCCCCTCAGGCTCGCCGCGAGCTTGGCGAGCACTACACGAGCGAGACGAACATTCTCAAGACGCTGGGTCCCCTCTTCCTCGACGACCTGCGTGAGCGCTTCGCAGAACACACACACGATCTGACCAAGCTCAAGAGCCTGCGCAAAGAGCTCGGCGAGCTACGAGTCATGGATCCGGCATGCGGCTGCGGCAATTTCTTGGTCGTTGCCTATCGAGAGTTGCGCCACCTAGACACGGAGATCCTCAAACGCATCCGCGAACTGGAGCTCGCCCGCAAGGATAACGACGAGTTCCAGGCCACGATCTTCTTCGATGACCAGGGAGAAAGCGCCGACATCACTGTCCAGCTAGACCACTTCTTCGGCATCGAGATCGAGGAATGGCCGGCCCGCATCGCCCAGACGGCCCTGCACCTGGCCCATCATCAGGCGAACCGCGAGATGGAGCGGCTTCTCGGCCAGGCTCCCTCGATCCTTCCTCTCAAGGCGTCCGCCCACATCACGATCGGCAACGCGCTGCGCACGGAGTGGACGCAGGTGTGTCCGCCCTCCCCGTACGTCAGGATCGTCGGCAATCCACCCTTCATCGGCCAGTACATGCGTTCCGAGGAGCAGACCGATGACCTGCGCTTCGTGTGGGGCGATGGCTACGACGGCTACCTCGACTACGTGACCGGATGGTTCATCAAGGCATCCCACTACTTCCAATCCGTCCCGAACGGCGGCCGCTTCGCTTTCGTCTCGACGAACTCGATCGCACAAGGAGTGCCTGTCGTTGCTCTCTTCCGTCCTCTCCTCGAAGGCAGCTGGAGGATCCGTTTCGCGCACCAGACTTTCGCATGGACGTCCGAGGCGCCGGGGGCCGCCGCCGTCCACTGCGTCATCATAGGCTTCGACCGGGGTGCCCCTCATGAGAAAGCTCCCGCACTGCTCTTTACCTATTCTTCTCCCAAGTCGCAGCCTGCGGTCGCTCCTGTCGAACATATCAGCCCATATTTGATCGAAGGAGCGAACATTTTTATCGAGGCGCGGACAAGACCTCTTTCCCCTATTCTTCCCGAGGTACGTTTCGGATCAAAACCGGCGGACGGAGGCAATCTCATCGTTGAAATGGAGGATTATCGAGAATTCCTTGAAGATCCAATCGCGTCCAAGTACTTACGACCTTTTAGCAATGCTCGCGAGCTACTCCATGGCTTAAATCGCTGGTGTTTGTGGATGGCAGGATCCAATTTTGATTCGAGAGATATCCAACGAAGCCTTCTGCTAAAGGAACGTGTTAGCGCTTGCAAAGAGTTCAGACTAAATTCGAGGAAGAAGGCAACCAACGAGAGCGCAAAGACTGCTCACCTCTTCCAAGAAAACCACCAGCCAACCGTTCCTTTTGTTGCTATCCCACGCGTCATATCAGAATCACGACATTTCTACACCGTTGCACACCTTGACGAAGAGACAATTGCGAGCGACGCGCTCTTTACCGCAGTCGACCCCGATAGATTCCTTTTCGCTATCATCAGTTCTTCAATGTTCATTACTTGGCAAAAGGCAATCGGCGGAAGGCTAGAGTCGCGACTGCGCTTCTCGAATAAGGTCGTCTGGAACACTCTCCCATTACCCGAGCTCTCCGACAAGCAGCGCGCCACGATCATCGCGGCCGGGCAGGGTGTCTTGGACGCTCGCGCCGAGCAGCCAGGGGCGAGCCTGGTTGACATGTACAACCCGATGGCGATGCCCCCCAGCCTGCTCAAGGCCCACCGTGTCCTCGATAGTGTGGTTGACCGAGCTTTCGGGGCGCGCAAGGCCCTGGAAACGAACGAACAGCGCCTCGCGATTCTCTTCAAACGCTACCAGGAGATGACCGCGACAGACAGCTGATCGCACATCATGTGATCGAGGTAGCCACGGACAAACAAACGGGCGGGCCGGGCTTTCGCCCGACCCGCCCGCCCGCTTAAGCGACAGCACTCAGTGCTTGGCGACGCTCACAACCAGCTTGTCGCCGGCCTCAACCGACACGGACAATGCCAGAGTCTCGGAAGCAATCATGTCCTTCCAGGTCTCGACATCGCTCACGTGATCGGCGGGAACCGTCAGCGTCAGGTCGATGCGGTCCGCAATGTGCAGGCCGGCATTCTTACGCTCATCCTGAACCGCGCGCACGACGTCACGGGCATAGCCCTCAGCCTCGAGCTCAGGGGTCAGCTCAGTATCGAGAACCACGAAGGTACCCGACGGCAGAACATCTGCGACCTGACCCTCGGCCGCGTCCACGGAGGTAGACACCGAGAACATGTCACCGGTCAGCAGCACGGGAGCGCCATCAACGTCCACCGAAGCGAAACGGCATGACCCATCACCCAAGACCTCCCACTCACCGGACTTCTGAGCCTTGAACAGCTGGCTGGTGAGCTTACGGAAAGCCGGATCGAAGGCACGCGGGTTGAGCGAAAGCTCGGTGCGCACGCGCAGGCCCGACGTCTCCGGAGAAGCAAACACCACAGACTTGACATTGACCTCAGAAGCAATCAGATCCGCGAAGGGCTCCAGTTCCTTGTGGTGCTCTGAGACAACCTGCAGGGACGCCAAGGGCTGACGCACGCGCAGCTGGTGAGTCTTACGCAGTGCGTGAGCAGCAGAGACGACGGAACGAACCTCGTCCATGGCCTCGACAAGCGCAGAGTCAGCCACGGCCTCGGAAATCACGGGGAAGTCCACCAAGTGCACGGATTCCCCGCCCGTCAGGCCGCGCCAGATCTCCTCGGAAAGCAGCGGCAGCAAGGGAGCTGCCAACTCCATGAGGGTCACCAAAGCGGTGTAGAGGGCGTCGAATGCAGCGCTGTCCTCGTCCCAGAAACGCTGACGCTGAGTACGCACGTACCAGTTCGTCAGAACATCCAGGTAGTCGCGAATCGCGTCGCAAGCACCAGCAACGTCATAGGCGTCCAATGCGCCTCGAACGTCCTCAGCCAAGGAGCGCGTGTGAGCGAGCAGGTAGCGATCCATCTGAGGCAAGCCATCAACAACTGCCTGATCCGACAGATCAAGACGCTTGGCCTCGTAGCCCTCTCCCCCGTTGCACGCACCGGCGTACAGGGTAAAGAAGTAGTAGGTATTCCAAATGGGCAGGAGTACCTGGCGAACTGTATCGCGGATCGACTCTTCCTTGACCATGAGGTTTCCGCCGCGCACGACCGGGCTGGACATGAGGAACCAACGCATGGCATCGGAACCATACTTGTTGAAGACCTCGGCCACGTCCGGGTAGTTACGCAAGGACTTGCTCATCTTCAGGCCGTCGTCGCCAAGGACGATGCCGTGGGAGACACAAGAGCGGAACGCGGGGCGATCGAAGAGCGCGGTCGCAAGGACGTGCAGGGTGTAGAACCAGCCGCGCGTCTGACCGATGTACTCGACGATGAAGTCGCCCGGGTAGTGGTTTTCGAACCACTCCTGGTTCTCAAACGGGTAGTGAACCTGCGCGAAGGGCATGGATCCCGACTCAAACCAGCAGTCGAACACATCGGAGATACGACGCATGGTCGATTTGCCCGTCGGATCATCCGGGTTCGGGCGGGTGAGCGAATCAATGAAGGGACGGTGGAAGTCCGTGACCTTCACGCCGAAGTCGGCTTCCAGCTCTGCAACCGAGCCGTAGACGTCGGTACGCGGGTACTGCGGATCGTCCGATACCCACACGGGGATCGGCGCACCCCAGAAGCGGTTACGCGAAATCGACCAGTCGCGAGCGCCCTCCAGCCACTTGCCGAAGATGCCATCCTTGATGTGCGCGGGAGTCCAGGTGATCTCTTGGTTGAGCTCGACCATGCGATCACGGATCTCGGTCACGCGAACGAACCAGGAAGACACAGCCTTGTACATAAGCGGCTTGCGGCAGCGCCAGCAGTGCGGGTAAGAGTGCACGTAGGACTTTTCGCGAACCAGCACGGCGCGAATTTCAGGCGCGCGACGCGCGATCGGTCCGCCCTGCTCGCGCAGGTCTGCCACGACGTAGCGGTTCGCATCAAAAATCTGCATGCCCTTGTAGTCAGGGACCTCGGAGGTGAAAACACCGCCCTCGTCGATGGGCAGAACCACACCGATTCCGTATTCCATGCAGGTCCACATATCGTCTTCACCGAATGCGGGAGCCTGGTGGACCAGACCGGTACCATCCGTGGTCGTCACGTAGTCGGCAGCGATGATCGACCAACCGTTGGGGCCGGGCGCTGCGCCTTCGGCACGATTTTCCGGAGTATCAAAGAAATCGTAGATCGGGTGGTAGTGAAGCCCCACCAGCTCATGTCCCTTGTAGGTGGCGACAACCTGCGGGTCCTCACCCAGTTCCTTGGCGTAAGCGGAAACCAGGTCTGCCGCAATCAGCACTCGCTCCCCTGCCAAGTTGCCCGCATGATCAGCAGCAACCTGAACCAGGACGTAGTCGATCTGCGGACCAACAGCGATGGCCTCGTTCGAGGGAAGGGTCCACGGCGTAGTCGTCCAGATCAGTGCCAATTCGGGACGCTCAGAGTCTTCGCGCAGTTTCTTTTCCAAGCGCAGACCGACGGTAACGGTGTTATCAGTACGATCCTGATAAACATCATCGTCCATCTTGAGCTCGTGGTTGCTCAAGGGAGTGCGGTCATGCCAGCAGTAAGGAAGAACGCGGTAACCCTGGTAGGCAAGGCCCTTGTCGTAGAGCTGCTTGAATGCCCACAAGACCGATTCCGTGTAGGACATATCCAAGGTCTTGTAGTCGTTATCGAAGTCCACCCAACGGGCCTGACGAGTAACGTACTCTTCCCATTCCTTGGTGTAGCGAAGCACAGAGGACCGGCAGGCCGCATTGAAGGCCTCGATACCGATTCCGCCGGGACGCGTGATCTCGGTGACGTCTTCGATTCCCAGCTGACGTTGTGCTTCAAGTTCTGCGGGAAGACCGTGGGTATCCCAGCCGAAACGGCGCTCAACGTGGTGTCCGAGCATGGTCTGGTAACGACCGACAACGTCCTTGATGTAGCCGGTCAGCAGGTGACCGTAGTGCGGGAGGCCGTTTGCAAAAGGCGGGCCGTCGTAGAACACGAATTCGTTCTGACCGCCCTTGCCGGCGGGACGGCGAGTAATGGATTTACGGAAGGTGTCATCAGCGGCCCAGAAAGCCAGGGTCTGTCCTTCCATCTGAGGGAAGGACGGGCTTGGATCCACTTGCTCATCGCGATGGCGCGGGTAGAAGCCGTGCTTCGTCATGTTTCGTCCTTGTGTCGCAGGTCCACAGGGACGAGGATCAGCGTTGCCGATTCCCGCGGTACCACCCCGCTTGCTACGCGCTGCGTAGCCGCTCATTAACAGCTGTGACGGGCTTACCCGTTCGGTTCTACTGGGACGCTGTGCAACACCGCGCCCGTTCTTCCGAATGCTCCCCGGTGATTCCTACAAATGTAGCCGGATCAACGCCTGTTCCAGTCTACGCAAGTCATGCACACATGGCATGTTCATCTCACTGTCAGCACAAAAATGAGATCAGCATCGCGATAGAGTAAATAGAGTTAATGGCACGCAGCCTGCCACCCAACAAGGAAGAAGGCAGATGGACATTTCCCGACCTTCGACGGCCGTCACAGCACTTGTGTGCCTTGCTTTGGTGTGCGCCTACCGCTTTCAAGAGGCATTGACCGCAGCGGGGATCCCAATTTCCCGCATGATCGCGATCTTTTCGGGGATCACACTCCAGTCTTTACCTTTCTTGGCGATCAGTTCTCTGATCGCTGCAGCGATCGAGGTTTTCCTTTCCCCTCATCAGCTTGCGCGCATCTTCCCACGAGGCCGCGTTGCGGGTTGCCTCGTTGCTTTCGTCTACTCCGCGCTTCTTCCCGTCTGCGATTGTTCAACCGTTCCTCTTGTACGCACGCTGCTCCGTCGAGGCGTTCCTCCGCGCACTGTTTTCATCATTCTTTTTGCGGCGCCGTCCATCAACCCGCTTGTCCTGTTTTCAACGTGGTATGCCTTTGGCCCTTCACTGAAAGCGGTATCGCTCCGCGTGGCGGCAGCCATCATCTGCACCGCATTAATTGCTACTTTGCTCAGCATCCGCATGCCATCCCTAAAAACCGTTTTGCGCCAGAGCGAGTCGGATGACTCCTGTGAGTGTTCACATGGTTGCGGAGTCCACGCGGCGCACGCTACGCGAGGGCGCTTTTCTTCATTTTCTTCCACGTCTGCCTCAGCCTTCCTGCGCGTCGTGCCCTATATGTTGATCGGAGCAGCACTCTCCAGCCTCATCCAAGGGCTTCTCCCTGCTGGGTTTATCACGGGACATACTTCCTCATATGTCTCCATTGCCGTCGCAATGTTGATGGCTTTTGTTCTCTCTCAGTGTTCATCATCCGATGCGATCGTGGCGCGGAGCATGACAAGTTTGCTTCCCCCCGGAGCACTCATGACCTTCATGCTCATGGGCCCCATGCTTGATGTGAAGAACGTCTTCATGTTGTCAGCGGTGTTCTCGACGCGATTTACTCTTCGCATCTGCACAACCATCACCGCCGTTGTTGCACTGGCAGGTTTTATCTTGACCTGGTGGGGTTTGGGAGGTGCATTGTGAGGACCCGCGCTTTGGTATTTGTGCTTGCTGCAGTGAGCTTAGGGTTCCTCTTTCTTTCGAGGCGATGGGTCTACTTCTTCCCGCCTCGTTTCCTTCCGCTCATCATTTTCTTGTGTGTTGTCTTCGCCTTGTGGGCCATCGTCGATCTTCTTGCACGCAGGCAGGAAAAACACACTCACAGAACACGCGCGAATGCGGCTTATCTTCTCATTCCAGTCATTGCCTGGTCCCTACCTTTCTCACTGGCCCCTTCAAACTTCCTTGGGTCAACGAACTCAGCGACCACTGTTTCACAGGCGCCTGTCCCTTCATCTTCAGATTCTTCTTCCGGAGCGCAGTTCCACGCCGACCGCGTGATCGACACAAATAATTACTACGAGAGCGTCATCGATATGGTGACTCACCCCGATCAATGGGATGGGAAAACCATCGAGGTTAGCGGTTTCGTCTTGCCAAAAGATAAAGCCTCTTCAGAGGCAGGGATGCCACCTTTTGGTCCGGATGACAGCTTCGGTTTATCCAGAATGACCATGTGGTGCTGTGCAGCTGATGCTTATGCCTTAGGTTTTGCCGTAAATAACACAACCTCATTCGTGCCGCAGGCAGATCAATGGGTTCGCATCCAGGGGACCTTGGAAGTTCGCAATTCGAAAGCCCTCTATCTGAAGGCAACGAACATTACTCCCGTTAATCCGCCCGATACCCCCTTCGTCTACGAAAAGAAGTAGGGGCGCCCAGGCGCCATGGTAGCGTCGAGCACCCCTACCGGGAGTCCCTCATTACTTAGACGAGGAATCAGAGTTTTGGGAGTCAGAGCTTTGAGAAGAGTTCTCTGCCGCCTTCTTCTTTGCAGTTGAATTCTCGGACCCCTTCTTGGAGGATCCGTTCTGAGAGCCCGGACCACCCTGGCCTTGTTGACCGCCGGGGCCACCCTGACCACCGGGCATACCCTGCTGACCATTCTGACCGCCAGGCATACCTTGTCCACCGGGGCCGCCCTGGCCTTGCTGACCACCAGGACCACCCTGGCCTTGCTGACCGCCGGGGCCACCCTGACCGCCAGGCATACCCTGCTGACCATTCTGACCACCGGGCATACCCTGTCCACCGGGGCCACCCTGGCCTTGCTGACCACCAGGACCACCCTGACCCGGCTGTCCGGGCGCCGCCTGCGATTGCTGCGCGGGAGCGGGAGAGGCAACCGAACTCGTTGCCCAACCAGCACCAAAACCTGCAACCAAGAAAGCTGCTGCAGCACCGGCGGCTACTGCTTTCTTCTTCCAGGAGGACTTTGCTGAGGCCTCGTGAGAGACAACCTCATCAGCGGGAAGCCAAGCACCTTCGTAGGTTCCATCTTCCTTCTGATAGGCGACATTCACATAGGTCGTCTTGTCTGCATGCGCATCAGGTGCCTGCGCATCCTGGGCCTGTGTATCGATGACTCGAGTCTCGTCCAAGTGGTCCTTGTTCATATCTTCTGCACTCATGTGCATTCCTTTCCTCTGGGGCATCTGCCCTGTCGTCTTGGTCTTTAAGGTATGGACCACCTCTATGTCTGTTTTATGTCGCACCTGAGGTTTTCCTGTGAGAAGAAATGCATTTTCTATGACACAGCTCACAGAAATTAATTTTGTCCACGCCAACGCCCAAAATTCACTCAGGGATAGCGTGTAAGTGCCTCAAAGATGAGGCATCACGGATCAATCCGATGAGTTCATTCCTCTCCCCTTTTAGGACGGACCTCATGTCAACCTCACGTACGGCAGTTCCGCTGACCGAAGCCCAACGTCGGGCGCGGAAATACGCCACTTTCCTTGCACTCATTGCAACCTTGGGCCCCTTCTTCTACGGATTCGAAGGAATGGTCCTCAACGCCGCAATTAAAGCGGTCGGCACCACCTTCCACCTCGGCCCATTCCTGCAGGGCGTTGCCGGCGCGGCCGGTGTTATTGGCGGCCTCATCGGCGCACTTGGAGCGGGACGTATTTCCGACAAGATCGGCCGTAAGACAACCCTGATGTGGGTTGGCCCCTTCCTTCTCTTCGAAGCACTCCTTGGACCGATCTCACCGCTTCTGGGAAGCTTCGGATACCCCTTCCTTCTCCTCACCCGCATTGTCGGCGGCATTGGTTTTGGCGCAGCAACCACCGTTGCCCCCGGATACGTTGCAGAAATTGCACCGGCTGATATCCGAGGCCGTTTGATTGGTTTCCGTCAGCTGGCCATCATCCTCGGCCTGTTCTTCGCCGGCCTCATCAATATGGGTGTCGTGCGCCTGACCGGCGGCGCTGCGAAGCCCGCCTTCTGGGGACTGCAGACCTGGCAGGTGCTTTTCGCATGCCTCATCATCCCCGCTCTCCTCTTCGTCATCTTTACGGCACAAATCCCCGAGTCGCCTCGTTACCTGGTTTCGGTCGGAAAGACCGCAGAAGCTGAGGCTGTCCTTGCAAAGGTCAGCGGTGAAGACGATCCGGCAGCTCGCGTCAAGGCAATCGCCGCATCGATGGAAGAAACTGGCGGACGCAAGCTCAGCATTGGAGAAATCTTCTCCTCGAAGTGGCGCGGACTGGTCTTGGTCGGCATGATGATTGCCGCATTCCAGCAGCTCACCGGCATCAACGGCGTCTTCTTCTACTCGAACTCGCTCTTCGCAGCAGTTGGATTCAACGAATCAATGGCACTGCAGCAGACCCTGCTCATCACAGGCTTCAAGATCGTCGGCGTTGTCTCCGGCATTCTTCTTGTCGACCATGTGGGACGTAAGCGGATGCTTATCTACGGAGGCACGCTGATCTTTGTTTCCCTCGGCGTCGTCGCAACCGTCTTCACCCTGGCCCCCGTTGTGGACGGAAAGCCCGACGTTGCAGACAACCCGGTCTTGGCGTTCCTCGCCGTCGCAGCGCTGTGCACCTTCCTTCTGGGCTTCACTTCCTCGTGGGGACCGATCTTCTCGATCGTCATGGGCGAAATGTTCCCCAACTCGATTCGCGGTGGCGCAATGTCCATGGCCTCGGGAGCAGACTTCTTCGTCAACTTCCTTGTCGTTCTGCTCTTCCCATTCCTGATCTCGTGGTCGCCGGCAGGCACCTACTGGATCTACTGCGCATTCGGTGTCCTGGCAGTCATCTTCACCGCAAAGTACCTGAAGGAAACCACTGGTACAGAACTCGAAGACATGGACAAACTCGCTGCTTCCGAGAAGTGAAAGGACCATCATGTCTGACACATACGAACGCTCCAGTGACATCCCGGATAATGTCCGCAATGTCCTGGTGATTATGACGGACCAGCATCGCACGGATACGATCGGCTGCCTAGGCAACCCTCACGCCCAAACCCCCGTCATTGACGAGATGGGACGTAACGGTTTCGCCTTCACCAACTGCTTTACTCCCACTGCAATCTGCACACCTGCTCGCGCGTCACTTCTGACGGGAAAGCGACCCGGAAAGCACCTGGTGCTGGCCAACCCCGAATGGAACATCGCCTACCAGACGATGATCCCCCTTGGGACCTGGACCTACACTCAGGCACTCCGCGATGCGGGCTACAACGTCGGCATCGTCGGCAAGTACCATTGCGGAGCAAACCTGCCCGACAAGTTCGGTGCAGACGACGATACCTACTGGGGCGCCGAAAACCCTGTTGCCAACGAGAAGTACGTCGCATGGCTGAACGAACACGGGCTTCCGCCAGTTCGCGCACATGACTTTTGGCGAGGAAAGCTCCCCGGTGGCCGTGACGGACACATTATTGCAGCACGCCTCGACCAACCAGAAGAGGCAACCTTCGAGCGTTTCTTGGCCGATCGCGCCATCGAGAAGCTTCGCGAATATGCAGCCGATTGGAAGGAAAACGGACAGCCTTTCAGCTTGGACGTCCACTTCTTTGGCCCGCATCTTCCCTACTTCCTCCCCGATGAATGGTTCGATTTGATCGATCCGAACGATGTCACCTTGCCCGAAAACTTCGGCGACTCGCTCATCGGTAAGCCCCAGATCCAGCAGAACTACGCGACCTACTGGTCAACATCGTCCTTCGATAACGATCAGTGGAAGAAGCTCATCGCGGTCTACTGGGGATACGTGGCCATGATCGACTTCGAAATTGGTCGAATCATGGATGTGGCGCGTGAACTGGGAATCCTCGATGACACCGCAGTCTTCTTCTGCGCAGACCACGGAGAATTCACCGGCTCCCACCGCCTCAACGACAAGGGACCGATGATGTACGACGACATCTACAATGTCCCCTTCATCGCACACATCCCCGGTGTTTCTGCGGTCGGCCAATCCGACGCCTTCGTGTCTTTGATTGACCTTCCAGCAACTGTCCTCGACATCGCTGGACTTGACCCGGCACTGGTCGAAGACGGACGCTCGATCGTTGACCTGACGCGAGGTGAAGACGTGCCCGGTTGGCGTGAAGACATTGTCTGCGAATTCCACGGACACCACTTCCCGCTGCAACAACGAATGCTGCGTACCAAAGAGTTCAAGCTCGTCATCTCACCGGAGTCAATCAATGAACTCTACGATTTGAGAGTTGATCCCGCAGAGATGAACAATGTATACACGGTGCCCGTCTACGACGACATCCGCCGTGAACTCGCAACGAACCTATACCTCCAACTCCGCGAGCGCGGAGACCACTCCTTCGCAAAGTGGATGGCGGCCATGACGGATTTTGATATTCCGCTGGTCAACACCGCTCGAAGCGATCTCGACGAGGTCATGGGTAAGTAACACACCATCGGTGTGGGCCTTCCGGGGCGTGCGGGAGGCCCACACCACACAACATCGAAGGAGAGGACATGGACTACGATCTTCACGCCGCCGTGCCCTCTTTGGAAGACCAGATCACCAGCTATCTTGGCGAAAATCCCCCCGCGTCACGTGCTGAACTTTGCCAGGCCCTTGGGGTTTCGAGAACAACGCTGGGGCGTGCAATCGCAAAGCTCATCGATGCACACGCTGTTATTTCCCTCAAAGAAGACGAAAAGACTGGAGCAGGCCGACCTTCAACTCTGTTCACATCGGCGCGTTTGTGCGCCTACTCGGTCGGCATTGTCATCAGCCGAGCCTCTTTCGCTGGGGTTTTACTCAATCGAGGCGGCGATGTCCTCATTGCACAATCAGTACCCGCCTCACGTCCCATCAATTATCTTCAAGCACTCGACGCCATGGGAGCGATGCTCCTCGAGCGCGCACAGGCGCGCGGTATTATCACTGACTACGTCAGTACCATCGGGATTGGTCTGCCCGTCCCCATGGGTTCAAATATTTCCCACTCGCCCCATTCCCCTTACCCCAGCCGTGAAAGCGTTATCGATATCATTTCACGCCGTTGGAAAGGGAATATCCTCATCGATACAACTGCCCGTCTTTCTGCCCTGAGCGAGGCGCTATGGGGAGCGGGTCAGGGATACCCATCAATCCTTTACGTTCGACTGTCCAACGGCATTGGCGCCAGCCTGGTGATTTCCTATCGTCTATCGGGCGGAGACTTTGGCTTCACTGGAGAACTGGGGCATATGCGCGTTCCGAACGTGCACACCCCATGTACATGCGGGAAAGAAGGGTGTCTAGAAACCCTCGCCTCTATTCCCTCACTCTGCGCCCAGTGTGATGTCTCTTCTTTGAGCGAATTGGCGACCAAAGTGAACAATCGGGATTCCCGAACACTATCGATCCTCGAACACGCGATGGGTGCAGTCGGGGCTTGCTGCGCAAACGCTGCTCTTCTCATCAACCCTCGAGCGATCATCGTGGCCGGGGAACTCCCCGAGGCGATCCCCCAGGTCTCCGATATGATTGCCCACGGCCTCGAGAGCGAATTAATTCCCGCAATGAAGTGGCACATCGATGTCGTCCGCGCAGAGCTTGGCCCACTTGCTGGGGCCCAGGCCGCGGCCTACGCATCCCAAACCACGGCCTCGTCGATCAAGAAGGAAAGCGAAGGGACACGATGACGCATTCCCCCACCCTTACGCTCCCCTTCTCGGTTGTTGCCAAACCAACGGGAGCCGCATGCAACCTTGACTGCCAGTACTGCTTTTTCCTTTCAAAGGAACTGCTTTACGACCAAAAACGCCAGACAATGAGCGAAGAAACTCTTGAAACTTACGTCAAGAATTTTCTATCAGCCAGTCTCGACGGAGAAGTCACCATGCTCTGGCAGGGAGGCGAGCCGACTCTGCGCGGCCTCCCTTTTTTCGAACGCCTCATTGAGCTGTGCGAAAAGTATCGTCGTCCCACCCAAGAGGTCCGCCATGCCATCCAAACCAATGGGACACTCATTACGCCGTCATGGGCCAGTTTCTTCAAGGAACACAATTTTCTTGTCGGTATCTCCATCGATGGCCCCGCTCCTCTTCACGATGCATATCGCCTCAACCGCGGCGGGCATGGAACTCACTCGATGGTGATTCGCGGGTGGGAACACCTGCGTCACGCCGATGTCGACACCAATATCTTGTGCACGGTCCACGCTGCTAACGAAGACCACGGCCTTGAGGTCTACCGTTATTTCCGAGATGAACTCGGGGCGCAGTACATGCAATTTATCCCCATCGTCGAGCGCGTTCCCAAAGAGCACCTGCGCCAAGCTGAACTCGGGTGGAGAAGTGGAAGCTCGGCACTGCTCTATCGCCAAGACGGAGACTGCGTGACTTCACGTTCCACTTCACCGCAAGGGTACGGAAACTTCCTGTGCTCGATTTTTGATGAGTGGGTCTGCTCTGACGTGGGCTCCGTCTTCGTACAAGATTTCGATTCCTCCATCTCTGCGCTCTTTGGGTCTGCAAGCGTTTGTGTCCATGCGCCATCATGTGGGGCAAATATGGCGATGGAGTTTAACGGAGATGTCTACGCCTGCGATCACTGGGTTGAGCCCGAGTGGCTTGTGGGCAACATTGCGCACAGCGATTTCCCAACCCTTGCGACTTCGGAAAAGATGCGTGCTTTTGATACGAAGAAGCAAGATCTGGATGATGAATGCTGGAGCTGTCCTTTCCTGCGTTTGTGCTGGGGCGGATGCCCAAAGGACCGTTTCATCGCGACCGATTCTGGGCCTTCGCACAATTACCTGTGCCAGGGATACCGGCATTTCTATTCCCACGCTCTCCCCTACTTCAAAGCGATGGCCTTCCTGATCTCGCGCGGTACAAGCGCTGATCGAATCATGGATCCAGCCATTGCTCATTCACTGGGACTCACGCCCCCGATCAAGGAGGATCACGGTGCTCATTGAGGCGGCAATCGTCGGCATCGGCATTGGCATTGTTGTTGGAGCGCTGGGAGCTGGTGGCGGAATTCTTTCTGTTCCCGTCTTGGTGTATCTCTTGGGGCAAAATCCGCATCAAGCTGCGACATTGTCATTGATCATCGTCGGCGCGACTGCATGCGTTTCCTTGGTGACCCGCGCCCCGAGCGGCCTCGTTGATTGGAAGCACGGAAGCCTTTTTGCCTTCGCTGGGATTGTTGGCACCTGGGGCGGCTCTGCCCTTAATCCGTTGGTGTCAGCGCGCACGCTCATGCTGGAGTTTTGTATTCTTCTGGCGTTCGTCGCGGTATTCATGGTGCACAAACAGTTGCGCGCCCGCACTGTTGCTTCCCCTTCGTCGATTGACGAGGCCGCACTTGAGGATTCCCCACGCTCGCTTCCGTCAACACTCAAGAAGGCAGCCTTAGTTGTTCTTCTCGCTAGCGTGACCGGTTTTCTCACCGGTTTCTTTGGTGTCGGTGGAGGTTTCGCTATCGTTCCTGCGCTTCACCTTGTTCTGCGCTACCCAATGAAAAAAGCATCAGCAACATCCCTGTTGATCATGCTCATTACAGCAGTGTTCGGCTTGGCTTCGCGTGCACTGGGTGGGACCTTGGATATCAGTGCCGAGGCCGGGGTCATGGTTGCGTGCTTCGCTGCGGCCTCGATGTGCGGAGGCATTGTCGGTGCACGACTTACTCGAAGGGTAAGCTCGACCGCACTAGCCTGGGCATTCATTATTCTCTTGATCGGAGTGGCAAGCGTAAGCGCTTATGCCACGCTACGCGCATAACAAGAAGCCGAGGCGGAGCGATCGCGACCTGCGGCGCCTGTCCTAGGCCTCGGGCGCAGTTCGAGCCACAAGAGTATTCGTCGCCTGAGCAACCGGGCGCACGATCATCGAATCGATATTGACGTGACGTGGCCGCTCGAGGGTCCACACGATCGCCTCGGCAATATCCTCAGCGATAAGCGGCTGTGCCACCCCCTCGTAGACGCGGTCGGCAGCTTCCTGAGAGCCCAGGCGATTGAGAGAAAATTCTTCAGTTCGCACCATACCTGGGGCAATTTCGATCACGCGTACGGGTTCACCCACCAGTTCTTGGCGCAGGGTATTGGCAATAATGCGTTCAGCGTGCTTAGCTGCAACGTAACCGCCACCTCCCGGATACGTGTCGTGGGCGGCGGTCGAGGTCAGAAAGACGAGGTCCCCTCCCCGCTCGCGCATCGAGGGGAGAAATGCTTGCGTGCAATGCAAAGCCGTGAGGACATTGCGTTCAAACATTGCACTCCACCTTGCAGGATCTGCCTCGGCGACCCGATCAACTCCGATAGCTCCGCCGGCGTTATTCACCAGCGCATCAACGGGGCCGCTTTCCAAGACGCGCGCAGCCATCTCTTCCACCTGCGCGTGGTCGCTAAGATCAGCTGCCCAATACTCGCAGCCAATCTCATCGGCAAGGGCCTCTAGGCGCTCGCAGCGTCGGGCAACGGCAACGACCTGCCATCCATGTTCAGCCAGAAGACGGGCGGTTGCTTCCCCGATTCCACTGGAAGCTCCTGTAACAACGACACGACGAGAGGTACTCATGGGGTAACAGTAATATCCCCGGGGGCGCATCGTCTGCGCGCCGCCCGGGGATACTCTTTAACTCTCAGCCTTCGGGAAGACCGTAGGCCTTGTGAAGCAGCCAAATTGGGTGAACAACATTCGCACCCGTTGCAGTACGGATCTGCCAACGGCAGGTTTCGGTGTCGCACGCTGCAAGCTCGACATTGACCTGCTTGACGAAGTCAAAGACGGGCTTTCCAACCGCCTGAGCGATCGCGTACTTTTCTTTCTTCATTCCATACGTTCCCGCAATGCCACAGCAAGGCTGCTGGGATTCCTTCACCGTCACGCCGGGGATCAGGCTCATCAGCTCAACGGCGGGCATACCCAGTCCTTGAGACTTGAGCTGGCAAGGCGCGTGGTACGGAATGGTGACATCGATGCGTTGCATATCCATGTCAAGCTCCCCGCGATCATAAAGATCAATAAGGAACTCACAGATATCCCAGGTACGCGAGGCAACATCGCGGAGCTCAGGGGTATCCATTCCCAAAATATCGTGAGCTTCGTGGCGGAGCATGCCACCACAGGAACCTGAAGAGGAAATGATCGGCGCATCGCGGTTAGCCTTGCGCAAATCGTTCGTCAGGCGAGAGACATACTTTCGCGACTCGTCGTAAAGGCCATTGGACTGAAGAGCCAAACCACAGCAGCCGTGGTGCGGGACCAGAACTTCGTAGCCCAGGTGCTCCAAAACCAAGACGGAGTGGATGGAGGTTTCGACCTCAAAGTATTGGCCGGCGCATCCGTGGAAGAAGATGACCTGTCCCTTTGTACCTGACTCAGGAAGCGGGGTGTGCTTCTTGAACCAGCTTTCAAAAGTACGTCCATATGCGCGGGGCATGGGAGCGTTGCGGTCAACACCGATGACCTTTTCCATCGCGACACGAATCGGCTTCACGTCCAGTGCCCAGTTCGCAATGGGGGCAAAAGGAGTCATGACGGAGCCGATCAGGCCGGTACGACCAATCAGCTGGTCACGAAGCGGGATTCCCTGCTTCTTCTTCATGTCGGTACGCGCATGGTGGATCATCTCAGTGACCTTCACTCCCTGCGGGCATACCAGCGAGCAGGTACCGCATGAGGAGCAGTAGTCAATCGAGTGGTCGACAATGTGGCCATCTTTGCGATAGCGCTCAGATTGCGGCCCGGAGTACTTGGGGCCAGCGAAAAGATCTGTCACGCGCATGACCGGGCATTGCGTTTCGCAGATCGTGCACTTCACGCAGGCATCCAGGGTCGATCGAAGGCCAAATTCGCCTCCGTTAATCCCCAGAACGTCACTTTCTTCGACGCTGGGTGCCATTTCCAGGCTCATTGAAGTTCCTCCACAATCGAATCCGCTGCGCGCAGCGCGCTTGCCAGTGCAATCCCGTCACCGGACTTTTCCTTCCAACGGGTTGCACCGCTCAGGTTTCCGCCGGCAGCATACACATTGGTGTAGACGGGTCCTGCACCCGGAGTGCACACACGCATATGCTCATCAACATCAAAGCCAACCTTGAAAAGAGGCTGTTCGCTTCCCCAAAAATCACCATTCAGCAAGGTGGTATCGACTCCGGTCAGCGGAAGGCGCATCACGGTATCGCTGACGTTACCGTAAGAATCAATCTCCAGAGCGCCGGACTCAAAACCACCGGCCGCAAGGATCAGAGTCTTTGTTTCAATGGTGCGCGGGTGTCCCGCGGTTGAAACGGTCACGCTGCGCAGTCGGTCGCCATCGGCCTCGTAAGAAACTAACGCCGACCCCAGCATGACGCGGCAGTTTGCCTTCGCAATCTCGGTGAGCTCCTGATTGAGGCGCATTCCGGGAACCGACGGCGGCTGCAGAATGATCTCAAAAACGGGGTGACCGAGCATTTCCTGGATGTCTTTCCAAGCAGTCGGATCATTGAGCCCGAGCACGGCAGGAAGACCAACCGTTTCACCGGGGCGAACGACCTGCTTGAGCAGTTCAACCAAGCGAACACGGTTTTCTTTCAGATCGAGCGCACGGGCAAAGTTAGTTCCCGTCGTATCGCGTTCTTCACCGCGGACGTCCAAATCGACGTATGCAGATCGCGCCGAGATCGGATTACCGTTTACGTCCTTTTGCAAGCGCAGATTCTCTGCTGCCAGTGCCGGGTAGAAGTCCTTGAGTCGGTTGAAACCAACGATCAGGAATTCCTGGCCAACTGGAATTCCAGCCTCCATCGAAGGCTGATACAACGCAGTGGGACGCAGAGCGCCCAGTGCAGTTGGGATGCGAACGTTATGGTCAAGCGATCCGACAAGGCGTTCAGGGCCAAGAAGCTCACGGATCCATTCGAAGGATTGAGCGACCGAATCCACGCCAAGTCGGGCGTAGGGGTGCTCCGGACGTTCATTGGCCAGATTCTCAATGGCCTCGAGGGGATGCTGAACGAACTCTGGGGCGTATCCAAGGGCGTCGATTGTTCCCTGTCCCAGTTGAAGTCCACCGATTCCCTTGGTGACAAGAGTGACCTTTGCTCCGCGTTGTGCCAGTCGGATGCTGGCAGCAAGACCGGCAAGGCCCGCTCCGATAACGACTGCGTCACGCATGAGTATGACCTTCCTTCTCTTCCCCAGCTGCGGGGTTTTCTTCCTCGCCTTCAAGGGCATCCCAGTATTCACATTCACGCGGAACCGCGTTGGGGACGGTCGGCAAATGCTCGACGTCGAGGGTTCCTTCGTGGATCCAGTTGTCCAAGGCCGCCTGGCGCGCCTGCTTTCCGAAGAGGATCGGCCACAAACCAATCCAACGATTCTTCAGGAACAAACGAAGCAACTCGTTCGCACGAGGAGCATCAATATCGCCGCGTTCATGCGCAATTCCTGCGCTGCGCTGCGAGCAGAAGCCACCTTGGCAGGGTCCCATTCCCAGGCGAATCTGACGACGGACGTCATCAAGCTGGCCGCCGGGAAGTGCATCCATGGTGCGTTCAAGCATTTCGCGGGTGACCAATTCACACTCACAGATGATCTCTTCACTGGAAGGTGACTTTCCGTGGTGTTCGACTTCGTCGAGGCGGTGGCCGATGTAGTAGTTCGACTTTCCTTCTGCCTCGGGAACAGCTTCTTCCGCTGTACGACAGGGACGTTCCTCGCCCATCTGCTGACACATGATGTCAACAATGCGTTCTGCCATGAGGCGGTAGGTCGTGAGCTTACCGCCGGCAATCGTCAAGATGCCATCGACGCCGTCGCGGTTGAGGTGGTCGACAACATGCATTCCACGTGCCATGTGGCGGGTATCCGTTTCGGAGACACGACTGTCCTTAATCAGCGGCCGCGCACCTGCCCATGCGTGAAGAGCACGCGATTGGCGGAAGCCAGGAATCAATGCTTCACCGGCATCGAGCATTTGCTGAACTTGGTCGGCAAGAATCGGAAGTTTATCCGGATCCTCAGCCTTAAGGTCCGTCGTACCGATGATGCACACCGGGTGAACCGGAACCAAGATGTCGCCATCTGCAGGCCAGATACAGCGGTTAATAACCGTTTGAGAGAGGCGGTGATTCATTGCAATCATGATGCCTGCGCCGGGGACAACCTCAACGCCATGACAGTCAGCAAGAGCAGCGATCTGTCCCGCCCAGGGACCGCCGCAGTTCAAAACGAAGGAGCAATCGATACGGATGTCTTCACCGCTTCGTTCATCGCGCGCAAAAACCGCTTCAATGCGATCCTCCGATCGCTGAATTCCGGTTGCCCGCGTGTAGGTAAGGATCTCAGCACCGTAGGCAATAGCGGAGCGAGCTGCGCCCCACGTCATACGCCAACCGTCAACGGTTCCATCTTCAACCGCGAAGGCCCTCTTGAGGTGGGGGTCCAGTCGAGGTTCACGGCGCAGGGCCTCGGCGGGGGAAATCTCTTCGGCGGGAACGCGAGCCGCCCTAGCGCGCTCGAGGAAGTGGTCGGCGTATTCCTCATCATCTGCAGATGTCGTGACGAAAAGGCCGCCTGTCCTTTCAACGGCATCGGCATTAATACGCGAGACAATTGCGTTCTCTTCAGCGCATTCAGTCGCAGATTCCGGGTCGGATGCGATATAGCGTCCACCGGAGTGGAGCAGGCCGTGGTAGCGACCTGAGGTTCCTTGAGCCATATCGGCTCGGTCAAGAAGTATTGCGCGGAATCCGCGCATTGCCACATCGCGGACAACGCCGGCGCCGGTTGAGCCGCCGCCAATGACTACGACATCGGTCTCCATCGTCCTCATAGCGTTCGCTGTTCCTTAATTCTGTTTGAGCTTATGTACCACTTAAATCATTACTCTTTTAACGCCTCTGCACATCCGCCCACACCGTTTTGCACATATGTGCAGACGGGGGTATTTACCATGTAATCATTCGCAGGAAACTTAGGTATCCCTAAACATTAGGGGTGCAATCGCACGTCCGAGCAACGTACAGTGTCCCTATGACTGAGACCCAGAGCTACCGCCCTCAAGACGATTTCTACCGCTTCATCAACGGCCAATGGCTTGCCACCCACAAGATTCCTGCAGATCGCCCGATGGACGGCATCTTCAACCAGCTCCACGATCAATCTGAGCTATGGGAAAAGGAGATTGCCGAGGATGCGAGCTTAGGCAAAATCCCAGGACACAATGCAGAATTAATCGCCCATCTCTACGGCACCTTCATGGATGAAGAAGCTGTCGAGACCGCAGGCTACTCCCCTATTGCAGGAAAGCTTGAGCGTCTGCGCTCCGTGAGTACACACCTCGAACTCGCACGCTTAATGGGGACTTTCCGCTACGAAGGCATTGGAGGCCTCTTCGGGAGCTATGTCGGCACCGATGCCCACAACTCCAGCCGGCACCAATTGGATATTTACCAGAGCGGCATTTCACTTCCCGACGAGGCCTACTACCGCGAGGAGCAGCATCGCCCAATCCTCGAGGCCTGGGAGGCCTACGTTGCCACCCTCTTCACCCTTGTCGGAATTGATCAGGAGCAGGCAGCTGAACATGCTCGCGCGGTCAAAGAACTGGAAACGCAGATAGCGTCCTTCCATCGCGATGCAGTCTCGAACCGCGACCCGCTCTTGGCTGATCACCCCATGACATGGGAGGAACTGCGCAGCTCTTATCCCTCATTCCCCTGGGAAGAATGGGCCACCTCCGCGCATCTTCCCATCGATAAGGTCGATACTCTCAACGTTTCCCAGCCAGAATTCCTTGAACATGCAACCGCGCTCTGGTCTCAAACGGATCTTGAAACACTGAAGCTGTGGATGGAACATTCACTCATCGATGAATACGCGATGCTGTTGTCGAGTGAGTTTATTGAGGCATCTTTCAACTTCCACGGTCGAGCTCTTTCAGGAACCGAGGAACTTCGCCCCCGCTGGAAGCGTGGACTTTCCCTGGTATCTTCTCTCCTTGGCGAGGCCATGGGTGAAATTTGGGTGTCGCGCCATTTCCCTCCTGAAAACAAGGCCATCATGGACGAGCTTGTTCATTCTCTTCTTGAGGCCTATCACCAGTCCCTGTCCACATGCGACTGGATGGGTGAAGAAACCCGAGCAGCAGCTCTCAAGAAGCTCTCAACTTTCACCCCGAAGATTGGCTACCCCGACCGTTGGATCGATTATTCTCCGCTGAGCGTGGAGTCCCTTTCCCTTGTTGATACTGTCGAGGCCGCGACGAGGTTCCACGTTCAACGCCGCTGGGATAAGTTGGGCGGCCCCGTCGATCGCAGTGAATGGCATATGACGCCTCAAACGGTCAATGCCTACTACGACCCAACAATGAACGAAATTGTTTTCCCCGCGGCCATTCTTCAAGCGCCCTTCTTTGATCCAAAGGCTGACGATGCATCGAATTTCGGTGCAATCGGTGCGATTATCGGTCATGAGATTGGACATGGATTCGATGACCAAGGTTCGCGTTTCGATGCAGAGGGAAATCTGGAGAACTGGTGGAGCGAGGAGGACCGTGCTCGTTTCGAAGAACGCACAAAGCGCCTGATCGAACAATACGATGCTCTGACCCCACGTGATCTTGAGGGCGAGGAGCCTGCGCTCCACGTCAATGGCGCATTAACTCTGGGTGAAAACATTGGAGATCTCGCTGGTCTTTCTATTGCCTGGCAGGCCTACGTCTCTCGTTTGAATAAAAAGGGGGAAACACCAGAAACTACCCCTGTGATCGACGGATTAACCGCGGCGCAGCGCTTCTTCACTTCCTGGGCACGCGGGTGGAGGACCGCTATCCGACGCGAATTCGCCAAACAGCTCCTGAGTATTGACCCGCACTCCCCCGCAGAATTCCGTTGCAATCAGGTTGTCGCAAACATGGATTCCTTTGCTGAAGCTTACGATCTGGGACCCGATGACGCGTTGTGGATTGCCCCCAACGAACGCGTTCATATTTGGTAGCTAGGACAACTGAGTTTTCATTTCGTCACAACAATGCAACAGATGGCGCGGCAAGGTTCGCACCATCGGCGTAAACATGCAAAAATAAACACGTTTACGCGCAGCATGCGCGTGTGAATCGTCAACACAATTGGAAGGTACTCAATGCCTGGCCTGAACCTGACGCGCGAAGAAGCACAGCAGCGCGCAGCAGTGATCTCAGTTGATCACTACGACGTCGAACTCGACCTCACTCGCGGAGACAGGGACTTCCTTTCTCGCACCACCGTTACCTTCAGTGCGACTGAGGGAGAGGCGACCTTTGCTGATCTAGTCTCGAATAACGTTCATTCGATCGTTCTCAACGGCGAAACTTTGGACCCGGTGATTCACCAGGACAACCGTATTTCCCTTCCTCCCCTTGCAGCCAACAATACCTTGACTGTTGAGGCTGACTGCCAGTACATGCACACCGGCGAAGGCCTTCACCGCTTCGTGGACCCCGCGGATTCACAGGCCTACTGCTACTCGCAGTTCGAGGTTCCCGATGCCCGCCGTGTTTTTACAACTTTCGAGCAGCCCGACCTCAAGGCGACCTTTACTTTCACTGTCACCGTTCCTGCAGGATGGAAGGTCTTCTCGAACTCGGCTACCCCCGAGCCTGAGGTTCACGAGGATCGCTGGACGTATCATTTCGAAGAAACCGAGCGCATCTCAACCTATATCACTGCGATTATCGCTGGCCCCTACCAGGGCGTTACCGATTCCCTAGTCTCCAGTGATGGCCGCACAATTCCCCTCGGCGTGTGGTGCCGCGCATCCCTTATCGACTCCTTGGATTCTGATCGCATCCTCGAAATCACCCGCCAGGGATTCTCCTTCTTCGAGGCCGCTTACGGAATTCCTTACCCCTTCAAGACCTACGACCAGATCTTCGTCCCCGAATACAACGCGGGTGCGATGGAGAACGCCGGCTGTGTCACTTTCCGTGACCAGTACATTTTCCGTACCCGCCCCACGACTGCTGACTTGGAAGCTCGTGCCAACACGATCCTCCACGAGCTGGCACACATGTGGTTTGGCGATCTGGTCACCATGCAGTGGTGGAACGATCTGTGGCTCAATGAGTCTTTCGCTGAATTTATGAGCCACTTGGCTCTGGCTGAGGCAACCGAATACACAGAAGGTTGGACCGGCTTCATGCTCCGTAAGGACTGGGGTATGAACCAGGATCAGCTTCCTACCACTCACCCCATTACCGCTGAGATCCGTGATCTTGCCGATGTTGAGGTGAACTTCGACGGTATTACCTATGCAAAGGGAGCCTCGGTTCTCCGCCAGCTAGTCAGCTATGTTGGCCGCGAGCACTTCTTCGCAGGCCTGCATGAATACTTGACGAAGCACTCCTACCAGAACGCAACCTTGGCAGATCTTCTTGACGAACTTGAAAAGGCCTCGGGCCGCGATCTCAAGCAGTGGTCGCGAGTCTGGCTGGAAGAAGCAGGCATCACTCTGCTTCGCCCCGAAATTGAGGTCGACGATAACGGGACGATCACCAAGCTTGCTGTGCTTCAGGAGTCTTTCTCTGAGGGGTCATCTCTGCGTCCTCACCGCTTGATTGTTTCCGGTTACAGCGCAAACGAAGAGGGAACAATCTCTCGTGTCTTCAGCCAGGAACTTGATGTTGATGGCGCCTCGACCATCGTCGAAGAGGCTCAGGGAATCGCACGCCCTGATCTCATCCTCATTAACGACCAAGATCTGGCCTACGCAAAGGTTCGCTTGGATCCGCAGTCTCTTGACTTTGCAATCCGCAATATCTCACGCTTCGAGGATTCCTTGACTCGCGGCGTGATCATGGCCTCGGCTTGGGACATGACCCGCGATGGTGAGATGCCCGCACACAACTACCTCACGCTGTTGCTCACCGCTCTGCCTGTTGAGCGCAATGCGACCATGCTGCGTCTTTACCTGCGTCACCTTGACCAGGCACTGGAAACCTACGTCGCGCCTTCGAAGCGTGCTGCTCTGCAAGAGCGCGTTGCTTCAGCTTTGCTTATCCTTGCGCGTACCGCGGCGGCCCACTCCGACGAACAACAGCTTTTTGTGCGCGAGCTTGCGCACTGCGCTGTTCTCCCCGAGCACTTCGAGGCCATTCAGGGACTCTACGACGGAACCCAGACCCTGATGGGCCTGGATCTGGACGTTGACCTGCGCTGGGCTCTTCTCATTGCTCTGGTACGCGGAGGCGTTGCCGGCGAGGCCGAGATCGCAGCCCTCGAGAGCGAAGACGACACGATGACGGGTCACCAGAAGGCCGCCGCTGCGCGAGCCGCAGTGCCCGATCAGGGTGTCAAGCAGCAGACATGGGATGCTGTTCTTCGCGATCTGTCCATTCCCAATGACACCCGTTGGGCGATGGTTTCAGGCTTCTGGGCCCAGGCGCGAACGAACCCCGACATGTATGTCCCGGTGGTTGCCGACTACTTCGATTCTCTTGAGCAGATCTGGAGGGATCACACCTTCCACATCGCTGAAGATATTGTGACCTTGATGTTCCCCAAGGCCATTGCGGGATACACCCAGGGTATCGATCCGATCGCCAAGGGAAACGAGTGGATCTTCAACCACCGGACGGCATCAGCTGCATTGCTTCGCCTGCTCCGCGAGCAGATTTCGACCACTGAGCGCATGCTGAACGCTCAGGCTGCAGACCTGAACTGATATAAGCGATATAAGTGGGGGTTGGTTCTACGTGAACCAACCCCCACTTTGTTTTATACGAATTTAGACTTCAAGCTCATCATCGATCATTCCCGTTCCGGCACCAACAAAGGTTGCTACGCCCATGAGTAAACCGGTTACGGACATGGCAATCAATGGAATGGTTTGATTCCCAAGCGACTGAAGCAAAAGACCAAAACCAATCGGTCCAACTGCAGCGATGATATAGCCGATCGGCTGAACCAAGGCCGACAGATCCGCAGTCACTGCGGCATCGCGAGAGCGTGCGGGAATGAGCGCCAAAATCAGTGGGAAGGTAAAACCGCCGATTGCTAAGAGTGATACCCAGATCAGTGCATAGCTCCCGGGGAACGCTGCAAGTCCAATCCAACCGCTGAAGGCAAGAAGACCCAAGAATGCAGCGAGCCATGGAATATGCGTTCCAACGGTATCAATCATGAAGGGAATCACCAGTCCGCCAACAACCGCCCACAAATTGACCAGCGCCGCCATGAGAGAAGCAAAGGATGCAGAGTACCCGGAATTCATCAGAATTTGAGGAAGGAAGGCAAATTGCACATAGGCGTTGAGTGATTGCAGCCCAAATCCAAGAACCAGAGCAATAGCTGTTCGCGAGCGGTAGATTGGCAATCTCGAGGTCGAAACTCGCAGAGAATCTTCCTGATTTTGAGGTTTATCGTCCGAGAGCGATTCATGCACTACCCGCACCGCTGCGCCATCAGGGCGATCCTTGCCTGCACGCACTGTAACCCTGATCCACACCAGACCTGCCAAGAAGGCAAAGACAACCCAAGCTGCCAGAGAATACTGCCAATAACGGCCATCCCTGCCAGCAAGAGGAACAGCAAGAGCTGAGCCAAAGGCACCGCCGATTAAAAGGAGCGTCCCATAGGCAGTTACAAGCAGGGTCCCCCTCCCGGCCTCGTGGAACTTAATCCACGCGGGAACCAAGACATTAGCCAGCGCGGGCCCAACGAGAGCAACAACACTGAGGACACAGAAGAAAGTAAAGTTCCCAGCCCAGGGACGAAAAAGCAAACCAAGCCCACTGATGAATGTCCCAAGCGTGAGGAGCATACTCATTCCCCAGCGCTTCGACATGGGGACGGCCATCAGACCAACACCTGCAAAAACCAAACAGGGAAGAGCAGAAAGAACTCCCAGTGCACCCGCGCCCGCGTGATAGGCCTGCGATATATGCCCAAGTAACGGTCCAATTGATGTTGCCCCGGAACGCATGGTCATACTCATGACGACGATGCCAAGGAAGGCAAGAGACGTCGAGACTGCGGCTCTGGAATACGATTTTCGCCGTTCAGTCATCATCGCTGTGTGTTCTTCATTTCATTATCCCCAGTATTTACAAAATTTTCCCAAATTGTGACCATGCATTGAACTTAGTTTTCATAAGGAGATTAGACTTGTAATCACTAGTCTGACCGAGAGATGGCCGCATTAGCGACCACACCCACCGTCAGCACACGGAAAGGATTCACGTGTCTACGCCTACAACGAGCACTCGCTCGTCACTAAAGGAATTAACCTTCCGCGGCATTATTATTGGTGGAATTATCACCCTATTGTTCACCGCGGCAAACGTTTACCTCGGATTGAAAGTCGGATTAACCTTCGCAACCTCGATCCCTGCAGCCGTCATCTCGATGGCAATTCTACGGTTTTTTGCCGATCACACCATCCAAGAAAACAACATCGTCCAAACGATTGCATCTGCTGCAGGAACTCTTTCCGCAGTAATCTTCATCCTCCCCGGCTTGGTCATTGTCGGCTGGTGGAGCGGCTTCCCCTACTGGACGACAATGGCCGTTTGCGCAGTCGGTGGCCTTCTAGGCGTTATGTACTCGATCCCGCTGCGCCGAGCGCTGGTAACCGGATCTGATCTGCCCTACCCCGAAGGTGTCGCAGGAGCCGAAATCCTCAAAGTCGGCGATGCACACGAGAAGTCAGACGATAACACTCTTGGCCTCCACGCAATTATCTGGGGTTCGATTTGCTCAGCAGCGATGTCTTTGCTGTCCTACATGAAGGTTGCATCCTCATCGATTTCCGCAACGTTTAAGCTCGGAGCTGGAGCAACCTCGATTGGCACTTCCCTGTCGCTTGCCCTGATCGGCGTTGGGCACCTTGTTGGATTGACTGTTGGCATCGCGATGCTCATCGGCATGTTCGTTTCCTACTTCATCCTGATTCCCTACTTCAGCGCCGGCCAGCTTGATGGATCGGCATTGTCTGATGTCGTCGATACAGTCTTTTCCACCCAAGTACGTTATATCGGTGCAGGTGTCATGGCTGTTGCCGCAATCTGGACCCTTATCAAGATCATTTCTCCGATCGTCAAGGGAATCCGCGATGCAATGCGCTCCTCACACACCCGTCACGATGGTGGCGAGGTTCCTCAGACCGAACGTGACATCCCGATCACGGTTGTCGCACTGGTGATTGTGCTGTCAATGATCCCCGTGGGCGGCCTGCTCTGGCTGTTTACAAACGGCACGGAAATCGCACATAACACAGCAATGCTCATCGCTGTTTCGGTGATCTTCACCCTTCTTGCAGGCCTTCTGGTCGCAGCGGTCTGTGGTTACATGGCCGGCCTCATCGGTTCATCCAATAGCCCCGTATCCGGCGTGGGCATTTTGGTTGTCGTCCTCACTGCGCTGGCGATTGTTGCGGTTCACGGTCACGGCTCCTCTGCTGCAGAGACAACAGCCCTAATTGCCTACACGCTCTTTACCGCAGCGATTGTCTTCTGTATTGCGACGATCTCGAACGATAACCTGCAGGACCTCAAGACCGGTCAGCTGGTAAACGCAACCCCGTGGAAGCAGCAGGTGGCTTTGGTCATCGGTGTTGTTTTTGGCGCGCTTGTCATTCCTCCGGTTTTGAACCTTATGCAGAATGCCTTCGGTTTCCAGGGAGCTCCCAACGCCGGCGCTGACGCGCTTGCCGCTCCTCAGGCCTCGTTGATTTCCGCCCTCGCAAAGGGCGTCATCGGTGGAACTCAGAATTGGAGCCTCCTGGGTCTGGGAGCCATCATCGGCATTGTTATCGTCATCATTGACGAGGTTTTGAACCTCACCACGAAGCGTCGTTTTGCTCTGCCGCCTTTGGCAGTGGGCATGGGTATGTATCTTCCCGCCTCGCTGACGATTCTGATTCCCGTCGGCGGCATCATCGGCTTCTTCTACGATCGTTGGTCGCTCACTCGCAAGGATCCCGAGCGTGCTCGCCGTATGGGTACACTCCTAGCAACCGGCTTGATCGTCGGCGAAAGCCTCTTTGGCGTGATC
Source organism: Actinomyces sp. oral taxon 181 (assembly GCF_018370895.1). Classification (NCBI taxonomy): domain Bacteria; kingdom Bacillati; phylum Actinomycetota; class Actinomycetes; order Actinomycetales; family Actinomycetaceae; genus Actinomyces; species Actinomyces sp. oral taxon 181. The sequence continues at coordinate 93,417 of NZ_JAGYZL010000003.1, forward strand.
TACGCGGGTATTGTTGGCGCAACAGGAAGTGAAGAACCCCTTGCCGTCGTGGGCGATTCCTTCGCAACGCCGGCAACCTTCATCGGCGCGATCTTCTTCATCGGAAGCATTGCCCTCCTCTACCGCTGGATTCGTGGAGTGGTTGCGCGCACGGATAGTGAGCCTACCCTTCCCGAGGCAGGAGCTGAGGAAGCAATCGACGTGCACTAAGCGTCGCTTAGCCTAAAGTTGGAGGGGAGCCGGATTTGATCCGACTCCCCTCCCGCTCTATTCGAAGCACTCCCTGAGATCACTTCTTATCAGTAGCCGCGCGTATTTAACTTCTTTTCCTATACAAAAATCCGCTGGATGTTCACACATCCAGCGGTCTTTTTGTGGAGCTAAGGGGATTCGAACCCCTGACCTCTTCCATGCCATGGAAGCGCGCTACCAACTGCGCCATAGCCCCGTAGGTTCCGGCGATTTCTCGCTCGGACCTGTTAAGAATAGCGGACGATACCCGCCAAGGCAAAATTAACGAGCTGTGCGAGGAAACACACCTGCGCTCCCCTACGCCCCAAAGACCTCCGGGCGAGCCCCAACATTGTGTGAAGCCAGACGCCAACGGGCCGCACCCGAGGCACCAGAACCGCCGCCACCGGCAAGAACAAGTTCTGACCAGTGAACATTGTCAACGCCGCGAATGCAATCAAAATGACGCGGATCCAAGCCGATCGTGGACATCACACCGCGCGCGATAGCAGCGCCATGCGAAACGGCAACCAAAGTACCACCTTCGGGGACCTCTGCGGCATGCTCAAGCACGGCCTCGCGAACGCGATCGCCCACTGTGCCTCCGGGCTCAACACCAGCTCCCGCACTTTCGCCCGTCTGACGCCACTCAAGCAACCACTCGGGGTATTGCTCGGCAATATGATCGAAATCCAAACCTTCAAAAACGCCGTAGGAACGCTCGAGAAGGCGCTTATCGACCGCGATCTCCCCCACATCTACGCCTAGGGTCTTCAGCTCCTCAGCCAATGCCTGAGCAGTATTTAACGCACGTTCCAAAGGTGAAGAGACAAGACGAACAGCCGTTGCTGAAACATAATCGGCGTTCAGACCACCAATTCGACCTCCACCGGCAAGCCGGCGAGCCAGAACCTTACCGCCTTCGACAGCCTGCTCACGACCAACCGAGTTCAAAGGAATATCAATAATCCCCTGGAAACGATGCTGGACGTTGTAGTCGGTCTGCCCATGGCGAAGAAAAACAATCCGCCGTGCGCCAGCAATCTGGGAATACCCAGCAACGGCCTCGGCAGAAACGGAAGAAGTATCAATACTCATTCGCTCATCTCCTCAATAACCTGTGAAGGAGTCATAAACGGACGCACGCGTGCACCGGGCGCCACGTCAGGAAGTTCAAGGCGGGTAATTGTCTGATCTGACCACAAACGCTCAAGAGCGTAAAACTCGCGGTCTTCCTGGCTCATCACGTGAATAACAACATCGCCGTAGTCGGCCAACACCCAGGTTCCTTCGCTGCGACCCTCGATGCGTTGAGGAACGATGTGGTAATCGCGCCCAATCTCATCCATGATTTCCTCAGCGATTGCGCGCACCTGACGCGACGAAGGGGCAGAGACCAGAAGGAAAGACTCCGCGATCCCCAGACGCTGTGAAACGTCAATCAACACTGGATCCTGCGCGAGTTTATTGGCCGCGCCGCGCAGGGCACTGCTAATCAGGTCTTTGCTTTGAACGTCCACATTTTTCCTTTCGCCGTTTTCAGTCTGCCATTTTCTGGTCCGTGCGGCTACCGAAGGACACGATGGTCCAGCAACTGAACGACTGTATGAGGGCTACTGATACAGCCTGTATTTGTTGATGTATTGGACAACCCCATCGGGCACTAGGTACCACACCGGTTTTCCACGTTCGACACGCCTGCGGCAGTCGGTTGAAGAAATTGCCATTGCGGGCACCTCCAGTAAGGACACCGACGAAGCTGGAAGTTTCTTCGCATCAAGCACGTGTCCCGGACGTGTCACCCCAATGAAGTGCGCAATTTCGAAGAGAAGATCAGCGTCTTTCCACTGGACGATCTGTGTCAGTGCATCCGCACCAGTGATGAAGTAGAAATCCGCATCCGGATAGATTTTTCGCAGATCGTGAAGAGTATCGATCGTATAGGTTGTCCCGCCTCGATCAATATCGACTCGCGAAACTGAGAATCGGGGGTTCGAGGCCGTCGCGATCACCGTCATCAAATATCGGTGTTCCGCAGGAGTCACTTTGCGACCCGCTTTGAAGGGTTGCATAGCCGTGGGGACGAAAATCACCTGGTCGAGCTGGAAGACATCCATAACTTCAGATGCCGCCACCAAGTGACCGTGGTGGATCGGATCGAAGGTTCCACCCATAATTCCGATCGAGCGACGTCGTTTTCCCGAGGCCGAGTCCAAAGTTGGCATGCTTCCCTTCCCTACTTTCGAACTGCTCCGTCACCTTCAATAACCCACTGGCTGGTTGTCAGCTCAGCCAATCCCATTGGACCACGGGCATGTAATTTCTGCGTGGATATACCGATTTCCGCACCCAATCCAAGTTGTCCACCATCAGTGAAGCGTGTCGAGGCATTGACGGCAATAGCTGCGCTATCAATATTTGAGCGGAAATAGTTCGCCGCACTTATTGAAACCGTACAAATCGCTTCTGTGTGTCCTGATGAATAGCGACGAATATGTTCAACCGCTTCTTCAATAGAGTCAACGACCTTCACTGCCAGGTCCATTGACAAATATTCGGTACGCCAGTCGTCCTCTGTCGCCTCGCTGATCAAATTCTGATCAACGCTACTCACATGCGCGGCACATTCACGCGCTGCAGCATCGGCATGAATGCGCACTCCAAGACGAGTAAGCTCCGCCAAAGCTTGAGGGAGGAAATTATGAACCATATCGCGGTGGACAAGAAGGGTTTCAGCTGCGTTACAGACCCCCACCCTTTGAGTTTTCGCGTTGATAATGATTCGCAGCGCCGCATCAACGTCTGCCCCCGAATCAACATAGACATGGCAGTTTCCCGTTCCCGTTTCGATAACAGGAACGGTCGATTCTTCCACCACTGCACGGATCAGGCCTTCGCCACCGCGCGGAATCAAAACATCAATACCTCCGCGTGCGCGCATCATGGCACGTGCCCCATCCCTCCCCCAGGGATCAACTGTTTGGACAAGATCAGCTGAAAAACCAAGGGAATCAATGGCCGAACGAATAACCTCAACAAGAGTCTCGTTGGTATTCTGCGCTGCGCTTCCACCACGAAGGATCACCGCATTTCCGGCTTTCAAACACAGGATCGAGGCGTCGACAGTGACATTCGGACGAGCCTCATAAATCATCCCAATAACACCCATGGGAACTCGAAGCTGAGTAACACGAAGACCATCGTCTGTACGACCGCCACGGATCACGGTACCAACGGGGTCCTCAAGAGCAATAACGTCAAGTACCGCGCTGGAAATCGCGCGAATACGGGATTCATCAAGTCGGAGACGGTCAATAAGACCAGCAGCCATACCGCGTTCTTCGGCACGCTGGCAGTCCTGCGCATTCGCATGAAGGATCTGCTCACAGTGGTCGACGATTGCGCGAGAAATCGCCAGGAGAATGCCGTTGCGCTGCGCGGTAGTCGACGTTGCCAGCGCTCGCTGCGCCCGCTTCGCACGGTCAGTCAACTCGAAAATATCCAGATCATTACTCATGTTCTACTCCCGAACCAGAAGGGCTAGATCATCGCGGTGAACCGCTGGGCGCATGTGCTTATTCGTTTCCGAGCCCTCGTGCGAGTCAATGATGCGCGCGAGTGTATCTGAGTCGTAGCGCGAAATTCCGCGCGCAATCAGTCCATTATCATCTGCAATGTCGACAACATCGCCCGCTGAAAAAACACCCAAGACCTCTCTAATACCCGCGGGAAGAAGGGATTTCTTCCCATGGGTAATTGCTCTGCGTGCACCGGCATCAATGAGTAATTGACCATTAGAGGTGGCGACATGGGCAATCCAAAGCGTGCGAGAAGCTGGGCGATGACGCGTGGGTTCAAACCACGTACCAACTGCTTCGCCGCTGAGAGCCTCGCTCAAACGATCAGCACTGGTAAGAACAACTCCGATGCCGGCATGTTGCGCCATGCTAGCTGCATGTAGCTTCGTTGCCATGCCTCCAGTGCCCACCGACGAGCCCGCTCCCCTGACATCAACGTTGCTGAGTTCATCGGTCGCGTGAACTTCAGAAATTAAACGAGCATCGGGCTGCGAAGGAGGAGCTGTATAGAGCCCATCGACGTCGGTCAGCAGAATCAAGATATCCGCACCCACCATTTGCGCGACATACGAGGCCAGCCGGTCATTATCACCGAAACGTACCTCACGGGTCGTGACCGCATCATTTTCATTAATGATCGGCACAACACCGTAGGCAAGAAGTTTATCCAGCGCAGACATCGCGTTCGTGTAGTGTTCACGCTGCATCACATCCGCAGCGGTCAGCAGCACCTGCGCAACGTGTAGATGGTGAGCCTGGAAAGCTGAGGACCAGCGAGCCATCAGGTATCCCTGTCCCATCGCCGCAGCAGCCTGCACACTTGCAAGGTCCTTCGGGCGCGCACTCAGTCCGAGGGGCTCCAAACCGGCAGCGACAGCTCCCGAAGAAACAATGAGAATCTCGCATCCTCGCCTTGCCTTCGCCGAAACCAGCCTTGCAACGGAATCAATGCGATTCAGATCAAGCCCGCCATCCTCACGCGTGAGCGATGAGGAGCCGATTTTCACAACGATGCGACGCGCCTGTTGCACCGCACTACCCCTTGGGGACATTTAGCGTTCATCCTCCGGATCGGTCCAGACACCACTGGCCCTTTCGGTCCACAGTTCTTCACGAGCCGCTGACTTCGCGTCCATCATGTCGCGATAGCGTTCGCGACGTTCACTTGTTGTACGCCGCTCGTTTCGGTCCAGACGCAGGTCAGTTCCTCGCTGTCCAAGCAGCTCAGGACCGGTCGTCAAGGTAGGCTCCCAATCAAAAATAACGCCGTCGTGAAGAGTTCCGATAACGACGGTATCGCCAGCGTGAGCTCCCGCCTTCATCAGTTCTTCTTCTACACCGGCACCGGCAAGGCGATCGGCAAGGTAACCCACGGCCTCGTCGTTGGAGAAGTCGGTCTGGAGCACCCAACGCTCGGGTTTGCGCCCACGCACCTGGTAAACGGTCTCCCCCGCGTGTTCGACAACGCGGACGCTAATCTCATCCTTGCTTCCCACCGGTCGAGGCCGAAGAACCGTACGTGCCGCTTCGAGAGCGGGCAGTTGTGCTCGATGTTCATCGACAAGGCGAGCAAGCGCAAATGAAAATTCCTTCAGGCCTTCGTGGCTTACTGCTGAGACCTCAAAAATCGGCCAACCAAAGACCTCAAGCTCAGGCTTGGTAATCTCCGCCAAGTCCTTGCCGTCAGGAATATCGATCTTGTTCAGCGCGATCACACGAGGACGCTGCATCAGGGGAACATAGCCCTCAATCTCGCCTAGATCGCCTTCGTATGCAGCTAGTTCTGCTTCAATCGTCCGCAGGTCGGAAACCGGATCTCGATCGACCTCAAAAGTCGCAGTATCCAAGACGTGCACAATAACTGCGCAACGCTCGATATGGCGCAGAAAATCTAGACCGAGTCCCTTGCCTGCAGAAGCACCGGGAATGAGTCCGGGAACATCAGCAACGGTGAAGCGTGCTTCTCCAGCTTGGACAACGCCTAAGTTGGGAACGAGGGTTGTGAAGGGGTAGTCGGCAATCTTTGGACGCGCTGCAGACATCGCAGCGATTAACGATGACTTTCCAGCCGAGGGATATCCAACAAGGGCAACATCTGCAACAGACTTCAACTCCAGAACAACATTGTGTTCTTCACCGGGTTCGCCCAGAAGAGCAAAACCGGGAGCCTTACGCTTCTTCGAGGCGAGGGCAGCATTCCCCAAACCACCGCGGCCACCTTCGGCTACGACAAATTGAGCTCCAACCCCCGTAAGGTCAGCAAGGAGCTCACCGCGAGTCGACTTCACAACGGTGCCATCCGGGACAGGAAGAATTGTGTCCGCACCATTTTTTCCCTGACGGAAGTCACCCATGCCCTGGGTTCCATTTTCCGCGCGCTGATGCGGGTTCCGGTGGTAGGTCAGCAGAGTCGTGACCTGGGGGTCGACTTGAAGGATGACAGAGCCACCATTGCCACCGTTTCCACCGTCAGGTCCTCCCAGCGGCTTAAACTTTTCGCGTTTCACCGAGGCAACGCCATGGCCGCCATTGCCTCCCTGGGCGAAAATCGTTACTCGATCGACAAAGCTTGCCACTGTGGTCTCCAGTCTTGGCCAGTGCGCGCCAGCGCGAATCAGGATAGTGAAAAGGGGCATCCGGCCTTGTGCCGGACGCCCCCAATCAGCGGTCGGTCTCAGGCAGAGACCGGCTCAACGATGTTGACAACCCTACGGTCACGACGGGTTGCGAACTCAACCGCACCCGCGCGCAGCGCGAAGAGGGTGTCGTCCTTGCCACGACCAACGCCCTCACCGGGGTGGAAGTGGGTGCCGCGCTGACGAACGATAATTTCGCCGGCGTTTACCAGCTGGCCGCCGTAGCGCTTGACGCCCAGTCGCTGGGCGTTCGAGTCGCGGCCGTTGCGGGAGGAGCCAAGGCCCTTCTTATGTGCCATCTCGACGTCTACTTTCTATATCGAACGGTTCAGGCGATCTCAGTGATCTTGACAACCGAGAGCTTCTGGCGATGGCCCTGACGCTTACGGTAACCGGTCTTGTTCTTGTACTTAATAATGGAGATCTTCGGGCCCTTAGCAGAGTCAACAACCTCTGCCTTGACCGTGACCTTCTCCAGTGCGCTGGGTTCGACGGTGATTGCATCGCCATCGACCAGCATCAAAGGCTGGAGTTCGATGCTGGCACCAATTTCTTCTGCCAGCTTGTCGACGACGACGACGTCACCGACGGACACCTTTTCCTGCCGGCCGCCGGCCTTGACGATCGCGTAGACCACGTTGAAGCTCATCTCTTCTCGAAACTTGGACGGGCTAGGCTTCCACGTTCGAACAACGTTCCTCATCAAGAAACACTAAGCCCGTTGGCGCTCGTTGCGCCGACGATCAAATTTAGCTGAAAACCCCGACTGAAGCAAACCGCTAGAGGGATTTTCTTCGTTTTTTGGGTGTGTGCTTGGGCACTGTCACCCTTCAACCGGGGGTGCTGCGGGTTCACTCACGGCAACCCGGCGCCGGCGAGAGCGCTTTACAGGAGCTGTTTCTTCACTCCGCGGGGGAACGCTGATCACAATCTCTTGCGTCGTATGGGTTGCAGCAACGGGTGCAGCTGGCTCCGGAAGATCAATATGGACCCGAGTGGGTTCACTCGCCTCACTCACCGCGCGACGTCGACGTGAACGCGCAGGACGAGGCGGCTTAGTAGCCTTCTCGGGGGTCGAAGCTTCGTCACGAACCGCTGCAGATTGCAGCTGGGTTTGTTCGGGCGCAGCTGTGGGGGCATCCTGAGACTCGGAATCAGCTTCTCCCCCACGGGTAGCAGGACCATCTTCCTGGGGACGCGTGACCCTGCGTGAACGACGCTGGCGTTTTATCTCTGTCGAGGCCTCGCGCACAGCCTCTCGCTGCTGCGACGCACCCTGCTGTGCAGATTCGGACTTTTCATCCGAAACTTGCGCTTCATCGTCTTGGTGAGCAGACTGAGCTGATTCCTCACGACTGCTTGCAGCTGCGATTGCAGTCATCGCCTCACGAGCTCGCTCATGCTCAGGGCTATCCTCAACACGCGTACGATTTTGAGACTTCTTCTGACGCTTCGGGGCTTCCTCAGCCGCACCCTGAATCTCTACCGGGTGGTGATGGACAATGAATCCGCGGCCCTCGCAAGCCTCACAGGTGGTAGAGAATGCCTCAACCAGCCCCTCACCGACACGCTTACGGGTCATCTGAACCAGACCCAGTGACGTGATTTCAGTGACTTGATGACGTGTGCGATCTCGGCCCAAGCACTCAACCAGACGACGAAGAACAAGATCACGGTTCGACTCCAAAACCATGTCAACGAAGTCGATAATGACAATTCCGCCGATATCGCGCAGACGAAGCTGACGGACAATCTCTTCGGCGGCCTCGAGATTATTTCGGGTAACCGTCTCTTCCAAAGTTCCGCCCGCACCGATGAACTTACCGGTGTTGACGTCGATGACGGTCATGGCTTCGGTGCGATCGATGATGAGCGTGCCACCACTGGGCAACCAGACCTTGCGGTCCATTCCCTTGGCAAGCTGCTCATCCACGCGGTAGGCATGGAAAACATCTTCTGTTCCAACCCACTTGGTCACGCGATCAGAAAGCTCTGGAGAGAGCTCATCAACGTAAGCCTTGACCGTTTCATAGGTCTCGCTACCTTCAATGATGAGCTCTGCAAAGTCTTCATTGAAGATGTCACGGACAACACGAACCGCAAGTTCAGGCTCGCCGCGCAGCAAAACCGGGGCATTCTTCGTCGAAGAAAGCTTGGATTCAATATCGTCCCACTGCTTAGTCAAACGGCGAACATCATCGCGAATTTGTTCTTCCGTTGCCCCTTCAGCTGCGGTACGCACAATAACGCCGGCAGAATCAGGGACAACCTGCTTAAGGATCTTCTTCAAACGGATGCGCTCACGCTCAGGAAGCTTTCGTGAAATGCCCATCATGGAGCCACCGGGAATCAAGACAAGATAGCGTCCAGCCAAAGTAATCTGACTGGTCAGACGCGCACCCTTGTGGCCGATCGGATCCTTTGTGACCTGAACGAGGACCGGGTCACCGGATTTCAAGGCAGATTCAATGCGGCGAGGCTTTCCTTCAAGACCGACAGCGTCCCAATTCACTTCACCGGCATAAAGGACAGCATTTCGTCCCTTACCAATATCAACGAAGGCAGCTTCCATCGAAGGCAGAACGTTTTGAACGCGCCCCATATAGATATTGCCAACCGCCGTCTTTTGAGTACGGCGCGCAACATAGTGCTCGACCAGAAGATCGTCTTCAATAATTGCGATCTGATCTAGACCATCTTGGCCACGAATCACCATCTTACGATTCACAGACTCACGTCGAGCCAGGAATTCAGATTCGGTAATGCGGTGGTGACGACGTCCCTCACGACGCCCTTCCTTGCGGCGCTGCTTCTTGGCCTCGAGGCGGGTTGAACCCTTGAGTGCTTGAACTTCGTCAGCTCCCTCTTGAGCTTCAGAGGCGCGAACGCGACGGCGGCGACGACGGCGCGTCGTCTCTTCACCATTTTCAGAGTTATCCGCGCCGTCAGCAGCCTCACTAGCAGGTGCTGGCTGTTCTTTCTCGACAACCTCGGAAGCTTCTTCGTCCTGATCTTTACGCCGAGAGCGTCGGCGCTTTGGCTGAGCGGCCTCTGAGGAGGCATCGTCGTCTGCAGCCTTCTTTCGCGAACGCGAACGCTTCTTCGTCGTTGATTCTTCGGTCGTTTCCTCCGCCTTCACTTCGCGGGTACGCGAGCGACGACGGGGTTTTTCTTCCGTCTCACTCTGCAAAGTATTGGCGGGGGCAGAAAAAGTCGGTTCCTGGAATGTCGGAGCCTGGAAAAGCAGAGTTGCTGCTGGGGTTTCAGGCATGGCCTCTTCTTTCACAATGTCAGTATGTTGACCGAGCTCGCACTACTAGGTCTGTATTACACGCAATAAAGCGGAAGTCTTATCGAAGTTGCAACTGGCAACCACAGGCGTTCATCTGTTGCAAGCAGGCCGCTCTGTGATGAGTAGAGAGTGCGCTCCACCCATTTCGCAACCCCCATTCTCTCATAGGGATTGCGGGCATGCCCGGGCACTTTCACGGCGGTTCTTTCAATGTCCACCGCGTCACCATAGAATCACTTTAAATAAAACGACACAGCTGCGGTTTTATTCAGAAAAACGGCATTAAACACGGTAGGCAACTATATTTGTTGACACAACGTCGTCAAAGTTTTGCCACAGCCGTGACGAACTTATGACACACCCTGAACACAATTTCCCTGAGACAGGAATATGACCATGACCTTTGCTCCAGCAGCACTTGATGCGCTGACACTGGGACGATGGCAATTCGGCATCCTGACCGTTTACCACTTCGTCTTGGTTCCTCTCACCATTGGTCTGTCACTCCTGGTCGCAATTATGCAGACCGTGTGGCACAAGACCGGTAAAGAGGAATGGCTCCAGGCAACTCGATTCTTTGGCAAGTTGCTCCTGATCAACTTCGCCCTTGGCGTTGCCACCGGTATCGTGCAGGAATTCCAATTCGGCATGAACTGGTCGGAGTACTCGCGTTACGTCGGTGATATCTTCGGCGCTCCGCTCGCAGTCGAGGCCCTTCTGGCCTTCTTCCTTGAATCAACCTTCCTGGGTCTGTGGATCTTTGGATGGGGCCGCCTTTCCAAGGGATGGCACCTTGCCTGCATCTGGCTCGTTTCCTTTGGCACGATGTTCTCGGCGCTGTGGATCTTGGGCGCGAACTCTTGGATGCAGCACCCCGTCGGTGCACGCTTCAATCCCGAAACGGGCCGTGCAGAGCTCGACGGAGTAGCCGGCTTCCTCAAGGTCGTCGCAAACCCCGTTCTTGTGTGGGAGTACTCCCACGTCATCACCTCTGCTTGGCTTGTTGCCGGCACCTTCGTTGCAGGCATCGCATTCTGGTGGATGACCCGCGCCAAGCGCCTCGGTGGTGAAGAGGGAGCAAAGGAAGCCTCGTCTATGTGGCGTCCGATCGCCCGCTTCGGCCTGCTCGTTATCCTCATCGGCGGGCTCGGAACCGCAGCAAGCGGCCACTTCCAGGGCCAAGAACTGGTCAAGATTCAGCCCATGAAGATGGCAGCTGCAGAAGGTGTCTGTGTCGATACTCAAGGCGCAGCATTCACCGTTGCACAGTTCGGCGACTGCCCCTTGGGCGATGACGGCAAGCAACCGACCAAGTTCATTCAGGTTCCCGGTGTCGCTGCTTTCATGTCTCATAACTCCTTCTCTGCAGAGGTTAAGGGTGTTGCAGATGAGCAGCAGCGCATGGTTGAGCTCCTCAACTCCAATGAGGATTTTGTCAAGACCTACGGTGACGCGAAGCAATACGATTTCCGTCCCCCGCAGATGGTGACCTTCTGGACATTCCGCCTGATGATCGGTACAGCAGCATTCTCCGCGGCACTCGCGCTGTGGGGACTGTGGGCAACCCGTAAGGGACAGACTTCCGCGTCGAAGGCCCTGGGGATCTTCGCGCTCGTATCAATCCCCATGCCCTTCCTCGGTGCTTCTTTCGGTTGGATCTTCACCGAAATGGGCCGCCAACCCTGGGTCGTTGTTCCCAACATCGCAGGCCTTGAAAGCGGCGATCCCGTCGGATCGGTCATGATGATGACATCTGCCGGTATCTCCAGCGCTGTTCCCGCCTGGCAGGTCCTGGTGTCGATGAGCGTCTTCTCCATCCTCTACGCAATCCTCGGTGTCGTGTGGTTCATCCTCATGAAGCGCTACGCCGTCGAGGGACTCCACCCCCGCCCCAAGGACGCTACCGATAAGGAAGCAGTCTCTGGCACACTCTCATTCGGCTACTGAGGAAAGGAAAAACCATGACTTTGAGTATTTTGTGGTTCATCCTCATCGCTGTCTTGTGGACCATGTACCTGGTCCTCGAGGGCTTCGACTACGGAGTGGGAATGCTCCAGGGCTTCCTCGCACGCGATGATCGCGAGCGCACCCAAGCGCTACGCACAATCGGCCCCCACTGGGACGGTAACGAGGTCTGGCTGCTGACCGCCGGTGGCGCGACCTTCGCAGCATTCCCCGAATGGTACGCAACCATGTTCTCGGGAATGTACCTGGCACTCTTCCTCATTCTGCTGGCGCTCATCGTTCGCGTCTGCGCGATTGAATGGCGCTCGAAGCTCAAGTCTGAGCAATGGCGCAGTGTCTGGGATCGCGTTCACGCCGTCTCCGCGCTGCTTGTTCCCCTTCTCTTCGGTGTGGCATTTGCCAACCTGGTTCAGGGAATGAAGATTGAGGTCGTTACTCACGGAACGAACGCGGTCGTTGCACCTGCCGACGTCCCCTCCTCCCTCAATACAGCTGTTCACCAGCTGACCGGTGGTTTCTTCTCACTTCTCACCCCCTACACTCTCTTGGGTGGTCTTGTCCTGGTTGCCCTGTGCCTCGCTCACGGCGCTCAGTTCTTGGCCCTCAAGACCGAAGGTGACCTGAAGGAACGTGCGAATGGTTTCGCAGCTCCCGCGACAGTGGTTGCCACTGCTCTGGCTGCAGTGTGGGTCATCTGGGGACAGTTCGCGTACACAACGAATGTCCTGGCATGGCTCCCGTTGCTCATCGCAGCACTGTGCCTCATCGCTTCGACTGTCTTCTCGCAGGCTGTCTTGCGTAACGAAGGTCTGTCCTTCCTCTTCTCTTGCCTCGCAATGGCCGGAGCAGTTGCATGGATCTTCGCAGCTATGGCGCCCAACGTCATGAAGTCGAGCATCGATCCCGCTTATTCGCTGACCATCGCACAGGCCTCATCGACTACGGGAACTCTCACCGTGATGTCGATCGTTGCCCTCTGCTTGGTCCCCGTGGTTCTTGTCTACACTGCGTGGTCCTACTGGAAATTCCGCTCTCGCGTTTCTTCCTCGGATGTTTCAACGAATACCGGTTTGATCTTGAACAAGATCCGACTGGATCAGAATTTCCTCGCGGGCTGATCGTCCGCACTGCTGGTGGCCTCGGGGAACCGGGGCCACCAGTTTTTTCACCGAGCACGACCGTCTCGAAGGACAGAAAATAGAAGAATGCGCCCACTGGACCCCCGTCTTCTCAAGTACGCATCGAGCGCGCGTCGTCATATCCTCCTCATCTCAATCTTGGGGATTGTGACGGCAGTCTTGGTGATTGCACAGACTCTTGCTCTTTCTGCCGCTCTCTCCCCCGCAGTCACATCTGGTGCCTCGCTTGCCCAGGTACGCACGCCGCTTCTTCTCTTGGTCGCTATCGTTATCGCACGCGCGGCGCTCATCGGAGTTCGCGAGGCCTTGGGTCACCGAGCAGCAGACCGGACAATCCGAGAGTTGCGTGGACGCGTCCTGACACACATCTCAAACCTGGGGCCACGCTGGCGCGCCACTCACGGTTCCGAGGCCTCGACCCTCCTTTCCCGAGGCCTGACGGACCTTTCCCCTTACTTCGTCGACTATCTTCCCCAGTTGGTTCTCACAGCAACTGTGACTCCCCTAGCCCTGGCAACAATCCTTTTCCTCGATTTCTGGTCGGCCTTCATTGCCGCAATCGTTGTTCCGCTGATCCCAATTTTTATGGCCTTAATTGGCCGTTTTACTCAGAGCGCTTCCTCAGAAAAACTGGAAACAATGCAGACCTTGGGCGCGCAAATGCTGGATTTGATTGCAGGACTGCCGACCCTTCGCGCCTTGGGCCGAGAAAGCGCTCCTCGTGCGCATTTAGAATCTCTCTCGCGATCCAATACGCGCGCAACAATGTCGACGCTGCGCATTGCTTTTCTCTCTGGCGCTGTATTGGAGTTTCTCTCCACGCTCTGCGTCGCCTTGGTTGCCGTCGAAGTCGGCTTCCGAATGGTTTTTGGTCATGTTTCTTTATTCACCGGCCTAGCCGTCATCATGCTTGCACCGGAAGTTTTTGAGCCTCTTCGTCAGGTCGGAGCTCAATTTCACGCCTCCGCAAATGGTGTCGCCGCTGCCGAACGAGCCTTCGAGATTTTAGAAACTCCCATTCCTTCAATGGCTGAAGACTCGGAAGGGGAAGACTCTGTTCAGGATGATCACGGTATTGATTGGTCTTCAGCTGCCTTCTCATTGCGCGATCTTTCAATTGAGGCACGCGGCACTTGGGCACCTGCAGGGTTGAACGCGGATATCCTGCCAGGAACGCTGAGCGTCCTTGCAGGCCCCTCAGGTTCAGGAAAAACCAGTACGATTTACGCGCTGATGCGGCTGCTTCCGATTCAGAGTGGATACCTGATGGTCCGGACCTTTGAAGGAGAAGAAATTCCCCTTCAGAACATTCCCACAGAAAAACTGTGGAAAGCCATAACTTGGGTACCGCAGCACCCTTCTTTGCTTCCCGGAAGCCTACGCGAGCAGCTTCCGCCTTCAACAGAAGAAGAACTCGAGGCTGCCGCAGCACTTTGCGGATTCACCGAAGTTCTGGACACGCTTCCTCAGCGTTGGGATACGCAAATTGGCCAAGACGGGGCCGGTCTTTCCGTTGGACAACGGCAACGTTTCGCCCTTACCCGCGCTTTGCTAGCACAAACTCCCATTGTCATCTTGGATGAACCTACCGCCCACCTGGATGCTGTGAGTGAAGAGATCGTTTTGAAAGCAATGGAGGCTCTGCGCAAGAAAGGTCGAACGGTCATTGCGATCGCACATCGCCAGGCTCTTATCGATGCAGCAGACCAAGTGATCAGCGTTCATTCGCGGGTTAAGGATCAGGCCGAATTGGCAGAAGTTGGAGGAGAGCAATGAAAATGCGGATTCTCACTTCTGAGGAAGCTTCCTCCTTGCGATGGGCGTTGTCACTGCTCCGAGTTGATAAGTGGCGTTTTATCGGCGCGCTCCTTCTGGCAAGCCTAGGAATTGGTTCATCGATCGCTCTGGGTGCAACATCTGCTTGGCTCATCGCGCGAGCCTCACAGATGCCTCCCGTCTTAGTACTTTCTGTTGCTGCAACATCGGTACGTCTTTTCGGTGTCTCGCGTGCCCTTCTGCGTTATGTTCAACGCCTGATTTCCCACCGCGTTGCGCTCGAGGGCATGGACCATCTGCGACTGAGCCTTTACGACGCCTTAGCATCTTCAGATCTCGGCAGAGTGATCTCACTTCGCCGCGGTGATCTGCTGGCACGTATGGGATCCGATGTCGACGAGGTCGGCGATTTTATTGTGAAGTCTGTCCTTCCCGCAGGTGTCGCAGCGATTGTAGGAAGCGCGACCGTCGGCGCTCTGGCATTTCTTTCTCCAGGTGCCGCAGTCATTTTGGCGCTTTGCTTAATCCTTTCTGGGATCGTTGCCCCAGTTATCACCGCTCGAGCGCAACGCGCAGCTCAAGTCGAAGGAATCCAGGCACGCGCTGCCCTGAGCAGCTCGCTGGTGACCTTGATCGATGGCTACGATGAGCTGGCAATTAACGGACTCATTGACCGTGCGCGCGGCGAATTCGAACGCAGCGAGGACAACATTGAGTCATCTCGACGAGGGGCCGCCCGCGCCTCTGCTTGGGCTCAATTCATCGATCGCGCATCTATGGGACTAGCAGTTGTCGGGGCGCTCCTCGTTGGAGTTCCATCCGTTCAGGCTCAGATCCTCAGCGCCGTCGCTCTCGCGGTCATTACCCTCACTCCCCTGTCTTCTTTCGAGGCCTCGGCTCAGATGAACTCCGCGATGGCGCAACTCGTCCGTAGCGCTCAAGCAGCACTGCGGATCCGCGAACTTATCGGCTCGGAGGCACCGACCACCACGGCCTCGAAGATCGCGCAGACTCGGCTTCCCGAAGATGCGACACACCACCCCAATCTTCAAGCAAGTGACCTGGCGATCGGATGGCCCGATGGCCCGCTCTTGGTTGAAAACCTCAATCTTGATGTTGTCCCCGGTCGCTGCGTCGCAATCGTTGGCCCTTCGGGAATTGGTAAAACAACACTCCTGAATACTCTGGCTGGATTGATCCCCGCACGCGATGGGCAGCTCACTCTCAACGGGGTTCCTCTTGGGGACATTCCCCACGAGGAGAGTGCAAGCGTCATTCAGGTAACCGCTGAAGACGCCCATATCTTCGCAACCAGCATCTACGAAAATCTTCGCGTTGCACGCGCTGATCTGTCGAAGGAAGAAGCTCAGGAATTTCTGAGCACCGTTGGCCTCAAGGACTGGTGTGCTTCTCTTCCTCAGGGAATCGATACCGTAATTGGGGCTGGGGCAACGGGAGTATCCGGTGGTGAGCGTCGCAGACTTCTTGCTGCCCGAGCACTCGCCTCACATGCACCCATCATGCTTTTGGATGAAGCCAGTGAGCACCTTGATCCTCACAGCGCAGATGCACTAATGAGAACCATCCGTGCACACGCAGTGAATAAAGGCTTGGTGATTGTCACGCACCGCCTGAGCGCTCTTGACATTGCAGATGAGATTATCCTGATGGGGTATCCGCACGATGATCCTCGCTTGCGTCCTGCACGCATCGTTGAACGAGGAACACGTGATGAGCTCATCGCAAGGAGCGAAGCTTTCCGTTGGGCACTTAAGCAGGAGGAAGAATGAGCCCCGAAAGGACCGATTCACGACTTCTTGAAGCTGCTCTTGACGTCACCTCAAGCCTAGATCTTCAACGAGTCCTTGAGAATTTCGTCGAGCGCGCATGCGCATTAACCGGCGCACGCTACGCAGGGCTATCGGTTCTTGATACCTGGGGCGATACGACGATGTTCGTCGAATACGGCGATGCTCCAGCCGGTGAGGCCTCAAATCTTCCCGACGAGTTGATCCAACGCATTACCGATGAGGGATATGCGATTCTCAACGATCCTGCTTCCCTTGACAATGCTGAAGGAATTGAGAACTTCCTAGGAGTTTCTGTCACCTTCAAGGGGCAAATCTATGCACGCCTATACCTGGTCAATCGCCTGGGAGGCTTCGGACTCAGTGCACTTCGCATTGTGCAGACTTTGGCGGCGGCAGCCGGTATTGCCGTTGAAAACGCTCACCTCTATGCAGATGCTCGAAGGCGCGCGCGATGGATTCGAGCCTCGCAGCAGCTGACCACCTCGATGCTCGAAGGCGCAGACGAGGAAGAAGGTTTAACCCTGATCGCTCAAACCGTTCGCGACGTCTCGCAGGCGGATACCGCGATTATCGTCTTGCCCTCAGTGAAAGATACCTGGGCTGCAGAAATTACCGATGGTCATCACGCTGATCGTTTGCTAGGAATTGTCTTCCCCCACGAAGGCCGCGCAATGTCGGTACTTAACGAAGGGACCGGCATGATTGTTGATTCCCTCGCGCGCGCCCAGACCATGCGCATCCCCGAATTTTCCGAATTCGGTCCGGCGCTCTATGCGCCTCTTCGTGGAAGAGGGAAGCCCGCAGGCGTCCTCATCCTGCTCCGTCTTCCCGGAAAACCAGAATTTGACTACTCCGAGTTGGCTTTAGCGGAATCACTGGCCGCTCAAGCTGCGCTTGCACTGGAGCTCGCTTCGGCTCGCCACGCTGAAGACGTCGCTTCCCTCCTTGACGAACGTGATCGAATTGGCCGCGATCTACATGATTTTGCGATCCAGCAGCTCTTTGCGGCGGGCATGCAATTGGACTCGACCAAGCAAAAGATCAGCGAAAAACAAGTCGGCGTCGACGAGGTGATCCACGCTCTTGACCTGTCTCTAGCGTCCATTGACGAGGCCGTGCGTCAGATCCGCGCAATCGTCCATAATCTGCGTGAACCCGATTCTGACGTTGGCTTGGTGGAGCGTATCCGTCGAGAGTCCTCCCTCTCGCGTTCATTTTTAGGCTTTGCGCCTTCGCTCCTCATTTCTGTCGACGGCCAATCGGTCAACGAACAGAAAGAATGCGAAGATCACCGCGTTGAATTGCTCAATTCTCGCGTTGACGATTCGCGAAGCGATGATGCGGTTGCAATCGTTCGAGAGGGACTGTCCAACATTGCCCGTCACGCACACGCGACTGCGGGTGCGGTCAATGTTGAACTTGAGGGAAGCGGGAAAACGGGTAGGCTCACGGTTTCCGTTTCTGATGACGGAGTCGGGATTGACCCCGCACATACACGCAATTCAGGCCTTGCAAATATGGCAGAACGTGCGCGCCTCAACGGCGGAACCTTCACCGTTGGTACAGGTCTTGAAGGAAAAGGAACAAAGATTACCTGGAGTGTTCCCCTGGCCTAGCTCAGTTACGCCAAGCGGCAGCGCGCTGTCCGGCTACCCATGCAGCAACCTGAGTGCGTCGTTGAAGCCCCATCTTCGACAGCAAGGATGTGATGTGGTTCTTCACGGTCTTTTCTGCAACGCCCAGTTTTGCGCCAATTTCGCGGTTCGACAGGCCATCACCGATCAGCTCCAAGACCTTACGCTCTGAAGGAGTCAGGTCTGCGGTGGGATCATCATGATCTGCACGCCTGCGGGTCAGTGTTCGCTCATCAAGAAGGATGCGTCCCTGTGCGACTGCCTTAATGACATCGGTAATTTCTGCACCGCGAACGGTCTTGAGCACGTAGGCACGTGCACCCTTTGCAAGGGATTCTGCCAGGGCCTCGTCATCATCAAAAGAAGTCAGGACGATCGGGCGGATCTCGGGGTTTGTCTGCCCCAGAGATTCCATGATGTCGATGCCCGTTCCGTCGGGAAGCTGGAGGTCCACCAAAATCACATCGGGGCTGACCAATTGAGCGCGGCGCAGAGCATCTTGAACTGTCCCGGCCTCTGCAACCACCTCAAGGTCATCTGCACGATCGACAATCTCTGCAATCCCGCGACGAACGATCTCATGATCATCAACGATCATGACTCGGATTGGGGTCTGCAAAGGGGTATCGTTTTCAGTCACGTTTTTCTCCTTGTTCATCAACGCGCTTCTCACCGCTGAGGCGAGCAACTGCATCAGCTGCTGCCGCATTTTCTGCGTGTTTCTTCGAAGTACCAACACCTTGGCCAACTTCGGCATCCCTTGAGGCAACAAAGGCATGAGCAGTAAAAACCCTCTGATGGTCTGGGCCTTCGCCCTCAACCTCGTAGGTCACCGCCCCTAGGTCATGGTTGAAGGCAAACTCAGTCAGGGTTGTCTTCCAGTCCTGTTCAGCAGCACGTTCGACTGCATGAACCAGCAAGAAACCTAGATGCCGCAAAATAGTTGCACGCGCGCCTTCGATACCTACGCTCAGATAGGTTGCACCGACCAGAGCTTCGAAAGTATCAGACAAGATGGAGTCTTTGTCTCGACCACCGTGAGTACTTTCCCCACGCCCTAAGTAGATGTACTCCCCCAGCTCAATGTGCCGAGCTGCTTGCGCTAAGGGTTCTTGAGAAACAGTTGCTGCCCGCATCCGCGACAATTCAGATTCGGGGACGTCGCCATGGCGGTGATACAGCTCGTCGGCCACGACAATCGAAAGGACAGAGTCACCCAGGAACTCAAGGCGTTCATTATGGGCAATTCCACCGGCTTCATTTGCATACGAACGGTGGATTAGCGCAAGTTCCAACAGATCCTGGCGCACAGGAGTTCCCCATGCCTCAAGCAAGGTATCAGTATTGGGACGCGGGGGTACAGGAAGCTTTGAACGACGAGCCATTAGTTCTCATCCCGCGCGGTGAGCTGGTCAAGAAGACCCGACAGACCCGCAAGACGCGGATCGATCACCACATGCTCATGATCTTCGGGAAGATCTTCCCATTTTTCACCGCATCCCGGGCAAAGCCCCTGGCAATCAGGCTTACACAGAGGACGGTCTTCCATCAGCGTCACGATGCCGTCACGCACAATTCCTTCAATATCGATGGTGTCGCGCGCCGAGATCGTCGGGAAATCTTCTGCTTCCTCATCCTGTTCATTACGCAAACGCTGTGCAGCCTTCGGCTCGAAGAACAGTTCATCAACATCGACCGAATAGTGACGCGTCAGTTCATCAAGACAACGCACGCATTCGCCGTCGATATCAACATCGGTATGCGCACGAATCAGAACTCCGTCATCAACCGAAGTAATAGTCACGTCGATAGGTAATTCGGTTCCTGGAACCACTCGCATAACCGAGGTTCCCAGGTCGTCAGGAACCTGCCAAGTCAGGTGATAGTCGCGCGTCGAACCAGGCGAGCGCGAAAGATCACGAAGAGAAATCTCTAAAGGTTCACTCATTTTCTAAAGTCACGTTCGTAATATCGCGGCCATTGCGTTCAGCAATGGCACGCCGACCGGCATCGGTACGGCGTTGAAGTTCTTGAAGAAGTGCAGATAGTTCTGCAAGTGAAGAGGCAGCGTATTCATCGGCACCGGTACGCATCTGCTTTTCAGCTGCACGCGCTTGCCCAACAATCTCGCGTGCACGCTCCTCAGCCATCTGCTTGATGTTTTCTCCGGATACAAGGCGCTCTGCCTGCGCATTGGCGTCGGCAAGGGTGTTCTCCGCATCCGCCTCAGCCTGTTCACGCACACGCTTCGCATCTTCTTCGGCCTTTTCACGGGTCTTCTGGGCGTGTTCCTCGGCCTCAGCGACCAGCTGATCAGCCTTTTCACGGGCTTCGTCGATGGTCGAACGAGCGCGGGCATTAGCCTCGGCAATGGTCGTCTCTGCGGCCGAGTCCGCGCGCACAAGCACTGCGTCTGCGTCGGCAACAACCGCATCTGCGGCCTTGAGGTCATCGGGAAGAGCTTCACGAGCCTGATCGAGGAGATCAAGAACCTCCGCTCGGTTCACCATTACCGAAGCAGAGAGCGGAACTGCACGTGCAGCCTCAAGGAGGTCTTCAATTCGGTCCAAAGCCGCAATCACAGTCGAGGGACCGTACACGGTCTGATCCTCCCACTGCTGCGAGGATTCCGCGTGCTCATCATGGTTTTCAGCCATTGTCTCCTCCAATTGGGTCTTGCGCGTACACTGCTTCTCTATTTTCTCCCCACACGGCCAAAACTGGGGCCGGAACATACCGAGAGACATCCATTCCCCACGCAAAAAGTTCACGAACAAGGGATGAGGACACGTGTCCCAGCGCGGGATCGGTGGGGATCCACAGTGTTTCCACTCCCCCGATCTCTCGATTTGTCACGGCCTGAGCCATCTCTGACTCCACGTCACCGTTTCCGCGCACCCCTTTGATCACCAGATCCGCATCATGTGCGCGACAAAAATCAACCAAAAGCGTGTTCATGGGCAGGACTTCTACCTTCGCCAGGTGAGCAAGCCCCGCGCGGGCGCTTTCCACGCGGCATCGGATATCGCTGGCCGAGGCCTTGGCTGAATTCACTCCAACGGCAACGATCAGGTGGTCAACAAGACGTGACGCCCGAGTAATAAAGTCCAGATGCCCGACGGTAAGTGGATCAAAGCTTCCGGGAATGACGGCTTTCATTCACTCTCCTTACCGGTTTGTGGAAGTGGGGGCGCAAGAAAAAGAACGCGAGTCTCCCCCCAATCGCGCTGGTCCTCACAGATGAGTCCTTTAGGCAGCTCGACAGCTGTCGAGCGAGTCGATCGCTCAACGACAACCGAGGCATCTGGACTTAAATATGCGAGCAATGCTGTAAGGATCTCGGTGATAGTTGCGCTCTCACACTCATAGGGAGGATCAATAAAAACTAGGTCATATTGGCCGCTCAGCCGTCCAGAAACTGCCGCGAGCGCATCCGCACCAATAACTATGCTGCCCGGAGCAACCAAGGCGGCATTCTTTTTCAGAGTTCGCAGCGCACCCTGCGAGGAATCAACCAGGGTTAATTGATCTGCGCCGCGCGAAAGCGCCTCAAAACCCAGAGCTCCGCTTCCCGCATACAGATCAAGAACGCGAGCTCCTTCGATAACGTCCATGTGTTCAAGGCGCGAAAACATTGCCTCACGGACGCGCTCAGACGTTGGGCGCGTCCCCGAAGGCGGGACATGCAGGGTCCGACCTTTCAAAGTGCCGGCAATAATTCGTGTCATGCTTTAAGACTACGTTAGCTGCGTTCCATCCACACCAGCTCTTCGCTGGAAGCGTCATTGAGACTTGCCGCTAATTCCGGATACGAGGCCAAAGAAGGATCTGCCGCAACGAGTTCGCCCGCGCTTTCTCGGGCTTCTTCAATGATTGCCCCATCACGGACAACGCTCAGGAAGCGCAGTCTCGATGTTTTTCCTGACTGGGCCGCCCCTAATACGTCACCTTCTCGACGCAAGGCAAGATCGGCCTCGGCGAGAACAAAACCATCGGTTGATGAAGCGAAGGCTTCCAAGCGTTGCGCCGAAGTATCGCTGATGACCGAAGGATGAACGGCCATGCAGATGCTTTGTCTCGAGGAGCGTCCCACGCGGCCACGCAGCTGATGGAGCTGTGAAAGCCCAAATTGCTGTGCATCCAAGATGATCATCATGGTCGCCTCGGGGACATCAACGCCAACTTCAATGACAGTTGTCGCAACAAGAATTGGAGCTTGCCCACTGGAGAAAGCCTCCATTGTGGCGCTTTTTTCTTCGCTGCTATCTCTGCCGGTCACGCTCACCGCTTTGACACCAGATAGCGAAGGAACCCCCGCGAGCATCTCGATAGTTGCTGTCACCGATGCAAGAGGGGCAGCGCTTTCTTCAAGCAACACATCGGGATGATCGTCTTCATCGATCCGCGGACAGACGACATAAACGCGCCCGCCGCCGTCAATTTCTTCGCGCGCCCGTTGCCACATGCGCTCCATCCACACGGCGTTTCCCGCGTCCACAACGAAAGTTGTCACCGGTTTTCGGCCCGAGGGCAAGCCTTTCATCACCGTGACATCCAGATCTCCAAAAATCGTCATCGCGACGCTTCGAGGGATTGGAGTAGCAGTCATCACCAACTGATGAACAAGCAAGCCGTCATTGCGGCTTTCACGAAGAGCGTCTCGCTGCTGGACGCCAAAACGATGCTGCTCGTCGATCACAGCCAGGGCAAGGTCAGCAAAGAGATTGCGCACGTAGAGCAAGGCATGCGTCCCAATGACAATAACCGGCATTCCCGAGGCCAATAGACGCTCGATTTCACGCCTAGCCGGGGCAGGTGTCGAGGAAGTGAGCAGACGCAGATCCACTGGGAAACCCGCAGATTCAAGGGGTTGAAGCAGCGCTCGAATTGAATCTGCATGTTGCCGTGCCAAGACTTCGGTGGGAGCAAGTAGTGCACCTTGATGGCCAGCGGCAATCACCTGTATCAAGGCGGCGCACGCAACCACAGTTTTTCCTGATCCCACATCCCCTTCAAGAAGGCGCTGCATGGGATGCGACGAGGCAATATCAGCACCGATAGCACTGATGGCACTGCGCTGTGACTGCGTCAGAGTAAAAGGAAGTCCGTCAAGGAATGCTTGAAGTTTAGAAGGATTTTCCAGGCAGCTTTGCGCACGCAAAGCATTGTTTCCCAGTCGACGTTTTGCCAAGAACGCTTGCAAGACAAAAGCTTCTCTCCAGCGCATGCTACGTCTCGCGCGTGCGACATCCTGATCCGTACTGCCCTGGTGAAGAAGCCGTAGGGCATTTCCCAGCGCTTCGATATCGAAACGCGATCGGATCTGCACAGGAACAGGATCTGGAAGAGCGTCCAGGTCCAAAGAATCCAGCACAACGGCAATTGCACGTGCAATCACCCACGAGGTGACACCACCCCGTGTGGAATAAATGGGAATGGGGCGGTTCGAGCGTTTTTCAATATCGGGAGCTGCCTGTTCATCATCAACGCCTTCAAACTCGGGATGCACCAATTGCAAATTCCCTCGGTATTCCCCAACTTTTCCAGCAAAAAGAAAACTTTCTCCCGGTTGAAGAAGGCGTTCGTGCACGCTGAGCTTATAGGGACTACTGGCAAAGAAAGTCGCGGTCATTTCCGAGGAGCCGTCGGTGAGACGAACTTCGAATCGAACCCCTGCACGCGAACGATTAGGGATCAGCCGAGCGCTGACTACTTCGGCCAAAATAGTGACATCTTCTCCGGGACGCAGAACGTGCATGGGCGTGAGAGCACCCCAATGGTAGTAGCGACGAGGCGCATCGTAGAGCAGGTCACCAATGGTGAGAATGCCGGCTTTTTCAAGCTTCTTTGCCAGTTTGGCAGGAAGGCGAAGGCTCAGAGGAGTATCGAGTGGATTCACGCGAGTGCCTGCAGAAGAGAACTGGTTTGAGGAGAGGCATCAATGACTTCAAGATCCACACTGGTGGATTCGGGGGTGAGGCTATCGAGAAGCTGACGCAGAACCGCAATCAAGGTTGCCGCGTCTTCATTTCCAGCAAGTAAGACCCAGCGTGTCGGCGCGTAGGATACGAGATCTTGAAGGGCACGAGAAACGTCCTCAACCTGCCACTCTGCGTCAATTTCCGTCGTGTGTTGAGCAAGAAGCGAACTGCGGGCGTTTTCATCAATAAGCGCGCGGAGTTTAGTGGCAACAGTGCGTCCCCCGGGTTGAGGCACAAAGAGCGGCGCACAGGTCCGGCTGATCGCCAGTGCTTCTAATTCATTCGTTGAGGACGCAATGGAAATATCGAGCTCTTCTTCCCCCATTCGTACATAAGAGGCACTAATCCTTTGAGCAAGCGCTAGGCACTCCCTATCGCTGGGAACGATAAGTTCCACCCGAGTCGATGCACAGCGCGCAGGAAGAACAAGAGCCTCGAGATCTTCAAGCTGAGGATCAAGGAAAACTTGGGCACCGCTGAGGGCAAGATCTTCAACCATCCCCGCAACCCGTGTGCAGACAACGACTGCGGCACGTTCCACCCTGCGAATGGGCTGGCGCTCCAAGAGCCTGATACCTCGGTGTGTCACGCCATCAGCAAGGGTATCGATTCCAATTGTTTCATCGGGGCGTGCATCAGCGACGTGGAAGCGGAGTGTCCGACCGCGTTTGGGATGGACAGATAAAGGAGCGGCAGTATCAATGTGGAAGCGCCACTCGCCCAATCCAAAAAGATCGGCATGTCCAGCCCAGGAATAACGTGCTCCCAGGGCGTCAAGCTGGCGGCGCTGAGCATCGACATCATCAAGGGTTCCTTGAAGAATGACATCGACTGTGAATGCGCGATCAGGCGTCGGCGCATGCGGACGGACCCGATTGCTTCCATGCCCCGCTAATTCCGCGAGCATTGCAGCAAGAGATTCAAGCATCCCCAGATCATCGCGGCAGGCAGCATCGAGAGCGCTGAACATCAGCGCAACGACCGCTGCACCGGCGTCGATGGCGGCAGTGGAAGATCCCGTGGCCTCGACGAGGCCGAATTGCGCGGCAGCGCAGAACGCGGAGAGTTCTTGGGGAACCTCGGGGAGCGTATCGCCAAGTCCTTCAAGTTCTGAACATGCCTCGCGCAGCATCGCATCTGTGGCGCTTCCCTGGGCATGCGCAGCCTTCAGAGCGGAAGGGGTCGCCAAGAGCATGCGGCGAAGGACAACCGGACTGATGGAGGCATCATCAAGCGCTGAATGCCAAGAGGAAAAAATCGACACGAGAAGCACGCCGCAGTGTCCCAGCGCTCCGCGGATTCCCGACTGAATCGCACAATCAAGGCCAACAGAAAGCGGATCACTGTCGGAAAGCTGCGCACACCCGTGAGCGAGAGTTTGGAAGGTGACACGCGCGTTTGTTCCGGTATCACAGTCCCCCCCACCTACTCCGTCGAGGTCATCGATAAAAGGGGCGAGCTTTGTCATTTCATCAGCCGCTATCTGGAAGCTACGCGCCAAAACTCCAGAATCTAGTGCCACAATTTGTCCTTATAACGATGTCTCAACCTGACGGTGCTGCGATGTGGGATACCTTCAACATTGTTCCGCCTTCAGGCACATGTGTGCCACCTGACACGCATATTTCCCTCTGTGGACTTGGTTATTTGGGGCGAAATCAGTTAAGGTGTCATAGTTGCCTGCGGTGAGCTGTCACCAATGGCCTCTTGATCGTCATGATCAAGACAACTAATCGTGTAAGAAAAAACCGAGGAGAACATCGTGGCTGCCGTTTGTGACGTGTGCGGTAAGGGACCCGGCTTCGGCAAGAGCGTGTCGCACTCGCACGTTCGTACCAACCGCCGGTGGAATCCGAACATTCAGCGCGTTCGCGCCCTGGTTGATGGGACGCCCAAGCGCCTGAACGTGTGCACCAAGTGCCTGAAGTCTGATCGAGTCGTTCGCGCTGCCTGATTCAGACATAGATAGGCCGAGCTCGTTTTGCGAGTTCGGCCTTTTCTTTTACCCTTAAGCGCCTTTAGTCCTATGTGGCATAGAAGCAACCAAGGCAACAAAACTAAGAAAACGACAGGTCAGAACACCTTTACTCCCCTAGCATCCACCTCATTCAGACTTTTCTCAGTAATTACCCACCTATTTGGTTGACTCGATAACTGTATCCGACAGAACATTTTATTTTTCCACACGTTATTCTGAATTTGCTCATATCCAATTTGCGAAATCTCGCACCTCGATTGGGGAGACCATTGCAGAATAAGGTTCAACTCATCGCCTATGCCGATCGTTTCGGTGGCAGCACTATTTCCGCCTTGACCACCACGCTCCGCCAGCATTTTTCAGGAGTCTACGAAGGCGTTCACATCCTCCCCTTCTTCACGCCCTTCGATGGTGCAGATGCAGGTTTTGACCCAGTTGACCACACAAAGGTTGATCCGCGTCTTGGTTCTTGGGATGACGTAGCCGAGCTCTCAAGGACCCACGAAATCATGGTTGACACCATCGTCAATCACGTTTCATGGGAATCTGAGCAGTTCCAAGATGTCATGAAGAATGGCGAAGACAGCCCCTTCGCCCCGATGTTCCTGACCTTGTCCAGTGTCTTCCCCGAAGGCGTGACTGAAGAAGAACTCGCTGGCATCTATCGTCCTCGTCCAGGTCTTCCCCTCACCCACTACTCCTGGGGTGATAAGACGCGTCTGGTCTGGACGACCTTCACCCCACAGCAGGTCGATATCGACACCGATTCGAAGCAGGGCTGGGATTACCTGATGTCGATCCTTGACCAACTGGGAGCCAGCCATGTTTCCTCGATCCGCCTTGATGCCGTCGGGTATGGAGCTAAGGAAGCACGCACATCCTGCTTCATGATCCCTAAGACTTTCCGCTTGATTGAACGCATCAAAGAAGAGGGCGCAAAGCGTGGTCTAGAAACTCTGATCGAGGTTCATTCCTACTACAAGAAGCAGATCGACATCGCCAGTAAGGTCGACCGCGTCTATGACTTCGCACTTCCCCCTCTCTTGCTCCACTCAATTTTCTCGGGAACAGTAGACTCACTTGAGCACTGGATCAATGTGCGTCCCAATAATGCTGTGACCGTACTGGACACGCACGATGGAATCGGCGTCATCGACATCGGTTCGGACCAGCTGGACCGTTCGCTCAAGGGTTTGGTTCCAGATCCCGACGTCGACCGCCTCGTCGAGACAATCCACGCAAACACCCACGGGGAATCGCGCGAAGCTACCGGTGCCGCAGCCTCGAACCTGGATCTCTACCAGGTCAACTCCACGTACTACTCCGCATTGGGATGCAACGACCAGCACTACCTCGCCACGCGAGCAGTTCAGTTCTTCCTACCCGGGATCCCCCAGGTCTACTACGTGGGTGCTCTCGCGGGCGCAAATGACATGGAGCTGCTCAAGCGCACCAACGTTGGTCGCGACATTAACCGTCACTACTACTCGGCACAAGAAGTTGAAGAGAACCTTAAGCGCCCAGTTGTTCAGGCCCTCAATGCACTGTGCGCATTCCGCAATACTCTTCCGGCTTTTGACGGCGAGTTCTCTTACCAGCGAGACGGCGACGTACTCACGCTCACGTGGGAAGCTCAGGACGCCAGCACACAGTTGACTTTCAATCCCGCTACCCCCTCTGAGACCGGGTCTATTGCTTCCCTGACGTGGACCGACAGTGAAGGCCAACACCGCACTGACGACTTGCTTGCCCAGCCACCAGTTGCCCACATCTGACTAGCCATAAGGAGCCAAGATGAACAAGGTTTCTAGACCGCCAAGAGAAAACCGGGTTAACCTCATCCGCCTCAGTGTCGGTTTCACCGTCAGCGCGGTTGCCTGTGCAATCCCCTGGGTCGCGTTGACCTCCGTCATTTTGCCGGCAGTGCTTGAAGATATTAACGCGGCCGGAAAAGAATCAATGCTGGGTACCATCAACGCGGTTGGTTCGGTAGTTGCGCTTCTTGCAAACGTTATTTTCGGAACTTTCTCCGACCTGACGCGTTCGCGTTTCGGTAAGCGCACTCCCTGGATCATCATCGGTGGGCTCATTGCTGGTGGTGCGATGGCACTGCTTGCACTGAACCAACATTCATTCCCGATGATCCTCCTGCTGTGGTGCACGGCCCAGCTGGGATACAACGTTATGCTTGCGCCCTTTGTGGCAACAATGTCTGACCGCATTCCCGACGAGGTCCGCGGAACGATTTCGGGCTTCTATGGGGCCGGAATCGCGGCAGGTCAAACCATCGGCAATCTGGTTGGAGCCCGCCTCCTCAAGGCGGACAGTGGGCTCACTCACGGCTGGCTGCTGGGCGCGGCAGTCTTTGCCGCCATCGGTATTGTCACCGTGATCATATGGCCACGTGAAGGGGACAATCGGGGTGAATCGGATGAGAGCTTCTCAGCAAAGCGCATCCTCGAATCCTTCCGCCCGCCGAAGAATGCACCTGATTTCTACTACGCACTTGTTGGCCGCACCTTGATGATGGGTGGCTACTGGATGATCAACACATACCTGCTCTACATCGCTCAGGACTACATCTTCGCAGGTAACGCCAATGCAACCACGCTAGCAGCGGAGCTCATCGCCTCGATGGCAGTCATTACTCTGGCTGTCTCACTGGTCGCAGCGCTGGGCGCTGGACCGATCACCGATTTCATCGGTCGCCGCAAGCTCCCGGTTGCCCTGGCCAGCGTCATGTTTGCGATTGGCTCTGCAATGCCGCTGATCTTCCACTCTGCGCTAGGTATGTACCTCTTTGCGGGAATCGCCGGCCTTGGGTACGGCGTGTACAACGCTATCGATCAGGCGCTCAATGTTTCGGTCCTTCCCAACCCCGACGAGGCCGGCAAAGACCTGGGAATCTTGAACTTGGCGAACACACTATCGATGGTTGTTGGTTCTTTGATGACCTCTGCGATCGTTGTGATTGTCAAGAACATGACCCATACATCAACAACGCCGACTTCGGCCTACACGGTCGTTTTCATCGTCGCGATCATCGTCGTTTTGATCGCCGCATGGCTCATCATGCGCATCAAGAAGGTTAAGTAACCTTCTCGCTCGCATAGTGAGGTGCCCGGTGTCTCAAGAAACACGGGGCACCTCACTTGGGAAACGTATCAGAAACCAGACCACGTAAATTCGAAAACAGGCTTCCCCTGAGAATCAGTTTTAATCTCCCCGGTCGTGTTATCAGTAAGTACACGAACATTGATGCTGTATTGTATTTCTCGAGGCTCCTTATCAGCCAGTATCCCGGATCCACGTTGCACTTCAAACACGGCATATTTAGCTGTGTAGCCGGTGGTGAGGGCGTTCTCATTGATTTGATCAGGTATTTTCTTGACATTCAATACCGACAAGGAGTCTGAACGCACCGCGCTAGGGCAATCATCAGCCATATTCGACGAATTCTCTCGTGTGCCACATGATTTA
Organism: Actinomyces sp. oral taxon 181; assembly: GCF_018370895.1. Taxonomy (NCBI): domain Bacteria; kingdom Bacillati; phylum Actinomycetota; class Actinomycetes; order Actinomycetales; family Actinomycetaceae; genus Actinomyces; species Actinomyces sp. oral taxon 181. The sequence goes on from NZ_JAGYZL010000003.1 coordinate 122,918, forward strand.
ACCTTCGCGATAGCTGCATCCAGCGCAGCTGTTTTCAACGAATCCGTATACTCTGCTTCCAGATGTATCACGTTCAAGAAAGATGTCGACGCGGTGTTCAACACGACAGGCTTCACAGAGATGTACTCACTAGTATCCGCGGCTGACACAGTGTAAATGCCTGGATAAACAGTAATCGTATGAGTCTTGGAGTCAATAGGCTGCTCGATATCCCCAATCTTCACTGCACGGATACCATACGCATCCACATTAACACTCGTTGTCAGGGCATTCTTAATCTGCCAATTATCAAGAATTCCATATTTCTTTTTCCCCTGTTTTAAGGTGAACTCATGAGTGAAGTGCTGACCATCAAGCGAAAGAGTCGCTGTGATTCGACGTTCGTCTTTTTCCTGCAAGAGTGACGAAGACTCAGCTAAATCGACAACTTCAACCCGCGAAGACGCAGCCTGCAAAGCTGAATTAGTTAAAAATATTCTCTGTCCGTTTGGGATACCGGGGTCTACCATCGCGCTAGCAGCATCCGCATTTCCATCCGCAAGCAAGCTCAGATATTCCCGCACTTTGGCCTCGGGACTATTTTGTCCATTAATGATCGCTACCCCAACACATGCAACGACGGCGAGCAATGCAACGCCGCCCAACGTTATAACCGCGGTTCTCACTCTCTTCCTTGTAGCAATATCCATAGGTGCTACAGACTCGTCTGTCACCGGTGCTAGTTGCACATCGGTCATGACCGCCTGGTCAGGATCATTCTCAGACGCTTGTGCCGTCTCACGCGCAGTCGAAGCATTTTGCCGCGTAAGGGCTGAGCGGCCACCGCAGAGCAGCAGGAGGCGTGGCGCACGCTCGGCAAGCAGCTGAGGTGTGAATTCTGCAAGTGCTGAGATTATGACAGCGACTATAGCCACGGTTACAACAGTCCAGTAGGTCAAACCCGCACTTCCCGATACCCCACTGATTGAGACTCTAACGTTAAAGAGCATGATCCCGAGAAGGGTGGCCGTAGTTACAGTCACTGGGAGCTGCCAGACTCGCCCCCAGGCGGGCGCTGACTTGCACTGTCGTTGTACACCCACGCTTATAGACGAAACAAGGATCGTAACGATAGCAAGCAGTGCGATTAGCAAGCCAGTCATCCCCATGGTCCACATAGCAATATTTGAGTAATACTCTCCACTAAACCCGGCATAACTCATCGCACCACCAACCGAAACAGCTCCGCCGAAGGCTATCCCGAAAAAGTAAAAGGCGATATTAGGCAAGTAGAGAATAATAAACGGGATACTGGGACCCATCCCGTGAGATAAGAGGAAAGGAAGTCCCACGAGAACTGCAATAAGGCAGACCAGCGGCAACACAATCCGAGTAAAACCACGAAGTTCTCGAATTAGAGTGCCGTGCATCAGTCGCTTTGGAAAAGCGGTAGCTGGACAGCGAACAGAGTATGTCGATAGTCCAACGACCACTAGGACAACTAGGAAAGCCGAGAGCGTATTCGCGTAAATCGTACTTTCATTCCCACCGATGCTGGCGAACGAAGTGAGTAAGACTATCACACATGCAACCAAAAACCCCTCAATGGAACTGCGAAACGCTGCTGCAATCCCCGAGGTGCCACTTTCATCATGAGGCGTGCGATGTTTAATGAGAACGCGTAATAGCACTACTTCAAGTACGACCACAGTTCCAGAAATAGCAAATATTGATGTCATAACGTCGACTCCGAAAACACCGACGCTCATGGTCAGACCGCTTCCTAGGAGTGCACCGACTTCCACAGGAATTAGCGAAAATACATCTAGGCTCGTCGCAAGCGTAGTTTCAGCGATATAGGTTCTCAGTGAGAAATAAGCGAAGAACGAGGAAACAAGCCCTACCGCAAGGACGACCGCTAATTCCATAGCAAGCGTCATAAGCCCTGCAGGTGCAAAAAGCAATTGAATTTGATGTTTAACTACCAGCACTATCGGGGATGAAGATGCCTCATTTGAATCTTTGGCCATCCCCCCAGGTTCTGCCGTCGTATTTCCTGAAATGGCGAATTCTTCATGCGTGGGACCGCTGTAATCATCTGGCTGCGGCACGCGCGGTACGCCATTGGGCAAGCCACTCATCTGGATTCCTCCTCGAACCTATGCGGGACCTTATCAAAGAATACGGAGTAGCGATCCGCCAATCCGACCCCATTTCGACGGTAGCACTCCTCCGAAAAGTACAAGTGAAAATTTCGACAACAGCTCGAATTTCAAGAATCCACACATACCACGCTAAGGCGACGTTAAGCATTGGTCCATCAGAAAAATGGAAGTTATACAGTACATCAAAACAGAAAAGATTACTGCAAGGTTAGACAGGTCGTGTATCGAAAAAGCCGAAAGCCTCCTACTCCCCCACGCGCGCGTTCTGCGAGGCAAAGAGGCACATAGCAGCAGCGCTTGCAACGTTGAGGGACTCTGCCTGGCCGCTCATCGGAATCATTACCAGAGCATCACATGCGGCCATTTCTTCATCGCTCATTCCCTGAGCTTCATTTCCAAAGACCCACGCATGCGATTGGACAAGCCAGCCGCGCCCTTCAAGAGCTGCCTGAGACATCAGCTCACTCAAACTGTAGGCGCCTTGTGCACCAGAAGTCCCCAGGATTACGCAACGCTGATCGCGAAGGCACTGACAGGCCTCGTCAAAGGAGGAAAGAGGAACGATAGGAAGGTGAAAAACTGAACCTGCGGAGGAACGAATAACCTTGGGATTCGAGGCGTCAACGCTCCCCTTCACAGCGATGATTGCACGCGCGCCCATCGATCGCATCTCAGGCAAAGTGATCCCATCCCCCGGTCAATTTCCGGCCGTTCATTAGTGCGGCGGGACTTTCCCCACCCCGACAGGCGCGGACACGCCCAATGGGACGGAAACCTTCCGAAAGAGGCGCCTCGTGCGGGAAAGCAGCCAGCAGAGAGTGGTCTTCTCCCCCACCGACCACCCAGGAACGCGCATAGCCTTCCTCTGCCCCGCTGTCCTCCGGATTCACGAGGCGCACTACGGGAAGTAAAGCGTCCACGTCCTCCTTGAGAAGTGCGGGATCCACTTCAATGACAGCTCCCGAGGCTTTGGCCATTCGTCGAGCATCCACCGCCAGCCCATCGGAAACGTCCATCATGGCGTGCACTCCCGCCAAGGCTGCCTGCACCCCCGCCTCCAGCGGAGGGACAGGGGCGCGGAAAACGGAAACCGCCTCGCGAATCGATGAGGGAAGCTCAGCGCTCGGGGTGCAGGGGGGAACCTTCCCCGAGGAGAGGGCGGCTAAACCGGCCGCGGAACGTCCCAGGGTCCCCGCAACGGCCAGTACGTCACCGGGTTGCGCACCGCTGCGTACCACGATGCCGTGGGGGCACCAGCCCATTGCCGTCACGGCAATCACCAGCTGATCTCCCGAAGATAGGTCGCCGCCGACGACGCCGGCACCGGCTTCTCGTGCGCGATCGCCGCAGCCTTCCACCAGGTCGTTCAGCCAGTCCACCTCGGTATCTGAAGGCAACACCAGGGAGACGACCAGAGCGGAGGTACGTCCCCCCATGGCCGCAATATCCGCGAGATTTTGGGCGGCAGCGCGCGCACCGATCTCATAGGCGCTCGACCAGTCGACTCGGAAGTGGCGTCCCTCGACAAGAACGTCCGTGGTCACAATGAAGTGCCCTTCCGGTGTCACAATCTGCGCGCAGTCATCTCCCGATCCGATAAGAGTGCGTTCTCCTGACGGAAGGAGTTCACGGAAGCTGGCAATGAGCTGGTTTTCATTGGTGTCTGCAACTCGCACACCCCCATCCTATCTGAGTCAGCCCCACAGAAAAATGATGATCATCCAGAATGAGGGAAGCTTTCTTCACTCTGAGCAGCGAGAACAGAAGACAGGCAAATATGGATTCTTTAGACAAGAACCACCAAAAGACCCCGCATATACAGCGCAGGGGCGCGAGCTGCACTGAACTCAGCGATCACGACACCTACAGCAGCTGGTCGCGACTCCACTGAGAGGCAAAAAGACAGATCGATGCAGCCGACGCCACATTGAGGGATTCGGCATGGCCGCTCATCGGGATACGAATCAGGAGGTCGCAGGCAGCAAGCTCCTCCTGCGACAGTCCCTGAGCTTCATTGCCCAGAACCCAGGAGTGCGGTCCCCGCAGCGCAGTATGAGCGGCAGATCGAGGTGTCATGAGGTCGTTCAAATCCACAGAACCATGCCCGCCGGATGTTCCCAGCGCAACGTGCCCCTCACAGCGCAGGGCGGCAATCGCCTCGTGCACCGACGGGGCGGAGAGGACAGGGATGTGGAAAAGGGAGCCGGCGGAGGAACGAATGACTTTGGGACTTGTCACGTCAACGGTTCCCGCGACGGCCACAACCGCCTGAGCACCCATCGCATCGGCCGTGCGGATGATCGTCCCCACGTTCCCGGGGTCACGCCCCTGGGCGAGGATAACCGTGGTCGCAGGCCACTGCCCCGCCTGCGGATCCCACGAGGTGTGGATCGCCTCGGCGTCGGCAACTGCGAGGATCCCCTGAGCATCTCCGCTCATTGCGGAGGCGACCTCCGGCGTCACCGTATGCACCCAGCGCGTTGCTTTCCGAGCATCGGTAACAACATCCGGATGCAGGAGCGCAGCCGCCTCGGTCAGGTACACATCGCGCACGCTACCTGCGCGATGGCGAACCAACTCGCGCACCGCCTGCGGCCCTTCAACCAGGATCAGAGCGGCGCGTAAGCGCGCCGAACGCCCGGCCAATGCCGCGACTTTCTTCACGCGATCAGCGCGAGGGTTATCGAGGATGGACGGGCGTTCGGAAAAGCTGCTCACTGAATGCTCAGGCCTTGGGCGCGTTCACGTCGGCAGGCAGAGCCTTCTTTGCAACCTCAACAAGAGCGTTGAAGGTGGCGATATCATTGACGGCCAGCTCGGCGAGCATGCGGCGATCGACCTCAACACCGGCCAGGTTCAGGCCCTGGATGAAACGGTTGTAGGTCATGCCCTGTGCGCGGGAAGCAGCGTTGATGCGCTGGATCCACAGGCGACGGAAATCGCCCTTCTTCGCCTTGCGGTCACGGTAGGAGTACACGAATGAGTGCGTGACCTGTTCCTTGGCCTTGCGGTACATGCGCGAACGCTGGCCACGGTAGCCGGATGCCTGCTCGAGTACGGTGCGACGCTTCTTCTTGGCGTTAACAGAACGCTTAACACGTGCCATTTTCTAAATCTCCTTGTCGAAGGTGCCGGTCACTTGCCCAGCAGGGTACGGACGCGCTTGACGTCGGCGGTGGCCAGAACCTGGTCCGAGGCCAGACGACGGGTCTTGCGGGAGGACTTGTGCTCGAGGAGGTGGCGTGCACCAGCCTGCTCGCGCATGATCTTGCCCTTTCCGGTGAGGCGGAAACGCTTCTTGGAACCGGAATGCGTCTTATTCTTCGGCATTATTTTGATCCTTCTTCTTCCGGACGGGGTCTAACCCCAACCTTCACTTCTTCTGTGCATCTGCCTCTTGCGAGGCCACACGAGCTTGGTCCTTACTGGCGCGTTCTGCGCGCTTACCGCGACGTTCTTCACGTTCAGCTTCGCGACGCTTGCGCTGCTCGTTGACCGCATCGGACTTGCGCTTCGTAGGCGCAAGAACCATGGTCATGTTGCGGCCGTCTTGGCGAGGCATCGATTCGACAGTGGCGAGTTCTCCAACTTCCTCAGCAAGACGCTGCAGGAGTCGGACGCCCGCTTCAGGTCGTGACTGTTCACGACCGCGGAACATAATCATGACCTTGACTTTGTCACCGGCGGAAAGGAAACGCTCAACGTGCCCCTTCTTCACCGAGAAGTCGTGGTCATCAATCTTCAGGCGGAAGCGAATCTCCTTGAGCTGCGTGTTCGCCTGATTACGGCGAGCATCGCGAGCCTTCTGGGCCGCTTCATACTTGTATTTTCCGTAGTCCATGAGTTTTGCAACCGGCGGCTTAGCGTCGGGTGCAACCTCAACCAGGTCGAGGCCCGCTTCTTCGGCAAGACGCAGTGCGTCTTCCACGCGGACAACACCAACCTGTTCTCCTCCGGGTCCCACGAGACGTACCTCGGGAACTCGAATCCGCTCATTGATGCGAGGCTCGCTAATGAGTGGCTCCTTCCACAGTCGTATCCGTGACACGAAAAAGGCCTTCGTGCCACTGTGCGCACGAAGGCTTATCCCGGCAACAACATCCGTCCGGATGCTACCGTTTAACCCGATCCCCTGGCTCTACGTGGGCAACCCGAAAACTCGGGCGGGAATCAAGGTGGGAGAAACTCCGCTTGCACGATCGGGGCGAAATCCCCGATTGGTCGCTAATATCTTAGCAAATTCATGCGCCAAGGGCGATATTCGATCGATGGCAATGCGATGGAATGACTCACATCCCCACCCATCGAGGAACCCATTGAATCTGGTCTGTAACGGCGCGCAGCCGAGGAAGAGCACTGAGCCCTTCGATGACACCCTGGACTTTTTCTCGCAGCTCAGAGCGCGTAAGGTCACCCTCATTCCTACGCACCTTCGAGGCATCAATTTCAAGAATGATACGGCAGAGTTCCTGGCCGGCATATTCCACGTGGAGATCGCTTAGTGGCGAGAATTCCTGACTTGCCTGCTCAAGTAGCAGATTCTTGAGGTCGCGATCTTTCCACGCAGGAAGCCAATGATCTCCCTGAGCCAGAGCCGCGGTTGCACTTCGAGGAACCACGATATCTGCGCTGTGGGGGTCAAAGACAACGCGCCCCGCGCTTTCAAGCAAAGCGACCAGTGCAACTCGCTTGAAAGGAAGTCCCATGGGACGCGAGCTCGGATCAAAATCCGAAAGTGATGCAGAAGAGCTAAACGCAGCAATTGCTGGGCCCGCGGAGGTTTCAATCACGAGAAACCCAGCCGGATCATGCCCCAACTCCCCCGCATGAACTCCAGTTACTCGAGGATCCTCTTCAACACGGATTGGAACAATCACACGCTCATCCTCAAGAGCATGGACCAGCTCTTCGAGTTGTTGCGCACTATCCTTAGGGCACTCAAGCGCATGCTGAGTTTTACTCAGAGCCTGCCCGTGATCATCTCGGTTGTGCGTAGCCATTGAAAGACGCTGCGCCAAACGGTTCTTCTGTTCTTCGCCAATTGCCTCGGACATCAGCGCTTCCTAAACCAGGAGAAGGGACCGCGGCGGCCTCCCTTTCCATCCGCTTGAATAGAATCGGGATAGTCGGAGGGAAGAGTTCGACCAAGCAATAGATCCTCGGTCGCCTGAGGCATCGCCCCCAGCAACAGCCCTGCCGGAATGTCATCCTCGCTACTTCCATTGACATAGCGCTGCGCGGTGATCTGGCCTGACACACCGGGTTCCACACCATCGCCCTCAACCAGCCAGGACATAATCGCAACGGCACCATACTTCGACAGTCGCGAAATCACCGAGGCAATCCGATCGACTTCCGGTGGCATCGGACGACGCCCTGTGAGAAGCACATTGAGTTCTTCTTCTTGAGTTGTCTGGGTCTGCACTCGCAACCACACCCCCGTCCACGGCTTCAACCGCACCACGGCCTCGTGAATACCGGAAAGAGCGAGCAGCGAATGGAGGGCTTCGGCGGAAGGAATTGGGGCAAGTACTAGGGCAACGGAGAGCTTACCTCCCTCAAGGTGAAGCGACTCATCAACGGGGGTATCAAGAGCGTCTCGTGTAGGCGACACATTCTCTCCCGCATCTTGTGGCAGATCCCCCTCGAGATCGGACTCCATGTCTGCGACTAGATCACGAAACTGCGCGTCCAGATCCCGATTGTTGTCTTCAGACACAAGGGCCTCCACTTCCTGTTGGCTAACAGCGTTTATCGTATCGCGACATAGCGGCGTGTGATAATACAAAGCGAGAAACACCCCTCAAGCACAGGAGCGCACATGCCTTCTATTCCCACTATCGAGGTCCGCGGATCGATCCGACTGGGCCAATTCCTCAAGCGTGCTGGTCTGGTTGAGGATGGTGCAGAGGCACGCGACCTGATCCAAAGCGGCGACGTTAGTGTCAATGGCGAAGTTGAAACCCGCCGCGGGCATGCCCTAGAAGATGGCGAACTCGTCGAGCTTCGCACGCCACAGGGAGTCTTTGCCGCTAAAGTTCGCGTCATCGACTAGGCAGACGAGGCCAACGCACTCTCGTTGCGTCCTGCTTCCCTTCCCCGAGGCCACGAGGCCTGCACGAGTGCGCGTCCTAGTGTGAGGTCAGCACTCCTTCAGCGCCAACAACCGCCTTTACGTGGCTAAAGAATGGCCCCGATTGGGTGACACGCAGAGAAGAATCCAATTCAACAATCGTCACGCGTCCGGGTTCACGCAGGTGCAAACGTACGGGTGAAGAGCCCGGGAAGGTTTCCAGTACTTCCTTCAATTCACGCAAAAGCTCAGGAGTGCAACGCGAGGCAGCCAGTTCCAAGTCAAGGGGAACATTTCCGTCCTCGCGTAGCTCGAGGATGTTCATCGACTGACCATAAATTGACACCTGCTCATCGCGAGTGTTGACGCGACCCTCAATCTGAACAACAAGGTCAGGAGCCAGGAAGGTTTGCACCGTCTCATAGGCGCGCGGGAAGAAGAGCACTTCGACCGAACCGCTCAGGTCTTCGATTGTCGCAATTGCCCAGGGATTACCCTGCTTCGTCACTTTGGTTTGAAGCGATGAAACCAAGCCTGCGATTTTGACAGTGCGGTCGACCAGACTCTCATCGCCGCCAACAATCTGCGCAATTTCAACGTCTTGGTGGCGCTCCAAGGCACCTTCAAGCCCGCGCAAAGGGTGGTCCGAAACGTAGAGCCCCAGCATCTCGCGTTCTTCGGCGAGCTTTTGCCGACGATCAAACTCAGGAAGATCCGGGATTCCAATTGCCAGAGAAGAACCTGAATCCTCCCCCATGCCCATTCCGCCAAAGAGGTCAAACTGTCCGATCGCTTCGTTACGCTTCACGTCGATCACCGCATCCACTGCCTCGTCACAGCGCGACAGAAGAGCGCGGCGCGTGTAACCCAGCGAGTCGAAAGCGCCGGCGCGCACGAGCGACTGGATCGTTCGCTTATTGCACACCACCTGAGGAACCTTGTCCAAGAAGTCTTGGAAAGTGGTGAACTTGCCCTTCTCTTGACGCGTCTCGACAATCGCGTCGACGACGTTCGCACCAACATTCTGAATAGCATTCAGACCAAAGCGAATGTCCTTGCCATCAGGAGCAAAGGTGCCCATTGAGGCATTGACATCCGGAGGAAGGACGGTAATTCCCATATGGCGGCACTCCGCCAGGTAGAGCGCGCGCCTGTCCTTATTGTCTTTCGTCGAAGTCAAAAGAGCGGCCATGTACTCGGTGGGATAGTTTGCTTTGAGATAGGCCGTCCAATACGACACCAAGCCGTAGGCTGCGGAGTGAGCCTTGTTAAATGCGTAGGCCGAGAAGGGAACGACCACATCCCACAGAGCCTTGATTGATTCTTCGGAATAGCCGTTATCTAGCATGCCCTGTCGGAAGCCCTTGAACTGTTGGTCCAGAACTTCCTTCTTCTTTTTGCCCATGGCCTTACGCAAGATATCTGCTTGGCCAAGAGAGTAGCCCGCAAGTTTTTGGGCAATCTGCATGACCTGCTCTTGATAGACAATCAGACCGTAGGTCGTTCCCAGAATGTCCTTCAAAGGCTCCGCAAGTTCGGGGTGGATCGGAGTGATCTCCTGGCGCCCGTTCTTACGCAGAGCATAGTTTGTGTGCGAATTTGCACCCATAGGACCGGGACGATACAGCGCACCCACAGCGGAGATATCTTCGAAGTTATCCGGTTTCATCAGCTTGAGAAGGTCACGCATACCGCCACCATCAAGCTGGAAAACGCCCAAGGTATCGCCGCGGCCCAACAACTCATATGTTGCCGGGTCATCTAGCGGGACATGGTCTAGATCGGGATCCTGCTTGCCATTGAGTTTGATGTTTTCAAGAGCATCAGAAATAACCGTCAGGTTGCGCAGTCCCAAGAAGTCCATCTTGAGAAGCCCAAGACCTTCACAGGTCGGGTAGTCGAATTGGGTGATGATCGCCCCGTCTTGAGGGCGTTTCATAATGGGGATAATGTCCGTCAGGGTATGCGATGACATGATCACCGCACATGCGTGGACGCCCCATTGACGGGTCAGCCCCTCAAGCCCCAGTGCGTACTGAACAACCTCGTGGACATCGGGGTTCTCTTCATAGTACTTACGGAACTCCGTAGCTTCGGCGTAGCGTTTATCCTTCTCATCGAAGATACCCGCAACCGAGATGTCCTTGCCCATGACCGAAGGAGGCAGTGCTTTCGTCAGCTGCTCCCCCACCTTGAAGTCGCGTCCCAAGATTCGCGCAGAATCTTTCAGGGCCTGCTTGGTCTTAATTCGACCGTAGGTGACCACCTGTGAAATGCGGTCTTCGCCGTACTTTCGTTTAACGTACTCAATGACCTCATCACGACGACGTTCGTCAAAGTCAACGTCAAAGTCGGGCATCGAAATACGCTCGGGGTTCAAGAAGCGTTCGAAGATCAGCCCGTGGTTGAGCGGATTGAGTTCGGTGATTTTCATGGCGTAGGCGACCATGGACCCCGCACCCGAACCACGACCGGGCCCCACGCGGATTCCCTGGCTCTTTGCCCAGTTGATGTAGTCGGCAACGGTGAGGAAGTAGCCCGGGAAGCCCATCTTGATGATGACGTCTTCCTCGTATTCGGCCTGCTTGCGTACATCGTCTGGAATACCCTTGGGGAAACGCTCCTGAAGACCCTTTTCAACTTCTTTAATAAACCACGAGGTCTTATCTTCCCCTTCTGGAACAGGGAAGTCGGGCATGTACGAGGCACCCTCAGCGGTGGTCCTGAAGTGGACATCGCATCGCTCTGCAATTTCCAGTGTCGAATTGCAGGCTTCTGGCAATTCCTTCCAGATAGAGCGCATCTCTTCGGAAGAACGAATGTAGTAACCGTCTCCATCGAACTTAAAGCGATCCGGATCAGAGATTCGCGAACCCGAGTTGATACACAGCAGTGCGTCCTGAATTCCGCGGTCTTCCTTTTTGACGTAGTGCGCGTCATTCGTAGCGACCAGCGGTGCGTCCATGAGCTTAGCAAGTTCAAGGAGTTGTTTTTGCGTACGCCTCTCAAATTCAATCCCGTGGTCCATAACTTCCACGTAGAAATTCTCAGGCCCAAAAATGTCGCGCAGCTCTGCGGCCTCAGCCACGGCCTCGTCCCATTGGCCCAAACGCATTCGTGTCTGCACTGCACCCGAAGGGCAACCGGTGAAAACAATCAGCCCCTTGTGGAAGCGTTCAAGCAGTTCCTTATCGGCGCGAGGCCACTTACCGAATTGCCCATCGACCGAGGCGTAACTTCCCAAGCGGAAAAGGTTGTGCATTCCTTCTGTTGAGTACGCGAGCAAGGTGAGGTGGTTATACGAACCCGAAGCTGATACGTCATCGCTGCGCTGCCAAGGCTCACCCCAAGTCACCTTTTGACGATCGAAACGTGAAGTACCCGGAGTGACATAGGCTTCCAAGCCAATGATTGGCTTGATACCCGCCTTCGTCGCAGCATCATAAAACTCATAGGCACCGAAGAGGTAGCCATGATCCGTCAGGCCAATTGCGGGCTGTCCCAGCCTTGCAGCTTCTGCAACCATCGGCTTGATTCGCGCTGCTCCATCGAGCATCGAGTATTCCGAGTGATTGTGCAGATGCACGAAAGAGTCCGCTGGTGCCATGGTGTCAGTCTAGTGTTTCTTGATCCAGCACACTGGGCGAAGCGTGAAGCAAAATGCTTACGCGTGACGCAAAATCTCCAAAGCGTGATTGAGGTCATCCGGGTAAGGGGCTCGTACCATCACAGGAAGTTGAGTTCGCGGATGCGTAAATCCCAGCTCAACCGCGTGTAGCCACTGACGGTCCAAGCCCAACTGCTCTGCTTTTGTGGGGTCGGCTCCATAGAAGACGTCACCAACACAGGGATGGCCGATCGCAGCCATATGCACGCGAATCTGGTGAGTACGTCCGGTTTCCAGATGCACATCCACAAGCGCGGCACCCGGCATGAGCTCGAGGGTGTCGTAGTGCGTCACCGCGCGCTTTCCCCCATCGATCACCGCCATACGCCATTCCCGCGAGGGGTGGCGTCCAATCGGTGCGTCAATCGTTCCCGAGGCCGGGTCTGGGTGTCCGGCAACCACCGCATGGTAGATCTTGCGTACAGTCCGTTCCTTGAAGGCGCGCTTCATCACCGAATAGGCGAGTTCGGACTTGGCGACCATCATTGCGCCCGAGGTTCCTACATCCAGTCGATGAACAATTCCTTGACGTTCAACTGGGCCGTGAGTAGTGATTCGATATCCCGCTGCCGCGAGGTTGCCAACAACAGTAGGACCTGTCCAACCCGGACCTGAATGCGCTGCAACACCAACTGGCTTGTTGACGACGACAATATCGTCATCGTCGTAGAGAATATCCATCCCCACTACTGGAGTTACAGGAGTTTTAGGTTCTGGGATCGTAATTTCTAAAAGGTCGTTCTCTCCAAGCCTGTCCGATTTAGAGGCCAACGTACCGTTAATCGCCACATTCCCGTCAAGGATGAGCTCACTACAACGTGAACGCGACAGACCGAGAATACGCGAAAGCGCTGCGTCGACCCGCTCCCCAACCAACGCGTCGGGCACGGGCATCAAACGAGTATCGGACATATTCAGCGCACCGAGTGCTTGTTACCGGTAAAGCTTGCAATCAGCAGGATAACGACCGCGCAGACAATCCAAATATCTGCAACGTTACCAATGAACCAAGTTCCGTATCCGATGAAGTCGACGACGTGGCCACTTCCCCATCGGGGTTCCTGAATAAAACGATCAATTAAGTTACCGGCCGCACCGCCAAGGAGCAGAGCGCATCCGCTGGCAAGTAAGCGCGAGTCGACGCGTGGAAGATACATGACAATCGCAGTAACAACAACGCAGGCGATACAGGTGAAGATGATTGTCGTCTGCGAGCCCAAGGAAAAGGCCGCACCTGGATTCGCAGTGAGCTCAAGTCGAAGGAAGGATCCAAGGAGCGGGCGTTGCTGTCCATCACTCAGATTCTTCAGTGCCCAAAACTTTGAAGCCTGATCCGTTGCCAATGCGATTAAGGCAATGATGTACGCCCAGATGAGCATGCCGCGATTATTTTTCTTCACATAAAGAATTATGACGGTGGCGCCGCGAAGGCGCCACCGTCATAGAGATCTTGATCTGAAATCAGTTCTGAGTTCCGGCGTTCACTTCCTGGAGCAGACCTTCCAGGTGCTCACGCAGATTTGCACGGTACTCGGACTCGAAGGAACGCAGTTCGTTGATCTTGCCTTCGAGTAGTGCGCGCTCCTGATCCAGCTGAGAAAGAATGTTCTGGTGCTGGTTCTGTGCGTCAGCAATAATTTCGTCACGCTTTGCGTTTGCGTCGGCGATGATGCGATCGGATTCTTCACGACCGTCGCGGACGTACTCGTCGTGGACGCGCTGTGCCAGTGCAAGCATCGAGGTTGCCGACTCTGCGCTCTCAGGAGTAGCAGCGACTGCGGGGGCAGCAACAGCAGTCTCGGTGACGGAAGGCTCGGATACAACGGGCTCTTCAACGACAGGAGCAGCGGTCTGTTCTGCAGGCTTGTGGCTGGGGGCTTCGCCACCGGACAGCTCAGCGACACGACGCTCAGCAGCCTCAAGCTCTTCGCGCAGGTTCTGGTTCTCAGCCTGGAGAGTATAAATCGTGGAGACAACCTCATCGAGGAAGTCGTCAACCTCGACCTGGTCATATCCTTCACGGAACTTCACGATGTTGAAGGTTTTTTCCAACACATCTTCGGTTGTGAGCAGAGCCATTTGTTTACCTCTCGGTACTTGTTGTGTGACGCTCGTATGCTCGCGTCACCGGATCACCGATGAGGATGACCCGAACTACACACTGGAATAATAGCGGAACTAGCGTCACAATAACACCAATTTCCCCATATTTCACTTATTACTCAGGTGACATGCAACCGCGATAGACCCGAGGTCACTGTCAAACGCCGGAGCTAAAAGCCCAAGCTGCGAATGAAAACCCCAAGGTTTTCAACAATGATCGTCGCCAAAAACAGGATCATAAATCCCAGATCAATGGCAAGGTTCCCTCCAAGACGCAGCGGCGGAATAATCCTGCGCAGGAAAGAAAGAGGCGGATCAGTCAGCGCATAGACCAGATTCGCGATGGGCAGAATGAGCCCTGACGGCCTCCACAGTGGAGAGAAGAAGCGAATCCAATCAAAAATCATGCGCGCGATCAACACGAGCATGTACAGACCCGCAAGAAGAGCAATCGCTCCTCCCAACCACTGGGAGACCATGATCAGCGTCCGAAGAGCGAAGTCGCCGAACGGTTCGAGCCGGTCACGTCGCCGGTTACCTCAACGCTGTGAGGCGAAAGAAGGAAAACGCGATCAGTGACGCGTTCGAATACGCCCTGAAGTCCATAGGTCAAGCCGACAGCGAAGTCAATGAAACGCTGCGCATCCTTATCTGAGACCTCAGAAAGATTCATGATGACGGGAACACCATCACGGTAGGGCTCGGCAATTGCCGGCGCATCGTTGTAGTTCAACGGACGCACGGTGACGATACGCGAAAGATCCGCCTGCTGAACGCTGCGGCGCTCCTCACGGTGAATGGGCGTGACATTCGACGCGGGGGTAATGTGAGCCACTTCTGTCTCCTCAACTTCTTCGGGAAGGAAGTCCAAGGTGCTCTCATCGACCTCTTCCGGGGTGTACCAACCCATGAATTGGCGTGCTTTTGCTCCGAAGCCTGACATCATGCTCTCCTCTATGTAATGGGACCTGAGCACAAGGTAATGCGCCAAAGCGATTGACGCGCTTAAGCCTGCCGGCATGTCGCAATTACTGATGCGAAACGCCCACAGCCTGGGTCTCGACGATAGGAATGATATGAGGGATTTTCCAGTGTGCATTCATTAATCCACGAGGCCGCAATCCCTCGCTCCGTAGCCCATGCCAATGCCGCACCGGGAAGATCCAGGGCGTCACTGCCCCACGATGTGCGCGAAGCTATCGCGGGAGCGATAAGCGCACTCTGATCTTTCATTGAAGCCGGGACTTCGTAGCACCGGCCGCAGATAGACGGTCCAATAAGCATCTGAATATCAGCGGTGTCCACACCAAAAGAAGCAAAGACCTCACATGTTCGGTCAAGAATCCCTCCGAGGAACCCCACGCGTCCGGCGTGAACAGCGCCGATGACTCCGTTTCCACTACTCAGCAAGATCGGCATACAGTCTGCCGTCATCACAGCCAAGGCTGGAGCTTGTTCCCACTGACGTGAATCGATCACGACACCATCGCAGTCAAGGGGGCCTATTTCCCCTTGATACTCCTGTGATAAAAGAGAGGCATTCGCAGGGGTAAGCGCCTGAACGTTCACCGAATGTGTCTGATTCATCCAAACAATTGGATGGCCAATGAGCGTGGAAAGCTTGCGGCGACGCTCATGCACATGTTCCGTGTTATCGCCGACGTGCGTCCCAAAGTTGTCCCGATATGGGTCAGTGCCCGCGCCGACTTCAGTGAAGTAAACGCGGGCACCGTGCAGGTCAGTGTGCTTCATCAGCGCAAGAAATCAGGAATATCCAAGACGTCCGAAGGCTGTTCCTCTTCGAAGACACGAGGCACTTCGAGGGAAGGAACTTCCTTCGACGACTCTTCTTCGCTCTGGCGGGCAATCGGAATCTGGTTGGTGCGCGTCGGCAATTCAGGATCTGCGCGGTGAGCTGCGGTGTGAGCCGAGGCGACCTCCCCGATGCGGCGCTGAGGAGCTGCTGGAGCTTCGGTCTTTTCCTGACGAGCATGAACCGGTCGAGGAGCCACGACGGGCTCATTTGCCGGAGAAGATTGGGATGCCACCTCGTCAAAGCCCGCCGCGATGACGGTCACGCGGATTTCGTCACCAAGGGAGTCATCAATGACAGAACCGAAGATGATATTGGCTTCGGGGTGCGCGGCCTCGCGAACCAAAAGCGAGGACTGGTAGATCTCCTGCAAGCCCAGGTCGGAACCGCCTTGGAAGAACATGAGGACACCGTGTGCACCATCGATCGAGGCTTCGAGGAGCGGCGAGGAGATAGCGGACTCGACTGCTCGCAGAGCGCGATCTTCGCCGGTTGCCGAACCAATACCCATCAGGGCAGAACCGGCATCCTTCATTACGGACTTCACATCGTTGAAGTCCACGTTGATCAGGCCGGGGGTGGTGATCAGTTCGGTGATACCTTGAACGCCAGAAAGCAGAACCTGATCGGCTGCACGGAAAGCTTCGAGTACCGAGATATTGGCATCTGAGATCTGAAGCAGACGATCGTTCGGAATGACGATCAGGGTGTCGACCTCTTCACGGAGCTTCTCAACACCAGCATCAGCCTGGGATGCGCGGCGGTTTCCTTCAAAGGAGAAGGGGCGTGTGACAACACCGACGGTCAGGGCACCTGCGGTGCGCGCAATCTTCGCGACAACGGGAGCTGCACCGGTTCCGGTACCGCCACCTTCACCTGCGGTCACGAAGACCATATCCGCGCCTTCAAGGGCCTCGGTAATTTCGTCAATGTGGTCTTCGGCTGCCTGCCGCCCCACTGCGGGGTCTGCACCGGCGCCGAGGCCGTGGGTAAGGTCACGACCAATGTCCAACTTCGTCTCTGCATCGGACATCAGCAAAGCTTGCGCGTCGGTATTCACAGCAATGAACTCAACGCCTTTCAAGCCAACTTCAATCATTCGATTGACGGCGTTAACACCGCCGCCACCAACTCCGACGACTTTGATAACCGCCAGATGATTCTGCGGTGCGACCATAACCTTGCCCTCTTTCTGCGCACCAACCTTAAACCTCAAGTAGAAGGTTGATGTTTGACCTGCGTGTAGACGGGAAGAAGGTAGGGGTAAGACCCCAATTCTTCAAGACAATTCGCGGGCGTGTCGCTTCTCTAACTTAAGAAGTGACAGGATGCACGGGCGAGGACACATCATAGTTCCGTGCCTGACGCTGCGAAATCAAAACAGCCGCAACTTTTGCCTTGAGCTCATTGTCCTTCGCTACTCCCCAATTGAGCGTTCGAGAATTCGTCAAGGTCATGGAGATAGTTTGGCCATCGTGAGTGATCATCGCGATATTCGAGCGCAGATCATCCCCCATCACTGCCCAAATCGCCGCGACATCAGCTGCAGCTTGTGCGCGCTGATCGCCGTCGGGAAGGGTCGTTGGAGCCATTCCCTCGGGAGCTGTTGAGACAGAAGAAACCGTTACTCCCTGATCGTCGACCAAAGCCCAAGAAGAACCGTCTTTCACCGCCAGAATCGCTTGCCGCGGACGGATCTGAACGGTTAATCCACGCGGCCAAGAACGCTGGACATTAGCCTCACGAACCAGACGCACCTTCGCGATTTGCTCGTCGATCGCAGAAGTCTTTAGACGTGGAAGCGGAACAGAGGCATAAGGCTCGATCGCGGCACGCACATCGTTTTGAGTAGTCGTGTCATCACCGAGTCCCTCGATCGACACCTTAGACATATCGAGAGCAAAAAGCGGCGAGAAGAAAACTCCCCACACCAAAGCACACACGACAATGACAGCGCCACAGGCGGAGGCAACTCGCGTAAGGAGAAGACGTCGATGCGCATGCGTGCGTTCACGACGCCTCTCGTTCAAATCAGCTGTTGCGCTCTCATCGCTAGACCCCAAAATCGCAGCCGCATCCGATTGCCCCAATGGGCGGTTGAGCAGTTCTCCGCTACTGGGTGACTGTGCTCTTGCCTCGCGCCTCGCGCGACGCAACTCGCGATTTCGTTTCCTACGCGCAGCGCGTTCTGTCTCTTCTTTCTCCTCGGCCGACGAGGCCTGAGCCAAAGAGAGCGCAGGACGATCCGAAATCGAGACCTCGGGAGACGAAGCGACGGTATCGGAAAAGGAACCTTCCCCGAATGCTTCCTCAGGCGCGGCAAAGTCCTGCGGGGACGCAGAAGAAACCTCTGGCGCAGAAGAGCCCTCGGGCGCGGAAGAAGAACGGGAACGACGGGGACGCGGAGGCTGCTTCACTGGCCGCTCCCCTGCTCCTCGTGCTCCCACTCATCCAGAACATCGCTACCGGCCTGCGTAATTGAGCCAGCACCCATTGTGACTAGGATTCCGTCCTCGCCGAGCTCGTTGGCAGCCATACGTGCGGCCTCATGCATATCTGGAACGTAGTGTGCTCGAGACAGATGCGAAGTAATAAGCTGCGAAGTCACGCCGGGTACCGGATCCTCGCGCGCGCCGTAAATATCGCAGACGTAGACGTGATCCGCATGCGAAAGCGCCTGGGCGAAGCGCTCGGCAAAAGCCTGAGTACGCGAATACAAGTGCGGTTGGAAAACCACGCTTACTTCCCCATCACCGGCCGCAGTACGAGCCTGCTGCAATGCTGCAGCGACCTCGGTGGGATGGTGTGCATAGTCATCAAACAGGCGGCGAGTGCCAACTTGTCCCTTGAACTCGAAGCGCCGAGAAGTTCCAGCGAATGCAGCCAGAGAGTGCGCCATAGTCTGCGCATCGGTTCCCAAGCGAACTCCTGCAATCCATGCCGCACAGGCATTGAGAAGATTGTGAATCCCAGGAACTGCCAGATGAATTTCGGCCTTCAAATCGCCCCAGGTCAGCAGCGCCGAAGCGGTATGGCCATCAGTATGAGCCTCTTCGATGATGACATCTGCGCTTGCGCCCAAGTCTGCACTCTCATGACCGGAGCGCGCATAGGTCACGGTATCGATGCCCTGGGTTCGAGCATATCGGGCCAAACGTGCACTACCACCATCTTCACCGCAGCACACCAGGGTTCCACCCGGGCACAGGCAGCCAACAAAATCAACGAAAACCTGCTCGAAAGCTTCGCGCGAACCATAGCGATCCAAGTGATCAGGTTCAACATTGGTGACAATCTCGATCCAGGGAGTGTAGTTGAGGAAGGAGCCATCAGATTCATCGGCTTCGGCAACAAAAACATCGCCGCTGCCCAAGTAAGCACCCGACCCCAGCTGAGGAATCACCGCACCAACCGCAATCGACGGATCTTCACCGGCATCACGAAGGGCCATCGAAAGCATCGCTGAAGTCGTCGTCTTCCCGTGTGCTCCTGCAACCGCCACAAAACGCATACCGCTTGCAGCCAGAGCCAGAGCCTGGGAACGGTGAATGACGCTTTGTCCACGTCGACGGGCCTCGGCCAGCTCCGGGTTAGTCTCACGCACTGCGGTGGACACAACAACTACCGCGTCAGCGGGAACATGAGCAGCATCATGTCCGACAAAAACTTCAATTCCTGCATCACGGAGGTGATCAAGAATGGGAGATTCCTTCTGGTCAGAACCCGAAACCTCAAGACCGCGATCCTTGAGAAGCTCAGCAACCACTGACATCCCAGCGCCGCCGATACCGATGAGATGGAAGCGATGGGAAATACTCACTTCTGTTCCTTCTTTTGAAGAGTCGATTCAATAAGATCAGCAAGTTGTTGAGCGCCATCGGGGCGCGCAAGCGCACGGGACGCGATGGCCATTTCAGAAAGTTTTTCGCTTCCCAACAGCGGAAAGATCGTGCCTCGAACGTAATCGGCAGTCAGGTCGTGGTCAGCAACAAGAAGCGCACCACCCTGGGCAACATGATCCGCGGCATTCAGCTTCTGCTCTCCATTACCAATGGGCAGTGGAACATACACGCAGGGCAGTCCGAGTGCGGTCATTTCAGCAACCGTACCCGCACCCGAGCGACACACGACCAAATCAGCAACGGCAAGCGCATCTTCCATCGTTGAGAGGTAGTCAATGACATGCCAACGATCCGCAACGCCTGCTGCCTTCACCGCATCGCGAACCTCTTGGTCTTTCCCCTTGCCGGTGAGGTGAACGACCTGCACCCCGTCGGGCAGCTCAGCAGCGACTTTCACCATCGCACGGTTCACATTGAGAGCCCCCAAGGAGCCACCGGTGATGAGCAGAGTCTGCATATCGGGGTCGACCCCCAACTTCGAGGCCGCCGAGCGGCGCGCAGATTCACGTCCTTCTTCGGTGGTACGAGCGGCGGCAAGAGCCTGGATGGCGGGACGCAGAGGAAGACCCGTCACCACAGTTACTCCGTGCTTCGCCTTTAGAGGGGTCGAGGGGAAAGTCAATCCCAAGGCCGATGCCCAGCGTGCACCTACTCGGTTGGCAAGCCCGGGACGGGCGTTCTGCTCATGGATGATGATCGGAAGGCTCATCTTTCGTGCGGCAAGGTAGGCGGGAGTAGAAACATATCCGCCGAAACCAACGAGCGCATCTGCTCCGCTCAGGGCTGAGCGACACTGCGCGATCGCACGCTTCATACGCCCCGGAAGAGAGAAGAACTGCAGAGAAGGTTTACGCGGCAGCGGAACACGCTCAATAGTCACCAACTCGACACCCGCCGCAGGAACCAGCGTTGTTTCCAGCCCTTGAGAGGTTCCAAGAGCAACGACGTCATAACCGCGTGAACGAAGTTCCAATGCGGTCGACAGTAAAGGGTTCACGTGCCCAGCGGTGCCACCACCTGCAAGAACAATCTTCTTTGTCATCGTCTTCCTTCCGTAGATCCAGCGCTAGCCTTTCCCGCGCGGCGACGACGACGCGAAAGCCGAGGGTCGCGTGAGGATCCAGCCGAGAATTTCAGTCCCATAGTCATACCCGCGTTCTCGCGCGCGCAAGCAGCAACCAATGCAATAGCCGAAATCGTAAAGAGGTAGGACGAACCGCCATAAGACACCAGTGGCAGAGGCACACCAATAACCGGACCAAGCCCAGTCACAGACGCAATATTAATAATCGCCTGAATGCCGATCCAAGCAGCGACGCCACCACTCACAATTGTTGCGAAGAAGGAGTTCGTTGAGTGGATGAGCCGTACCATCCCCCAAATCATCAAACAGATACACGCAACGATGGTCAGCGTCCCTAAGAGGCCGAATTCTTCGCCAATAATTGCCAAGATGAAGTCGGTGTGCGCGGCCTGGAGATAGTTCCATTTTTCTCGCGATGCGCCGGGACCAAGACCCGTTAGCCCGCCAGAGCCAAGTGCCCACAGCGCGTGGTCAATCTGTTCGGGGGCCGAAAGGTTACGCGCGGGACGATTCCACGGAAGAACTGCAAGAATTCGCTTCATTCGCGTGGGATTTTGGAAAACTAAGAAGGCAGCAATAGGAATCGCGGAAAGAAAAATAACTGCAAACCACTTGCGCGGAAGCCGTGCAACCCAGATTGCGCCGAATGCACCCGCAGCCATGACCATTGCGGTGCCCATGTCCTTACCGAGCATAACGTCAACAAGAGCGCCAAGAATGGGAAGCCCTACCGTGACTGCCATCTGTCGCCAGTCATTTCTGCGAGCGCCTTCCCGCGACAGTGAGCGTCCCAAGGCAACGATCAACGCCAGTTTGAGAAACTCCGAGGGCTGGAATGTTCCAAGTCCGGGAAGCGACACCCAGTTAGTGTTTCCACCCTGTGATGCCGCCAGTGGCGTCATGACTAGTGCCTGAAAAAACAGCGCCGCAAGATAAATAGCCGGTGCGAGGCGGTACCACACTGCTGAGGGGATTCTTTGGATAAAAATCGCCGCTAGCAGGAAGGAAACACCGATAATGAGCAGCTGACGCAAGAATGCCGCGTAGGGACTGCCGCCACTGGCGATAGTTGTAACGGCAGAGGCTGAAAACCCCATCACCAAACCGAAAACGGTCAAAATGAGCGCGGGGATAACAATCAGATAGTAGGTGGCGACAGGCGAATACACCCGATCTCCACGTTCTTTCGACGCAAATTCGAAACGCGGGATATGCAGGCGCTCCAGTAGGGAGCTCATTGCGCCGCCCAATTCGCTTCAAGACGTTTAACCGCATCGCGGAAAACATCCCCACGTTGCGCATAGGAACGGAACTGATCCCAGGACGCACACGCGGGTGCAAGCACAACAGTATCTCCCGGGCGGGACAACGCCACGGCCTCGTTAACGACAGAGAACATCCAGTCCTCGTGCCCGTCGACCTCAACGAAGGGAACTTGAGGCGCGCGCTGGCGCAGCGCGTTCACAATCGCACTGCGATCCTTGCCAATGACAACAACCCCTCGAAGAAGAGGAGCGACGCGAGTAACCAGGTCGCCAAACTCTTGGCCCTTCGTATCTCCTCCTGCGATCCACACCGCAGTGCCGGGAGTAATTCCAGACAGCGAAGCCACGGCCGCATGAGCATTTGTCGCCTTAGAGTCATCAATCCAGGTGACATCGGCAGCATGTGAAATCACTGCACGGCGGTGATGAGCGGGGGTAAAGCTTCGAAGACCTTCCGCAACTGCTTCTGGTGGAACGCCAAAGGCGCGCGCAAGACCGGCTGCAGCAGTTGCATCCATACGCGCAGCATCCGTAACACCGTCATGGTAGGCAACACGAAGGTCATCGACTTCAGCTAAGAATTGGGCCTGCATATGGCGTTTCTCAACAAAGGCACGCTCAACGAGCGCATCCTCGACCCAACCAACCTGAGAGATTGCGGGGATCCCCAGGGTCAATCCAATTGCCCGGGCTCCCTCGACGACATCGGCCTCGGCGACCATGTTCTCCACGGTGATATCGGATGCGGGATAGAAACACGCTTTTTGAGTCAGGTGATAAACCTTCGCCTTATCTGCTGCATAGGCCTGTGCACTGCCGTGCCAATCAAGATGATCGGCGTCAACATTCAGACACACAGAAGCCAGCGGAGAAACAGTCGAAACGGTATGCAGCTGGAAGGAAGAGAGCTCGACAGCGAAGACCGTTGCATCGGTATCAATGGCTTCACAAATGGGAAGGCCGATATTGCCAACTTCGACGGCGTCCTCACCAGCTGCTCGCAGCATCGCTCCCAGCATTCCAACCGTCGTTGTCTTGCCGTTTGTTCCAGTAACGCATAGCCACGGACGGCCAGCGTGCTCGGAATCTTCTTGAAGACGCCAGGCCAGTTCGACCTCGCCAATCAGCTCAATACCAGCAGTTTCAGCCACAGAAAAAATGGGATGATGAGCGGGGATTCCCGGAGAGACAACAATGCAATCCGGCTTCCAATCAATGACCGCCTGAGCGAGCGCATCAGAATCAGCCTCGCTGACAAAATCGACATTCGCGTCGTTTTCGGACTGGTCATCCTCGCGGGCTCTACCATCAAAGGCACATAGCTGCGCACTGCGTTTTACAAGTGCGTGTGCTGATGCCTTCCCAGACACTCCCCAACCGAGGATTGCAAAGCGGCCCTGCCAATTCACAGTTGCGACACCCATTCCGCGTAGAAGAGACCGGCTCCCATCACTGCGAAAAGCGCTGAGATGAGCCAGAAGCGAATAACGATGGTGATTTCTTTCCAGCCCTTGAGCTCAAAGTGGTGGTGCAAAGGAGCCATTCTGAAAACACGCTTGTGAGTGAGTTTGAAGACGCCGATCTGAATGACATCCGAAAGAGTTGTGATGACGTAGAGCCCGCCAATCAAAATCGCAAGGAACTCAGTGTCGGTCAGGATTGAAACACCGGCGATAGCCGCACCAATGGCCTGAGAGCCGGTATCTCCCATAAAGATCTGGGCGGGCGAGGCATTCCACCACAGGAAGCCCGCTAGGGCCCCAACCAAAGAGGAGCAGAAGATTGCGATGGAAAGAGGATCTCGGGTGTCGTAGCAGGCGGCAACATTGACTGTGTCACCCCAGCAGGACTGGAGCAGCTGGAAGTACGAAATGAAGGTGTAGGCGACGAAAACAAAAATACCTGCACCTGCTGCCAAGCCATCCAAGCCATCAGTCAAGTTCACGGCGTTGGACCAGGCGGCAACGATGAAGTTCACCCACAAGACAATGAGGATGACTGCCGCAACAATCCCCCACTGGGTGAAGGTCAATCCGAGGGGACGAGCAAGAGAAATATCAAAGATGCCCGGGGTGCGGCCGTGAACATTCGGAATCGTCAAGATGCCCCACGTGAACAGCGAGGCAATAGCCACTTGGCCGACGATCTTTGCCCATGCATGCAGGCCAAGCGAGCGCTGATGCATGATTTTTAGTGCGTCATCAAGCAGTCCGATGAACCCGATCCCCACGAAAAGGAATACCAAAAGGATTCCCGACCACGAGGGAAGCCCGCCGTTAATCAGGGTTCCGATAAACCATGCAACGACAGTGGCAAAAATGATGACAACGCCGCCCATTGTTGGGGTGCCGCGCTTCGTCATATGCGACGTCGGGCCATCTTGACGAATGAACTGTCCGTAATGGTTGTGCACCAAGTAGCGGATGAACAGTGGGGTGAGCGAAATGGAAAGGACTAGACCAACTGCAAAGGCAATAATGAGTCCAATCATAAAGTGCCCTCCTCCACTAGGTGATCGGCGACCTTCCAGGCACCGGAGCCATTCGAGCCCTTGATGAACACAACAGAATTATCTTCCAGTATGCCGTCTAATGCACTAAGTACCTCGTCAACATTCCGCAGGTGACGGTGAGTGTGGTCCTCGCCTCGCTCAGTGAAGTAGTACTGCGAGTCCTCCCCCAACGCAAGAACGCAATGAGCACCCGCTTGATCGAAGAAGCGCGCAACCTGTTCATGGGTACTTTGCGAGGCTTCACCAAGTTCAAGCATTCCGCCGGCAACAACGATTAGCTGTCGGCCCGCCGCCAAATCTCCAGCGGCTTTACATCCCGCGCGGAAAGAATCAAGGTTTGCATTGTACGAATCATCGATGAGAGTCACCTTCTTACCCTTGAGGGTAAGTTCATGGATACTCATTCGATGTGGACTGGCTGGCCTGCGGCCCTCAACAGCGGCGCAGGCTTGATCAAGATCAATTCCAAGCGTCCATGCTCCGGTAATTGCAGCAAGTGCGTTGGCAACATGGTGAATACCAACAAGTCCCAGGTGCACAGGGATCACTCGCCCATCGAGGTGGAGTTCGAAAGAGGCTTTCCCCTGTTCATCCAGGGAAATTGCGTGGGCGCTGCTATCTGCCTGGCGATTTCCCGAGGCCGAGAAGGTGACCACTCGCCCGGGTGCGTAAGCAGCCATCTCCATGACGTGCGGGTCGTCAAAGTTCAAGATTGAGCTTCCCGATGGCACGAGGCCTTGAATCAACTCAGCCTTGGCATCGCGTACCCCTTCAACAGAGCCGAAGCCCCCGAGGTGTGCATGTCCAACCATCAGTTCAATTCCGGCGTCAGGTGGAGCAATCCGCGTCAGATATGCGATATGCCCAGGTCCAGAGGCCCCCATTTCCAGAACAAGGTGGCGCGTGGATTCATCGGCACGCAGAACCGTCAAAGGAAGCCCGACCTCATTATTAAAAGACAGCTGAGGAGCAACTGTCGGAGCATCGGCGCTCATGATCGCTGCAAGAAGGTCTTTGGTCGTTGTTTTTCCGACCGAACCGGTCATTGCAATCACATCCAGCTTCTGGTGTGAACGCAAATCTGAAAGGTAGGCTCGAGCCAATTCACCCAGCGCGATGGTCGAATCCTCGACAACAATCTGCGTCAAAGGCGAGTCACACAGGTGTTCAACGATTGCCGCCACCGCACCATTTTGCGCAGCCGCGTCTAGATAATCGTGGCCATCGCTATTTTCTCCACGCCGAGCAACGAAGAGAGAGCCTTGACGAATTTCGCGTGAATCCGTGTCAACTGTCCCGGTGACCTCGACGTCGTTTCCGTGGAGCTGTGCGCCCAATGCCTGAGCGATCCAGCGACTGGACCTATGCATTCTTCTCCTTAGGGTCTACCCAACGGTCTGGACACTAGCCTACTAGGGTGTCGTGGGATACAGCTGGGCACTTTCTGTAGACGCGGGGATCCCGAGGTTGCGAACAGCCTCGGTCGTGACTTCACTCCACAGCGGTGCGGCCGCATCAGAGGACAAACCAGCAACACGCGGGTTGTACAGGACAACCGAAATAGCCAAGCGCGGTGATTCCGCTGGAACCAGACCAGCAGTGTTCGAAACGACCGCATCCGCGCCATTGACTTTAATATCTGCAGTACCCGTCTTGACTGCCACGCGGTAGCCTTCAACCTTTGCGAGTTGACCGGTACCCTGCTTATCCATAACAACAGATTCCATCATGGTGATGAGTTCTTTTGAACGATCCGCGGACATCACTTGCTTCGGCTGAGGAGCCGTAGCTTTCTCGGCGCGCCCCTGCGAATCGACCGTTGAGTCGATAATTCGAGGCGCGATCATCACACCACGGTTTCCGATTGCCTGAATGAGTTGATTCTGTTGGACGGCGGTAACAGCGTAGGACTGCCCGAACATCATCGTGTAGCGATCTCGGCCTTGAATATTGTCGAAATCTCGCATGATGCCCTGAGACTCGCCCGCCAACTCGATTCCAGTGGGCTGGTTAAGACCCATCTTCGTCATGAAGTCGTAGCGATCACGATCGCCCACCTGCTCGCCAATCTCAATCGTTCCAACGTTCGAGGATTCCGCAACGATACCGGTCGACGTCAAAGTCTCAGTTCCGTGCTCGTGGTAATCCTTGATCGGACCGCCGGCATCGGGAGGGTTAATGCTATACGGGACGCTGTATTGACTCGTTGGCGTAGTCGTTCCCTTTTCCAGGGCCGAGGCCACAGTTAGCAGCTTGCCCACCGAACCCGGTTCGTAGGGAGCCTGCACCCCCATGACAGATTGAGGTTTTGCGGCATCCGGCGTCGTGGACCCCGAATCGGCAAGAACAAGAATACGTCCCGTCGACACATCAGAAATGACGACGACTCCCCAGTCCGCATTGTGCTTACGAACACGAGCATCCAAAGCATCTTGAACCAAGTGTTGAAGATCTGCATGGAGGGTCGTACGGACCGATCCTCCGTCTTGAGGCTCCTTTGTGACCTTCTTTCCACCGGGCATCACCGCGCCGTTGGGAGAGATCTCATAGGCCTCTTCTCCAGAGGTTCCCTGCAAGAAATTATTGAAATAGGCCTCCAAGCCAGAGACACCGTCTCCTTCGGCATTGACGGCGCCCACGATCGGACCGGCTGTATTGCCATTGGGATAGGTTCGATCAAAGACCGCTTCCCATTCAATACCGGTGATGTCGAGCTTGCGGATTTCACGATAGGTGACCGCATCGACATTCTTTTTCAGATAGACGTAGGTCGAATCCCCAAGCATCATGCCGCCCAGTTCCGCTTGGCTGATACCAAGAAGAGGAGAGAGCTGTTTTGCTGCCTCAGCGGGACCACGGCCGACAACATTGCCGTTGTCATCTTTATGCTCGTAGGTCGTAATCGCTTTCTGATTTACCGCAATGTGGTAGGCCTGAACCGAATCGGCCAGAACGACACCGTTAACGTCAAGAATTTCCCCACGTTTTGCGCCAATTTCACTGACGGCTGTGCGTACTCGTTCCCCCTCGGAGGCAAGGGTCGAGCTTTGGAATACCTGAATAACGATGAGCTGCAAGACGCAGAACGCAAATCCCAAGAACAGAAGCCCGGACATCCAATTCGCGCGATGAGGCGATGTGTCAGGCGCCTTGAAAATGCGTTGCAACCTGCTCATCGCGCGGCTACACCACCCTCAACTTGGCCATCGGCCAAACGGATTGTTCCCAGCTTTCCTGCGTGCACCATTCCCTGCGCCTTCGCCGCTTTCTCGAGCTCGACGGGAGAAGCCTTCTCCTGAAGCTGCGTCTGCAGGGTCCACGATTGCGCCTCCAACTCATTGAGCTGGATCTGGTATTCGCGAATCTGGTAGGAGGTCTGGGCCATGTGCGTGTTGATCAGCATCGGCACAACAATGGCGATAGCAATCATCACCAGAGCAACAAAGGTCATAGGGATGACCGAGCGGCGAGGCTGGTTAGCCTTCACCACTGTGAGCAGTGGGCGTACATCTTCACGTACGTATGCCGGACGAGAGGTCGCGCGTGCGCGCGCGGTGGCTCCGCTCATGGTCGTTCCTTCCAGGGGCGTATCATCTGTGCGCCGCGCAGCCGCACGGAAGCGGAGCGCGGATTATGGGATTTTTCTGTGTCATCAGCCAGCTGTGCGCCACGTGTCAGTAGACGCAAGCGAGCTTGAAGTTCTTCGGGGATCATGGGCACACCAGCGGGGGCCTGATCCGTGGCACCGCGACGGAAGATGTCCTTCACCAGACGATCTTCAAGGGACTGGTATGACTCGATGACAATTCGACCGCCAACGCGCAGGTGCGCAAGAGCGGCAGGAAGCGCGGCCTCGAGAATGGTCAGTTCGTCGTTGACCGCAATACGCAGCGCTTGGAAGGTGCGCTTTGCGGGGTTACCTCCCGTACGGCGTGCCGGTGCGGGAATACAATCGCGAACGATTTGAGCCAGCTGGGAAGTGCGCGTCAGAGGCTCGCTCTCTCGGGTGGCGACGATACGTCCAGCGATCTTCGAGGCGAACTTTTCTTCCCCGTAAACACGAAGAATCCGCGTAATTTCCTCTTTCGAGGCCGAGGCCAAAAGTTGCGCTGCACTGATGCCCGTCTGGGGGTTCATTCGCATATCAAGCGGGGCATCATGCGAGTAAGAGAAGCCTCGGTCTTCTTGGTCCAACTGGAGGGAAGAGACACCCAGATCCATGAGGATCCCATCGACCATTCCAGAGGGGGCGTGCGCAGCAACCTCATCCATCTTGTCGTAAGTGGTGTGGAAGGCACGGAAACGCGGGCCAAAAGCTTCAAGGCGCTTCGATGCGAGGGCGATCGCCGAAGGATCTCGATCGATACCGAAAACGGTGAGCTGGGGGAAACGTGTCAGTGCCGCTTCCGTGTGCCCACCCATTCCGAGAGTCGCATCGATGAGAACAGCGCCAGGAGCATCAATTGCAGGCGCAAGCATGTCCAAGCACTCATTGAGGAGAACAGGAACATGCAGCTGCGCGGGATCGCGGTCGACAGACACTTCTGCCCTCCTTCTGTGTGATGGGTGCCCGTCCATCCAGGTCCCCCACCGTGCTCTGCCATCGGGGAAGTGACGTCAGAACAACGGGAGGAGACCTGGAAGGGCGGACTAGAACATTCCTGGGATAATTTCGTTTTCTGTTTGCGAGAAGACGTCTTCCTGGACGGACAGGTAGTCATTCCATGCCTGTGAATTCCAGATCTCTGCGCGCGAACCCGCACCAATGACGGTGAGCTCACGATCAAGACCGGCGTATTTGCGCAGATCCGGCGGAAGAGTAATTCTTCCCTGTTTGTCCGGAACCTCCTTATACGCACCCGAGAGCAACACGCGGATATAGTCGCGTGCCTGTTTGGAGGACAGTGGAGCCCGGCGAAGCTCAACCGTCATCTGCTCAAACTCTTGGGCAGGAAAGACATAGATGCAGTGCTCTTGCCCTCGAGTGAGGACAATCCCACCTTCCATATCCTCTCGGAATCGGGCAGGGAGGATCACGCGTCCCTTGTCGTCGAGCTTTGGCTCGTAGGTACCAAGGAACATCATTCACCACCTTCCCCTATGTGACATCTTCCCCCACTTTACTCCACAAATTGCCAATTTGGTGCGATTTCGACACATGTCTCATATATTTCTAGCAATAAATCTGCTAGATTCCAATGAAAATTTGAGGTGGAGGAAAGTGGGGGAAATTTTCAGAGTTTCTCGTTAGAAATCTCAGAAATAGCGATTTTCTGCAGAAAATGAGTCTCCACGAGCACCGATGGTGGAAAGTGGAGACTCATTGGAAAATAGGAATGAAGGTTTAGCCCCTGCCTTCGGGAGGGATAAAAAAATTCCTGGTGACGATGTCACCAGGAATCAAAGCAATAAGAATTAGCGATCGTCCGAACGCCGATCCCACTGTTCTTGTTGACGTTCCATAAAGGAGCTTCGCTTTTTGCCCGAACTCGAGGAACTTCCCTTCGCAGTGAGTGCATACCAAGCGCCACCGACCATCAAGAGGAAGCCGGCTACTCCAACGATCAGAGAGATCACCGAATAGCCAAGAGACACAGCGGCAATCAAGACCAGAAGCCCAACAACGATCATCAGTGCGCCAGCAGCGACTTTACGCGGCGACAAACGAGCAGGCTGCTGCTCCACATTGGCATTCGGACGTGAATGATCATTGAAGGAGGCAGGCTGGGAGCCAAACTGCGCCTCCATCTCTTCGAGAACTTGCTTCTCATAATCCGAAAGTGCCATAACCCCATCCTACTTGTTTTCTTCAAGCAGTGATGCAAGCGATATCGCGCCTGCACCATATTTTCCCCGGATTTTATCCATAGCGCGCTCGGCCGCTTGAGGGCGTTCATCCTGATCAAGGGCAACTTCGAATCCCTCATCTCGCGCAATTAAGCCCTCAGCGCGAACGCCAAATAGTCTCACTCCCCCACTTGGAAGAGTTTCCCGTTCAAACAGCTGGTGAGCAGCCACAGCGATTTCTCGACCTAGATCCGTGGGTACTCTCAGTCGTTGCTGACGTGTAATGGTCGAAAAATCCGCCCCGCGCATTTTGATTGCAACCTGTTTACAGAGCCAATTTCCCGCACGTAACCTCCTCGCACATTCGTGAGAGGCCTTCGTAATGAACTGATCAAGAAGCGCCCGATCGCGAATATCGGTTTCGAAAGTACGCTCCATCCCCACCGATTTTTCTTCACGCGAGACAGTCACTGGCCTCGGGTCAATCCCCCATGCCAAATCATGAAGACTGTGAGCCGCAGCAGCACCGAGCAATCGTGATAGCCGAGGCAGGGGGTGCGCCGCCAATTGCCCGATTGTTTCGATTCCTTCACGCTCAAGCACCTGCGCGCTCTTGGCGCCAACGCCCCAAAGTGCACCCACGGGAAGGCCATGAAGGAACTCAATCGTGGCCTGGGCAGGAACTAAGAGCACACCATCTGGCTTCGCATTCGAGGAAGCAATTTTTGCCACCGATTTTGTCGACGCAATCCCAACGGAAGCAGGAAGACCAATTTCTTCTCGAATCTGGCGTCGAATCTCGCCGGCAATATGCATGGGCTTGCCGAAACGCAAGCGCGAACCACGAACGTCAACGAAGGCCTCGTCAACGCTCACCTGCTCAACGATCGGGCTGAAGCGACCAATAACTGACATGACACGCTTCGAATACTCACGGTAGAGCTCAAAATGCCCGGGAACGAATACGGCGGTGGGGCACAGCGCACGCGCTCGCGCGGTTGGCATTCCTGCGCGCACGCCCAAAGCACGAGCCTCGTAGGTCGCAGAGGTCACGACACCACGATTGCTACTCCCGCCGACGATCACGGCTTTGCCTAGCAACGATGGGTCTTCACGAATCTCCACCTGCGCGAAGAAGGAATCCATATCGATGTGCATGATGTTCGTCTGGGAATCGTCATCGCCCCAATAGCGTTTTCCACGGCGGTCGCGCGGAGCATTCGACATCGTATCCTCCTTCCCACGTACAGTAGCCCTATGACTACTCTAGACTCCCCGTCAATCGAGATCCGCTGGGACGGCCCGCGAGCGACCCTTCTCATTAACGGAGCGGAGTCGTCGTGTATCGATACTTCTGATCCCAGTTACCTAGATTTCGAATACATGCAGCATGCGACCTGCGCACTGCAAGCAACTTACGCAGCCAATGACCCCATTCGCGTATTACATCTGGGGGGCGCGGCGTGTGCGCTCCCCTGGGCCTGGTCCATTCTCTTCCCCGCCTCACGCCACACCGTTGTTGAGATTGACCAAACTATTGCGCAATTCGCTCGAGATCACTTTGATTTACCGCGTTCTCCAATTCTAAAAATCCGCATTGGCGAAGCTCGTCAAGTGATCGATTCCCTGCGAGAATCTTCCTTTGATGTCATTGTCCGCGATGCTTTTGCCGGAGAATCTGTCCCCCCACAATTGAGGACCTTCGAGTTCGCAGCTCAGTGCCAAAGGGTCCTCCGAAAGGACGGGATCCTCCTTGAAAATAGTGCGCACGGAGGTGGCGACAACGCGCGTCTGGATTTAGCTGGGATGAGTGAATCCTTCGCAGACGTACAAGCACTGTGCGATCCCAAAGTTGGTCGCGGAGCTCGCCGCGGAAACATCGTTTTCCTTGCACAAACTACTCCCGGCCGCACCGATGAGGTTGAGCTTGACCGCCTCTTGCGCAAGCTTCCCCTTCCCGCCCGCCCGCTGCGCGGGAAGGAACTGGGTAAGTGGCGCGCTGGGATCCGTCCTCTCACCGACGAGGCCGTCGGCTGGGCAGAAAGCGCGCTCTAGTCCTGCGGCTTGGTGTCGTCCTCAGAATCAGCCTCGACTTCAGCCGGCGACTGGGTCGTCTGCTCCTCAGCGGTACCTGATTCCCCAGAGACCTCTACTGAGGTTGCATCACCGCGGTGACGAGGAGCATGAGGAACGGTGCTGCCTTCGCCTTTCTTTTCACGCTGCGCGATGCGCTCAAGTGCCTGAGCTAATAGCTCCTCGGTTGAGGGTGCCTCAGCGGGAGTCTCCGCCAGCTCTTCAGTAACGTCTACGCCAGCAGCACCATCGGTCACCGAGGCAAGGTAGGCCTCGATCGCGTCGGTAATGCCGCTCGCATCGCTCTCTTTATCTTGAGGATTTGGGACATTAAAAGCTGAGGGAACAGCATTGAGGGGAATTCCCAAGCCATCTCCCGAGAAAGAGTCGTAGTGCTCTTCCAATGCACGAACGGTGTGCTGAACCTCCGGGTTGGCATCGACAAGGGCTGCGAAGGTATCCAAATCCTCTGCTGCTCCCTGCTCCAGATCACCAACGGGTAGGGAAAGGCCCGAGAACTCAGTAAGCTTACGCAAAATCGCTGAGGAGGCTGCAGGATAGGCCGACTCTGACATGTAGTAAGGAACGATCGCCAAGAGAGTCATCCCATCGATCCCCGCTTGTTTCAGCTTCCACTGTAGGAAGGACACAATCGACCCGGGGAATTGCATAGTCGCAGCCATATGCGGCTGCGCAGGAACAAGGGAGGCATCGGTCGTGTGGACATGAACCGGAGTTGGGCGCGTATGCGGTACGCCCGAAGGGACACCGGTCATCCCAAATACGACCTCGACGCCGGCATCGCTGACGATCTTACGAACACGTTCCGCGAACTCTTCCCAGCGATAGTCCGGTTCAGGACCGTGGAGCAAAAGGAAAGATTCTCCTCGATCATCACGCAGAAGATCCAAAGAAATCTTCGGAAGCTCAACCTCCTGCGTCACCCAGTTTTTTACCGTGATCACTGGTCGATGTGAACGATAGTTAATGAAGTCTTCTGCTTCAAAGTCAGCAATATGCGTGGTTGGAAGAGCGCGCAACATCTGTTCAGCGGCCATGCGACCGGATGCTCCCGCATCCATCGCGCCATCGAAGTAGATGACCAGAATTCGCGCGCGAATCGGGGGAGCCTGGTGGTTGTCCCCATGAGTCTGGGTTTCGGTCATGTTCCCCTCCTTCGGTTTCCAACCGTCTCAACTGGTATCACTCATTCTAAAGCTACATTGTTGAGCCGCCCTAGGCGCGGCTAATCCCACATTTGCGCCATCGGCTTAGAGAGTGAAAATCGCTGGAAATTAGGGCAAAATAGAACGCCAGACTTTTTCTACCGGAAGGTCCCAATGTCTGACTCCGCTCGCGTTACTACCCCAGTAGCTGAAGAACAAGAATTCGTTGACCGCGCGTACTCGCGATTGGATCAACTGCGTTCTCAATACCGCGAGCAGCGTCAGAAGATCGATGCTAATCACGGGGTCGGTAATGCTCAGGGATGGACTGAGCGCGATGCTCTGGCCACTCACTTTGCCGAATTGTCTTCCCGATTGGATAACGTCGAAGAGCGGTTAGTATTCGGGCGCCTCGACATGAAGGACCACGCGACCCACTACATCGGTCGAATCTCTCTTCTCGATGAGCATTCCTCTCCCCTTCTTGTCGACTGGCGTGCCCCGATTTCTGCACCTTTTTATCAAGCGACAGCCCAAGAGCCTCTGGGAGTCGTTCGCCGCCGACATATTGCGACTCGCGCGCGAACAGTTACTTCGGTTGAAGATGAACTTCTTGATGTCGATCAAGCACAGCATCAAGGACTCACCCTCCAAGGTGAAGGCGCTTTGATGTCCGCACTCTCTTCGGCGCGTAGTGGCCGAATGGGAGATATCGTTGCAACGATCCAGGGCGAACAGGACCGAGTGATCCGTGCCAGCGATCGAGGAATCCTTGTGGTTCAAGGCGGCCCAGGCACA
Organism: Actinomyces sp. oral taxon 181; assembly: GCF_018370895.1. Lineage (NCBI taxonomy): Bacteria > Bacillati > Actinomycetota > Actinomycetes > Actinomycetales > Actinomycetaceae > Actinomyces > Actinomyces sp. oral taxon 181. Next base: position 157,305 of record NZ_JAGYZL010000003.1, read on the forward strand.
GGCAAGACTGCCGTTGCCCTACACCGAGCCGCCTATCTTCTCTACACGCAGCGCGAGAGACTTGAACGTTCGGGAGTACTCATCATTGGTCCCTCTCGCACCTTCCTCCGTTATATCGAGCAGGTTCTTCCATCCCTCGGCGAATCCGGTGTCGTACAGATGACCATCGGTGACATCGTCCCCGGCTTGAGTGCACAAGACGATGATCCCGTCAATATCGCTGCGATTAAGGGACGCGCGGCTTTCAGTCGTATTCTGCGCGAAGCGGTCCGCCTGATCCCCCGTCTTCCCGATCGCGATCAGGTTCTTCAAGTCTGGAATCGCCGCGTTACTTTGCGAGTGAAGGATGTGCAGGAAGCTCTTTCGCGCGCGCGCCGAAGCGGACGTCCACACAATGTCGCGCGAGAGTCTTTCGCGATGGGCCTTATGGAGCTTCTTGCTGGACGTTTAATCGTCGAAGCTGGGGATGCATCCAGCACGGCAGACATCGATCCTGATGATTTGAGGACCTGGATGTCTGAGATCCGCGACTCCGTCGATGCCCGTCGGGCAATTAACTTGGCGTGGATGCCCACACAGGCCCCTGCCTTCCTTCGCAAGCTGTGGTCGCGCCCTGATCTCTTGGCCCAAGCGAACCGTAAGGCAGGCACTCCCCTGTCGGTCGAAGACTTGAGCCTCTTGTACCGAGCTCAAGATGAGCCGCTCACCATTTCAGATATTCCGCTGATCGACGAACTCGAAGAGCTCTTGGGGACGCTTGATCTCGCCTCAGCCCAAAAGCGCCGAGCCGAAGAACAGCGAGAAAAAGAGGAACGGGAGCGCGCGAACGAGGCCTTGAAGGCAACGGGCCTGGGCGGAGGAATCGTCACCGCAGATATGCTGATGCGCCAGACTCAGGAAGCGCCCTCGCTCCGGCCGCTGGCTGAACGCGCACGGGCAGACCGTTCCTGGACTTATGGGCATATTGTCATTGACGAGGCCCAAGATCTTTCCCCTATGGCGTGGCGTTGCCTTTTGCGACGCTGCCCAAGTCGTTCAATGACGGTTGTTGGTGATCTTGACCAAAAACGAGGCCATCGACGTCCAAATTCGTGGAAGCAAGCTCTTGGCCCAGCGGCTCGCGCCTTCAGCGAAGAGTTCGTTCTTTCAATTTCATATAGGACTCCTCGGGCCTTAACTCGAATCGCACAGGCTGTTATGGCACAGCACGGTACGCCGGTTCTCTACCCCATGGAAGCTGTTCGGGATGTTCCCGACTGCTATCAGGTTTCACATACGCAGAAGGACACGCTCAAGGAATGCGTCTCTCAAGTCGTCTCCACAATGGAAGAACGCCTTGACCGCGAAGAGGGCGAGGGAAAGGGACGTATTTGCGTTATCGTTCCTGATGCTCAGGCGCAGCTGTGGCATGCGGATGAATCAGGGGCAAGCGCTTTGGATCAGCGAGTGAGTTATCTGACTGCGGCTGGATCTAAGGGTTTGGAATTTGATTCCGTCGTTGTTGTCGAACCGGGCGCCATTCTTGATCAAGGTAGCGGCGACCTTTTCGTTGCTCTCACCCGCGCAACTCACGATCTGCATGCCGTCACAACTACACAGCTGCCACGTGGCATGGAAGAGTGGGACGCCTAAAGGCGCGATATCTAAGCTCTTTTAGAGCTGCTTCTACGCGAATTTTCTTGGAAAAGGCAGGAGTGTTATTCGCTCAGCTGCAACCCTGACCTATTTGTTCTTCGCAGTCTTTGTCGCCTTTTTAGCCTGAGAACGTTCGCGGAGTGAATCAATCGCATCTGCAAAGTCGTCTAGCGAATTAAACGCGTGATAGACGGAGGCAAAACGTAGGTATGCGATCTCATCAAGATCCTGAAGGAAGGGCAGAATCGCTTTCCCAACTTCATCGCTGGATACAGAAGAGACGCCGGATGTACGAAGATGCTCTTCAACCTGTTGGGCTAAAAGTGCCAGCTCATCATCGGAAACAGGACGCCCTTGGCATGCTTTCCTTACCCCAGCAACAACCTTATTTCGAGAAAAGGGCTCGATGACACCAGAGCGCTTAACAACTTGGAAAGAAGAGGTTTCCAATGTTGTGAAGCGTTTCTTACATGAGGTGCATTCCCTGCGCCGGCGAATCGAGGCGCCATCATCCGCAATACGTGTATCAACCACACGCGAATCAGGGTTATGACAGAAAGGGCAGTGCACCCTCTAAAACTACGGTTGATCGATCAGATTCGCAACTAAGACACCACGCGACAGGGAGAATAAAACGCAGGTCAGCGAGTCGGGACGCGCACTTCCTGACCAACTTGCAATGCACCCTGAACATCATTGAGCTCTTTGATGTCATTGACGACATCTTTCAGTGGACGGGTGGTCGAGACTCCCTGGGCCAAACTCCACACGCTATCCCCGCTTGCCACAGAAACCACACGGGTCGGACCGTCGTAAGGCTGAGTTTGCAAAGCAAGACCCGCACCAACTGCAATTCCCGTAGCGGCAATGAACGCTAGAGTACCGCTCAGCAAGCGACGAAGCCCCAGAGACGAACGCGTTGCGACGACCGGGCGACGACGCATCGAAGGATCATCATTGCGAAGGAGCTCACGGCGACGTCGAGCCGATGGCGCCTGACGAATGTCATAAACAGAGGCCAGGGATTCCTCGGAGACGAGTTGAAGGTGCGGGCGACGAGCCCCCTCTTGAGACGCTGCAACAGTCATTGTGCTCACGATGTTTCCCTTTCAGTCGTACAGGTGTTCGTCGAACACTTGTACGATAGCAATTCTTTTGAGAGATGTCGAGCCACTTTCGAACATATGTTTGATTTACTCAATTTCTCCCGTATTCTTGACACTGTGAGTGGACCATTGCACACGCTCATTTCTGTCCAGTTTTTAGTTCCGAAGGGATTATCGTGAGCAGCGACACAGAATTGACAGGTCGACAAATCGAAATTCTGCGCCTGATCAACACCGAAGTGCGTCGACGCGGCTTCCCTCCTTCGGTACGTGAAATCGCGCAGATCGTCGGACTTTCTTCACCTTCGACGGTCAAGCACCACCTCGACACACTCGAACGCCTTGGCTACCTTCAAAAGGTCCCCGGGCTTCCCCGAGCACTCGAAGTGTCCGAATCTGGACGAACTCTTCTCGGCGAAAAAGACGCGAAAGCCTCGTCGCCCCAAGAGATCGTGACGGTCGAAATTCCAACCGGTCACGTAGACGAGGACGCCTCAGCAATTCCCCTAGTCGGGCGAATCGCTGCAGGTGCGCCGATCACCGCCGAACAGGCAATCGAAGATATCTTCCAATTACCGACACGATTGACCGGTCATGGTGAGCTCTTCATGCTTGAAGTCCACGGCGATTCCATGGTCGATGCCGGCATCCTTGACGGCGATTTCGTTGTCATCCGCAGTCAATCCACTGCGATCAACGGCGAATTTGTTGCTGCAATGATTGACGGAGAAGCAACGGTCAAAGAATTTTCCAGAACATCTGACCACGTCTGGCTTCTCCCCCACAATCAGGACTATGCCCCGATCCCCGGTGATAACGCGACGATTATGGGCAGGGTCGTCACTGTCATTCGTTCGCTGTAGTAAATGGCAGTTTCTGAGACTTAATGGGTGTGGCCCCGACGCAATGCGTCGGGGCCACACCCATAAAATCAATCCCTCGAATTTAGAAACCCAAATCGCGGGCGACTTGACGAAGGCGAGTTGCCGATTCGGTCAAGCCATCGCGCTCGGCAAGAGTGAGCGGCGGGTTCAGCACGCGGCCCGCGCCATCGCGGCCAACCAGGGTCGGTGCCGCCATGCAGACATCCGAGATGCCTTCCCAGTCTTCAAGGAGCGTTGAGACAGTCAGCACACGCTGTTCATCACGCAAGACCGCACGTGCGATATTCGACCCAGCCAAGCCGATTGCGTAGTTTGTCGCACCCTTACCTTCAATGATCTTGTAGGCAGAGTTCACGACGTCCTTTGCAATCTGTTCGCGAAGCTCAGTATCAAAGAGTCGGCCCGAAAGCGTCGGTCCCCAGTGGCGCAGAGGAACATTACCGATCTCAGCGGAAGACCACAGCGCAACTTCAGAATCTCCGTGCTCACCGGCGACATACGCGTGAATGTTCTGAGTGGCAACACCTGTTTCGCGAGAAACGAGGTAGCGCAGACGCGAAGTGTCCAAAACCGTACCTGAACCGAAGACCTGGTTACGCGGAAGGCCCGTAATCTTCAGCGCTGCATAGGTCACGACATCGACGGGGTTCGTGATGAACATAAAGCGAGCCTCGGGGGCAACGTTCAACAGATTAGGGAGGATCTTACGCATGAGGTCAACGGTGGAACCAGCAAGCTCCAGTCGCGACTGACCGGGCTTCTGCTTGGCACCGGCAGTGACGATGACCAGGTCTGCTCCACGGACGATCTCGACATCATCCGAGCCCTCAATGGAGCCAGAAGGAGTGAACTGAATGCCATGCGCCATATCCAAGGCTTCGGCTTCCACCTTCGGCTTGTTGATATCGTGCAAAACGATGTCACGCGCATCTCCGCGCATCAAGCAGGCATAGGCAACGGCAGTACCAACAGCGCCTGCGCCAATAATCGCAATCTTTGAAGGACGGCCAGAAGAGCTGGGATACAAACTTTGTGAGTGGGTGGGCATGAGCAACCTCCTAAACAAGTGAACAGCCCTATTCTCTCAGATCACCCTTCATCGTGATAGGCCAAAATCCCCTTATTGGACGAAGTGTGCTGCTTCAGTCTTCATGCAGCTCAGCATTGAGTCTTTCCAAAGCACCCGTCACAACATCGAGGTCACAGGTACGCCAAAACTCAGGCATCGACTGAATGATAAAACGCCCGTAGCTGCGGGACTGAAGCCGCGAATCAAGGACGGCAACAACGCCTCGGTCCTTATGGGATCGCAAAAGACGTCCGGCTCCCTGCGCCATCATGAGCGCAGCCCTGGTTACGCTCACTTGGAAAAAGCCCTTACCTCCCTGCCGATCAGCATCCTCGGTCAGGGCCTTGACGATCGGATTCTTTGGATGAGGGAACGGAATTTTATCGATGACAACCAAGCGACAAGAGTCCCCGACGACATCGACGCCCTGCCACAGCGACATCGTCCCAACCAAAACGGAATCACGCTTCGAACGGAAGCGCTTGATCAAGGCCGGTAGAGAGTCCTCTCCCTGGAGCAGCACCTCTGAGACACCCTCATCTCGAAGCTTTTGCGCACCCTGTCGCGCAGCCGCCCACGAGGCATAGAGAACAAGTGCTCCCCCGCCACTAGCCTTGACCAAAGAGACCATCTGCTCCATCGCTGCAGGGCTAGGTTGCCCATTACTCGGTGCCGGAAGCCCCGCAGCGATGTACAAGATCCCCTGGCGAGAAGCATCAAATGGTGATCCGACATCCACTCCCCTCCACGGCAGTGGAGCCAAATTTAGCCCCGTACTATACGCAAGCGAATCAAAACTCCCACCCAGACTTAATGTTGCGGAAGTCAGAATTGCCGGCCGTTGACCAAAGGCGTTGTCAGCCAAAGAAGGCGCAACATGCAAGGGCGCGATCATCAAGGATGACAGGCCTCGGTCTTCATCGCGCTCAACCCAGGTGACGCTCTTCTCAGCGTCTCTCCCCCACGCTTGCAGGACCTCACTAAGTTCATCACTGAAGGCTCGTACCAGCACTTTTGTTGCGGCCTCGAGTTGAAGGGCGGAAATCTGCGTATCAAGATCACGTTTAGCCGTGTCCAAGGCGGACATCACCGGTTTCAGGCTTGTCCGGTCAGTCATTAATCCGACTTGGAAGCTTTGAAGGGCGGCATCAAGCTGTGCGGCAACATGATCAAGCGCATCAGTGTCCACAGAGGCCAGACTTCGAAGCCTGCGTGAAATCCGCGTCATGGACTTCAAGGACACTGCAACCGAGGCCTGTTCGCGCACTCGCTCAGCAAGCTCATGAGCCTCGTCAACCGCGAGCGCGCCAATCGGCCCGAACAGATCGCTATCACTCAAAGCGCTGATCCCCAACAACGAATGATTGGTGACGACGACGTCGGCTTCTTGCGCGGTTTCACGGGCCGCCTGGGGAAAACAGTCATCAATCATCGGGCACTGTTTACCCAGACATTCCAAACGCGACACTGAAACTTGCGACCACGCTCGATCGCTTACCCCGGGATCGAGTTCATCTCGATCCCCCGTTTCCGTTTGCGAGGCCCAGCGACGTAAACGCACAATCTCCGCGCCCAACTCGCTGGCCGGCGCGGCCTCGTCATCATCATCGCGCTGGGTTGGGACGTCAAAGAGCGTTCCTTCCAGGGGGTATCCACCGCCAAGCCGGAAGGTGCACAGATAGTTATTCCATCCTTTGAGGAGGGCGACCCGAGGCCTGCGCCCGTGTACGTCTTCAATTGCTTGGGCTGCGACCGGGGCGTCTTTGGTGAGGATTTGGTGCTGGAGGTTCAGCGTCGCGGTGGAGACAAGGACTCTTTCCTCTTTGCTCACCGCAAAATCCATAAGCGGAATCAAGTATCCAAGAGATTTACCCGTACCGGTTCCCGCCTGAACGAGAAGGTGCTCCGGGACCTCAAGGGCACTGCAGATCTCCTCGAGCATCGTCTCTTGCCCGCTGCGCACTTGGCCGCCCATCTCGCGAACAGCCGCACTCAGCGCCTGCTTCGCCGTTGCGAGGCTCATTCGAAGTCCTCGGCAGGGGCCACCACGTCTGGCTCGGCAATGCCTTCGGAAGCCGCGCTCTGAGCTTCTCCCTGCGCAGGAAGAGCAACTGCACGTACTGCCGCAGCTAATGCTCCGTCTACGCGAGCCCGAATGCGCTCTCCCTCGCCAAGGTAGTCCTCCACAAGGACTTCTCCTTCTTCATGAATGCGATGAATGAGCGCTCCGTAAACATAGGGAACGACACAGTCAACGACCTCGCGTGGACGCGGGAGCATTGATGCGATGACAGTTTGAAGCTCGGAAATCCCCTCGCCAGTCACAGCACTGACAAGCACGGCACGCTCGCTCAGAGAACGGACAAATGCCCGTTGCTCATCACTGGCAAGATCTGCCTTATTGAAGACGATGAGCTCGGGAATATCGCGCGCTCCCTCAATCGTGTCTAGGACCGAATGAACAGCCTGGATCTGTCCAATCGGATCGGGGTGTGCAGCATCGACAACGTGAAGGATCACATCGGCCTCGCCGACTTCTTCCAAGGTCGAACGGAAGGCCTCAACAAGCTGGGTAGGAAGGCGCGACACAAAGCCAACGGTGTCTGAAAGCGTGTAGGCACGCCCATCCTCTGTTTGCGTACGACGGACCGTCGGGTCAAGGGTTGCAAAGAGAGCATCTTCAACCAAGACATCCGCACCCGTTAGGGCATTGAGAAGCGTGGATTTTCCAGCATTTGTGTACCCGGCGATGGCAACGGAAGGAATGGTTGAACGCGAGCGATTCGCGCGCTGCGCTTGGCGAGCCGGTTCCATTCGGCGAATCTGCTCGCGCAGTTTTGCCATGCGGTTTCGAATGCGACGTCGGTCCAGCTCAATCTTCGTTTCACCCGGACCTCGCGAACCAATACCTTCACCCGAGGCAACGCGGCCGCCAGCCTGACGCGACATCGAATCACCCCACCCGCGAAGACGTGGAAGGAGGTATTCCAACTGTGCCAATTCGACTTGAGCTTTACCTTCACGCGATTTGGCGTGCTGCGCGAAGATGTCCAAAATCAACGCGGTTCGGTCAACAACCTTGATCTTGACAACGTCTTCCAAGCCGCGTCTTTGGGAAGGGGCAAGATCACCATCAACAATGATTGTGTCTGCACCATCAGCAGCAACAAGCTCAGCCAATTCACGAGCTTTACCAGACCCCAAATAAGTTGCGGGATCGGGATGCGAGCGCTTCTGAATCACGCCGTCCAAGACTTGCGAACCGGCTGTTTCGGCAAGTGCTGCCAGCTCACGCAAAGAATTCTCTGCTTCTTCTTCAGTTCCAGTGGTACGCAGCCCTACAAGCACAACCTTTTCAAGGCGGACCTGCCGGTACTCGACTTCAGAAATTTCTTCAAGGTCGTTCGAGAGTCCTTGGATACGACGGGTCCCCGCACGTGCCTCTCGTTCAAGTTCACCCGCCTGCGCGTGATGGTCTTGTCCTTGAGTTGATTCCAGGGCGGTTCCTGTACGCGCCAGGATACGCGCGACAACACCTTTTGCCCGCTCAGTGGAATCTTCGGTCATTCAGTATCTCCAAGATGGTGAAAGTTCGTGTGGGATCCGCTTCTTATTTTCCCATGTTTGGCCTATCTATGGGCGCGCCTGTGGAGAAAAAGAAGAGAGTTTCTCGTCGGGCGTAGCACTTCTCAAGTACCCTTGAAGCGTGGATGAACAGTACTTCACCGATTCTGAACCTGCGTCAGCTGATGAGCTTCACCTGATTCGCGATCGAGTTCGCGGCTTCGATCTGGAGATGTGGGTGAGCGACCGAGTCTTTTCTGGTTCGCGTATTGATCTGGGGACCCGCCAGCTTCTTGCCGAGGCCCCCGCCCTCCCCGAGCGCGGTAACTTTCTTGATGTGGGCTGCGGCTGGGGTCCTTTGGCCGTCACCATGGGTTTGGAGTCCCCCGAAGCAAGTGTTTGGGCCGTCGACGTCAATTCGCGCGCGCTTGACCTGACCGCGCGCAATGCCTCCTTGAACGAGGCCGAGAACGTCCATACTCTGCATGCCGAAGAGGCACCTGAGAAGCTTCTCTCTCAGGGAGTCACCTTTGACGTGATCTGGTCTAATCCGCCTATCCGCATTGGAAAGAAAGCTCTTCATGAGCTGCTGAAGACGTGGCTTTCCATGCTGAGCAAAAACGGTGTCGCCTACCTGGTTGTTCAGAAAAATCTTGGCGCCGACTCTTTAACGCAGTGGCTGTGCCAGCAGGGTTTTCCCGCAGAAAAGATCGCTTCTAAAAAGGGCTATCGGATTATTAAAGTCCGTGCACATTCCTAAATCTGCATCCCGGTAGATACGGGATTGTTTTTGGCATGAATGAGTGGTGGG
>NZ_JAGYZL010000003.1:166402-202456 GCF_018370895.1 Actinomyces sp. oral taxon 181
GTGGGAGGAAACCCTGGGGTTTCCTCCCACCACTCATTTTCAGATCAACGTTCCGCTACTTCTTTTTCTTGTGGAAGCGCGGACTTGTGCCCAAGTGAACTGGAGAGGAAATATAGTCACCGCCCGGGGAAGCCGCGGAATCATCAAGGCCACGATAGACGTAGTTGGGATCTTCGTGCTCCAGCTCTAATGGGAACTTGATGCCATCAGCGTAATCTGCAACCTCTTGGGGAAGAGGAACTGAGCCACCTTCTGAGGAGCCAAATCCCGTAGACCCTTCAGTGTCCTTCCCTAATTTTTTCTTATCAGGAAGTGGATTTTCATCCGGAAATTGAGAGGGATCAGTGCTGAGCATTGTCTCAAGATTCGTTGGACCGAATCCTGTTCGTTCATTCCACGAGTTCCCGGAATTCATGCCAGTTCAGACCAGAAGCTGAAGAAGCTGATTCCCGGTTGCCTGCGGCCATTTCTCACTTACCAAGGCCAGAAAACCGGTAGTGATCGCTGCGGCACAGTTCGAGCAGTCCATTTTTTCGACATTCTTGTCTGGATATACCCTCACATTAACATTTGCGCCAAGAGATGCCGTAACCACCTGTCCCCAAGAGGAACGCGCCGTAAGCTGCCCATCGGGAGCAATGGCCGAAACACCAACAACACCCCTTATTGACAGCCATCTCGCCTCCCTTTCTCTTGAACAGAAAACAGAATACGGGAGCCTAAGGAACAATCTAAAATGTCTCTATTGAAGTACTGACAACACAACCCGACGGGCAGTCTGTAACGCCGCCTCGGCACTGGTGGTGGCCCCATCGACGCTACGATCGATCCACACGATTCTGGGGTCGCGGCGCAGCCACTTGACCTGCCTGCGAGCCAACTGGCGCGTTGCCAAGGCAACAGAATCAATGGCCTCGGGGATCGTCATATCACCGTCAATAACAGCAAGAGCCTGCGCATAACCGGTTGCCTTGGCGGCAGTCTTTGTATGTCGAAGCCCCAATCGGTCTAGTTCCCGTGTTTCCTCAACAAGCCCCTGGTCAAACATCAAGCGAGTGCGCTGCGCAATGCGTTGATCAAGCTCCTCCATCGGCCAACGAAGCGCAAGCATGACGGTGGGTGCCGCATACATGTACTGCGGCATCGACGAAGAGTAGGGTTTCCCCGTCAGCTCAATGACTTCAAGCGCTCGAATAATTCTGCGTGCATTGTGCGCGTCAATGCGCTGCGCAGACACCGGATCCAATTCCTCGAGTCGATGAAAAAGAGCGGCCACTCCCCCGGGTTGGCAAGACTCTTCCTCAAGACGTTTCCGAAGCTGAGGATCTGTCCCGGGAAAGTCAATCTGGTCCAAAAGCGCCCGCTGGTAAAGCCCCGAACCGCCAGCGACAACTGCAAGGTTCGAGCGAGCGTGAATCTGTGCGATATCGGCGCGAGCGTAGCGCTGGTAGGAGGCGACAGAAGCCTCGTCGCTAATCTCCAAGACATCAATTTGATGATGAGGAATTCCGCGGCGCTCCTCAATCGGAGTTTTCGCCGTACCGATATCCATTCCGCGATAAAGCTGAAGCGCATCTGCAGAAACCAGCTCCCCTGCGTGTGCCCCCATATCCGCGGGGAGGCTCTGTGCAAGGTCTAAAGCAAGATCACTTTTTCCCGAGGCCGTGGGCCCCACCACCGCAATGATCAGTTGCGATGGTTGAGCTAGGCGGGGCAAAGATGCAGTATTAGGCATTTCCATTTGGAGCCCCGATACGGATGCGAGGCATACCAAGGGAGATCTTCGAGTCTTCTTCGTGTGCTTGACGCTTTTGCCAAGCATCTCCCGCACGAGTCCGACGAAGTTCAAAGAGACCGCCATCTTCCAATGCTGAATCAGCAATGAGATGGTGAGGGGCGCCGTGCGTGACACGAGCGCGAAGCATGTCACCAGGACGCGGACGATCGGTTTCACTCATTCCCAAGGGAAGGGCAACGTGAACCAGACGGTTATCACGCGCTCGTCCAGAAATACGGTGGGTTGCTCCGTCTTTCCGACCTTCTCCTGCGGCGACAAGCACCTCAACTTCATTTCCAACAAGTGCTGCATTGTCCTCGGCACAAATGCGTTCTTGCAGAGCCAACAGGCGCTTGTAGCGTTCAAGAGCAACGTCCTGTGGAACCTGATCCTCTCGGTCAGCTGCCGGGGTACCGGGACGCGGAGAGTATAGGAAAGTGAAGGCGGAACTGAAGCGTGCTTCTTCAACAACTTCGAGAGTCTGCTGGAAATCTTCTTCAGTCTCTCCGGGGAATCCGACGATGATGTCCGTGGTAATTGCTGCGTCGGGAATTGCAGCGCGTACTCGCGAAAGAATTCCCATGAAACGATCCCGGCGGTAGGAGCGGCGCATCTGGCGCAGGACCGCGTCCGAACCCGACTGAAGCGGCATGTGTAACGAGGGCATGACCGTTGGAGTCTCGGCCATCGCCTCAATTACGTCATCAGTAAAGGCCGCCGGGTGTGGGCTTGTAAAACGCACGCGTTCCAAACCGTCAATTGTGCCTACGGCTCGCAGAAGATCAGCGAAAGCACCGCGCTGACCGAAGCTTACGCCGTAAGAGTTAACGTTCTGTCCCAGAAGGGTAATTTCAATTGCGCCTTCATCAACAACAGCTTGTACTTCTTCAAGAATTTCACCGGGACGGCGATCACGTTCTTTTCCACGAAGGTGAGGAACAATGCAGAAGGTGCAGGTGTTATTACAGCCAACTGAGATTGAGACCCACGCTGCGTATGCGCTTTCACGGTGAGTAGGAAGTGTTGAAGGAAAAACCTTCAAGGATTCTTCGATTTCAACAGCCGCTTGACGATTGTGCTCTGCACGGCGAAGAAGCGCGGGAAGGACATCGATATTGTGAGTACCGAAAACTGCATCGACCCAGGGAGCTTTTTCGATGATCCCGTCACGCATCTGTTGAGCAAGGCAACCGCCCACTGCAATCTGCATTCCAGGGCGTTCACGCTTGACTGCCGCAAGCTGCCCGAGGTTTCCAAATAGACGCGTCGCGGCATTCTCGCGAACGGAGCAGGTGTTGATAACAATGACGTCTGCACCCATGTCTCCGGCGTCAGTTGCGCGCGCTGCTGCGGCAGGAACGCGATCGACAGGGACTAAGCCCGCCTTCTCTAAGAGACCCGAAATACGTTCGGAATCGTGCTCATTCATCTGGCACCCAAGGGTGCGCACTGCGTAGGTTCGCGGGAAGTCCATCATTTCAACACTCATCGTCGTTGAATTCTAGCGCGTATGGATATTTGGTGTCGCTTTCAGTACTTCCCTGAATAGTTCAAGTGCGGCGATCACTGCGCCCCGCCGGACCTGGTCGCGATCTCCACTCAGATCAAGACGGCGTACCCGCGAGCCACCTTCCCACGCACAACCCACATAGACCGTTCCAGCAGGATGTCCATCAGCAGGTCCCGGCCCCGCGACTCCAGTCGTTGACAAACCAAAATCCGCACCCATCAGTGTGCGAACACCGTGTGCCATTTGCCGAGCAACTTCATCATCAACGGGACCCGTCTGCGCAAGGCGTTGATCGCTCACCTTCAAAACCGAATGCTTCGTATCCGTCGCATAGGTGCAGACTCCCCCACGCACAGCATGTGAGGCACCCGGCACATGAACGAAAGCCGCGCACAAAAGACCACCGGTTAAGGACTCTGCGACAGCAACAGTGAGGCCCCCATTGCTTAAATCAGTAATCAGTTCCTTACAGATAGCATCTTCAGTACTCATCATCCCTGCCTTCGACGATTGCATCAAGCACGCGTATACAAACCTGAGGAGAATATCCTTTGCGCCCAAGCATCGAGAAAATACGTCGACGCGCAACCTGATCATCGCAATTCGGCATCGAACGCATCTTCTTCTGAGCAAGGTTTAAAGCCCGCTCAAATTGTTCATCGGCGCCGATTTCTGAGAGCACGGTATCGATGATTTCCGGGGCGATCCCCTTCCGTTGAAGATCAACACGAAGTGCGGAACCTGTTTTCCCGCCTGCCTCAAAACGTCCCCGAGAAAAGGCACGCGCAAAGGCAAGGTCATCGACCAACCCCAATTGAGTGAGGCGTTCGATAACAGAGGCGGCAACCTCAGAAGAAAAACCTCTACTGGTTATTGCGGTTTCTAATTCGCTTCGCGAACGGGCACGAACATCGAGCTGACGAAGGGCTACCTCACGGGCGGCCTCGAATGCAGCTTGTCCTTCTAGAGCAGAATTGCGCTGGCGCATAAGAGCCTGGCGCTCCGCCGGGCTCTTAGTGCGCGTGCGCGGACGAACATCCTCTTCTGATGTGGTCTCTGGGTCGTAATAACGGACCATTGATTAGAAGCCAGCATCCTCGAGTGAGTCATCGATATCTGATGTAACCGGCTCTGTCAGTTCGCCATCTTGTACGCCGATTCCCAAAGAAACCAAGATCTTCTGTTCAATTTCATTAGCCAATTCGGGATTATCCGAGAGGAACTGGCGAACATTTTCCTTGCCTTGCCCAAGCTGATCATCACCATAGGTAAACCAAGAGCCAGACTTACGGATGATGCCGGTTTCCACGCCCATGTCGATAATCGACCCTTCGCGGGAGATGCCCTTACCGTAGACGATATCGAACTCTGCCTGCTTGAAAGGCGGCGCCATCTTGTTCTTGACGATCTTTGCACGGGTGCGGTTACCGACGGGAGCTCCAGCTTCCTTCAGGGTTTCAATTCGGCGAACATCAATGCGGACGGAGGCGTAGAACTTCAGAGCCTTACCGCCGGTTGTGGTTTCGGGGTTACCGAAGAAGACACCGATCTTTTCACGAAGCTGGTTAATGAAGATTGCGGTTGTCCCGGTCGCCGAGAGAGCACCGGTGATTTTACGCAGGGCCTGACTCATCAAGCGGGCTTGCAGACCGACATGAGAGTCTCCCATTTCGCCTTCGATTTCAGCCTTGGGAACAAGTGCAGCGACAGAGTCGATGACAATGATGTCAATACCGCCCGAACGAATCAGCATGTCGGCGATTTCCAGTGCTTGCTCGCCGGTATCGGGTTGGGAGACCAAGAGGTTATCCGTGTCGACACCTAGGGCGCGCGCATAAACGGGATCAAGTGCGTGTTCAGCGTCGATAAATGCGGCGTTTCCGCCTGCTTTTTGTGCGCTGGCAACTGCATGAAGTGCAACGGTTGTCTTACCGGATGATTCTGGGCCATAGATCTCAATGACGCGCCCCCGAGGCAGACCGCCAATTCCAAGAGCGACATCAAGGGCTAGAGAACCAGTGGGGATCACCTGCACCGGGGGACGAGAATCATCTCCCAGTCGCATGACGGAGCCCTTACCAAACTGCTTATCGATCTGTGAGAGTGCGAGCTCTAAAGCCTTATTTCGGTCCCCATTCGCTGATGAAGAGGAACCCTTACGAGCTACTGCCATGGTGATACCTTTCGTCGAAGCCTCTCCGGCCACTGTTCATCTGGTCTATGCAGCAGATCCCCTCTCCGGGGACTACTCAGTGAAGATATGCTCGACCACAGGCATTTGCGACCACTTTTCCATATCTGTGGAAAAACTGATCACACTTCACTTCTTCCACAGAATAAATGGAACAAATGTTCGATGCATGTCGACACGCCATTAGGAACGCTTCGAACGACGAATCTTCTCACGCTCTTTCGCATCAAGACGATGAACCCAGCGCACGGCCTCGTCTGCATCACTTTCACGAAGCAACTCAGACCAGACCATATCTGGCGAAACTCCCCTATCAAGGGCCTCCACACAGGTTCCCCGCAGTGAAGGTAGATATAGGTCAGCCGTCAATGAGCGTCCAAGGGTAGCCCCATAGACGTCATCGACGGCATCCCAAAATTCAGAAAGAGTCACGAGATCAGGGTCACCGGGACCAGATTCTCAGGAACAGTGTCCGGAACAACAGTTCCATCCAAGACAGCCATACGCTCAGAAACCTCACGCAGGATGTACCACAGCGGCACGCCCAGGGCCTCGCTAATCGCATCAAGAAGTTCAGATGACGCTTCCTTCTGCCCGCGCTCAACCTCAGAAAGATAGCCCAAGGAGACTTGCGCCTCGGAAGAAACTTCTCGCAAAGTACGCCCCTGCTTACGGCGAATCTCACGCAGAACATCGCCAATTTCAGTACGTAGCAACGGAGCGGCTGCACGATCATGGGCGGGGCGATTCATAGCTTGACGATAACCCGCCGCCAGCGCCTTCTGCATGGCCAGCTCATTCAGTGGACGCACAGAACTCGGGATATTGTTCTTCTGCTTCTTCATCATGTTCTTCCTAACGTCTGAACGACCCTGCCTATTCCCACCATACACGAGGGATTTAAAACTTGCGTCTGCGTCGCTCAACTTTGCGCTCAAGGCGCAACTGTAATTACACCTCGTTTTGAGGCTCAGGATCACGAACCTCACGGGCAAGAAAGAGGCCCTCACGCACATACGCAATACCCGACCAAAGAGTCGCAGCAAGCGCAGCACCCGCAACAGACAAAGCCGACATTAAGGCAACTGACGCCCACCCGCGATTGGCGGGATTGAGGAAGTAGAAATAATCCCACGGAATCAAGAGAAGGAAAATAGCCAAGACCTGAAGAACGGTCTTTATTTTTCCGGACTGCGAGGCCGAAACCACAATCCCCCGCCGCAGGAAGAATGCGCGCATGACAGTGATTCCCAATTCTCGGATTGCCACGAGAATCGTGAACCACCACGGGAGAACACCCTGAATGCTCAGAATAATAAACGCACTGAGGGTGAGAGCCTTATCTGCAAGAGGATCGACGACACGACCGAAGTCGGTGACCAAACCGTAGGCGCGCGCGATCTTTCCATCAAGCTGATCGGTTGCAGCGGCGACGCAAAACACCAGCAAAGCCCACCACTGTGCACTCCATGTGTCCACAAACTTTAAGTAGATGAATACGGGGACTAGGAGCAGGCGAAAAAGCGTCAGCGCATTGGGCACATTGATCGTAGAGACCTTCGTATAGCGTTCAACACGCGACACGTGAGTAGCCACGACCTGCCCCTTTGCTTCTTAGCGCCCGGTCAACTGCCAGGCGTCTTCATTCTCTTCAGGCTCTTCATCGACCCAGTCGGTCCGACCACCAAAATTATGTCCGGAGTAAGGATCCGAGGAAGTTGTATCCCCATCGTACCCGTTTGAAGGAGCCTTAGACGACTGGTCAGCAAAATTCGACGAAGAAACTTCCTGGTGCTGAGTAGGTGCGGGCGCGGGTTCAGGGGCGCTCTCTCCCCTAAGCATGGCCAAAATTTCGGGGAGCTGTTCGGGAGCTACCAATACCTGGCGCGCCTTCGAGCCTTCAGAAGGACCAACAATCTCACGCGATTCCAGGAGGTCCATCAGACGCCCTGCTCGCGCAAAACCAACGCGAAGCT
Organism: Actinomyces sp. oral taxon 181; assembly: GCF_018370895.1. Lineage (NCBI taxonomy): Bacteria > Bacillati > Actinomycetota > Actinomycetes > Actinomycetales > Actinomycetaceae > Actinomyces > Actinomyces sp. oral taxon 181. Next base: position 173,857 of record NZ_JAGYZL010000003.1, read on the forward strand.
TTCGCTGCAGCATCGAGGTCGAACCCAGCTGAGTTGAAATAACCAGCTCAGCTGCGGCCAAGAGATCATCAAGATCGTCACCAATGTCCTCGGCAACCTTGGCGGTCTTCGCGGGGGCAAGAACATCCGGACGGTACTGAGCCTGCATCTGTTCTTTAACGTGGGAAACAATCGAATGAATTTCAGATTCAGTAACCCAGGCACCTTGAACACGCATCGGTTTACTTGCGCCAGAAGGAAGGTACAAGGCGTCACCTTGACCGATGAGCTTCTCCGCACCAGGCTGATCCAAAATCACTCGAGAGTCAGCCAAAGATGAGGTCGCAAATGCCAAACGCGAAGGAATATTCGCTTTAATCAAACCGGTGACAACATCAACGGAAGGACGCTGAGTTGCAAGGACGAGGTGAATACCAGCTGCGCGCGCAAGCTGGGTAATACGCTGAACCGAAGCTTCAACATCGCGGGGGGCAACCATCATCAGGTCCGCGAGCTCATCGACAACGACCAGCAAGTAGGGATAGGGTCGCAATTCACGATTAAGACCCGGAAGAGCCTTCACTTGGCCTGCAGACACAGCCTTGTTGAAATCATCAACATGCTTAAAGCCATATGTCGCAAGATCGTCGTAGCGCGCATCCATTTCCTTCACGACCCATTCAAGCGCTTCAGCGGCCTTCTTCGGATCGGTGATGATCGGGGAAATCAGGTGCGGAATACCCTCGTAGATCGTCAATTCGACTCGCTTGGGATCGACCAGGATCATGCGAACCTGCGAGGGCGTCGCACGCATCATGATCGAGGTAATCATCGAATTCACGAATGACGACTTACCGGAACCAGTCTGGCCAGCAACCAGAAGGTGCGGGGTCTTCGCCAGGTTGGTAACGACGTAGCCGCCTTCAACATCCTTACCAACACCGACAACTAGGGGATGTTGGTTACGCTGAGCAGCGCCAGAGCGAAGAACATCTCCCAGCGCGACAGTTTCTCGGTCCGAGTTCGGAATCTCAATACCGATCGCCGATTTTCCGGGAATCGGAGCGAGAATTCGCACGTCTGCCGAGGCCACAGCGTAGGCAATATTCTTCGAAAGGTTTGTCAGGCGATCAACCTTCACGCCTGGCCCCAAGGTCACTTCGTAACGTGTCACTGTTGGGCCGCGAGAGAAGCCAGTCACTTGGGCATCAACATTGAACTCTGCGAAGACCTGACGCAACGCCTGCACGACTTGATCATTGACCGCCGAGCGAGTCTTATGGGGAGCACCGCGCACAAGAAGCTCGCTTGAAGGAAGCGTATAGGAGAGGTTCTCATCCAGTTCCGCTTGGAATCCACCTGCAGGCTCTTCAGTATGAGCAGGCGGCTCAGGGTCGGCCTGGTCCTCGATATTTTCGGTGACCGAAAGAGCAGGAACCTGCATTGCCTCCGTTGGCGCATCCATCGCCGAGGAAGCGGGCTGTCCCTCGGGAACATGCGGCGCTGAGGCAGGCATCACCCGAGTGCGCTGCGTATCCACCCGGGAAGGAACATCTTCTTGGGGCTCAGATTCCACTGCCCGGCGGAAGTGTTCATCGCCGTCATAGGAATCCAAGAAAGGATCATCGCCAGCAGCAAGGGAACGACGCGCCTCTTCACGCGCTCGCGCTGCCGGATCGCTTTCCTCTGGCCTCGTCCGCTTAGCAAGACGGTCAACACATTCACGGACCAAGGTCGGAACCTGCGCAACCTGCGTACGCGTCCCTAAAAGGATCGAGTAGAGGAAAAGAAGAATCAAGAGTGCCGCCGCACCCCACGACGACAGCATGAGAACCAGAGGCCGAGCAATAAACCAACCGAGGATTCCACCCGCATTCTCGATCGAGATAGCAGAGTCAAAAGCGGGGTTACCTTTGCTGACATGAACAAGACCGGTCAAAGAAAGGACAACACCAAGGCTACCTGCGACGCGGTGAGGCAAGGCTGAATTTCCTGAGCGGACACGAACTAGCTCAACAGAGAAGGCGACCAAAATAATGGGCAAAACGACGGAGAAAATCCCAACAAAGCCCGCTGCACACAGGTGAATGAAATCCCCCGCTTGCCCCGAAATACCAAACCACTCACGCAGTGCGACCAGAACGGCAACCGCCACGACAATGAACGCAAGCGCATCGCGTTTCACCTGAGCATCGGTCGCGCGCCATGCTCGAATCATCGCAAGAATACCGCGTCCGATCCCGGAAAATACGCGCGCGAGAAGCCCCGGGGTCGCAGTGGACTTCCCGGCTCGTGAAGAAGATTTCGAAGATACTGAAGATGGGGATTTTCGTGCCATGGTAGGAAAAACGCTACCGCCGCATACCCGCGAAAAGGCTTAGGCACGCCGCGAAAGCCTCTTCCGAGTGCGTCACACATGCCCGTTCTTCATAACTTCTCGGATCTGCTCCCAGCTTGGAACAGGAAGAGCCGACTCATGAGAAATGGTGATCGCAGCAGCCGCATTCGCCATTCGTGCTGCTTCAACAAAATCATATCCCAGAAGAAGTGCCGCACACATAGTGGCGATGTGGGTATCCCCCACCCCGGCGGTATCAACCGTCGCGGATTCATACGCGGGGATCGAAATCCTGGGTTCATCAGCATGAAGTTGCAGTTCACAGCCCATAACGCCCAGACGACGAACGAAGACCGCGTCAGGACGCATGACTCCGCGAACTCCAGTTCCGTGCTCATAGGGAGCAAGAATGTCAGACAGAGTCGCGGCCTCGCGAATATTCATTGAGACAACGTCCGCGCGCCCCAGTAAACGTGGCCATACGGACACTGGGACCTGAGCGACAGCAGGGGAAACGGAAACTACCAGGGTAACGCCTTCGGGAAGATTCACGGCCCATCCAGTGAGGATTTCTGCACTTGTTGGATTCGCCAGATCTGAGCCCGATACATGAACTAGATCCCCTTCGCGGATCTCCAAGGCATCCAAGGATTCACGCGAAGGTTCTGATTCCACCCCCGTAGTGACAATCGAGGTCATCGAACCATCGGCTTCGACCAGCTGAATCGCAACGCCAATGTCACCGACAAGTTCGGGAAGAAGAACCTTCACTCGTGCTTCATGGAGGAGTTGACGAACCATATACGAATTGGGACCGGTCCCCAGGGGCGAAGCGGTCGCGGTATAGACACCGAGCTTTGACACAGCAGACAAAGCCGTGAAACCACCCGCTGGAAGCGAGGTTGCTGCAGCTGCGTGAACGGAGCCTCCCCGTTCTGGCAGCTGATAAATACGCATGGGAAGAGAGAGCACAATCGAATAGGTCGAGATAAAACGCCCGGTCATGCTTCTACCGTACCTTACGCTCGTGTCTCTATCGGTGTACTCAAGTCCCACCCACTATTGCAGGACGACAACTGGAACAATCATGGGGCGTCGACGCAAATGACGGCCAACCCAGCGACCAATAACGCGACGCATCGCCTGCTGAAGGACGTGTGCATCAACATTTCCGCCGGAAGCGGCCTCTTCGAGGGCTGCGGTGACGTCGGGAAGAATCTCGTCAAAAACTGAGGAATCTTCGGCCATCCCAATTGCGCGAATTGTCGGCGGTGCAAGAACCATCCCCGACTCACCCTCAACAACCGCGTAAACGCTCACAAAGCCTTCAGATCCAAGGGTGCGTCGAGTGGCCAATTCATCTTCGGAGATCTCTCCGATAGAGGAACCGTCAACGTAGATGTACTCACACGGAACCGCACCGACGACTCTGGCATGTCCATCTTCGAGATCGACGACAACGCCATCTTCAGCAAGAACAACGTCTTCCGGCTTGACGCCGGTGAGCACTGCCAATTGACCATTGGCGACCAAGTGGCGAATCTCCCCGTGGATCGGCATGACGTTCTTCGGCTGAACAATGTTGTAGCAGTAGATCAGTTCTCCCGAGGCCGCGTGGCCGGAAACGTGAACCTTAGCATTCGCTTGGTGAACAACCTTTGCGCCCAAACGCGTGAGGTCGTTAATGACGCGGTACACCGAGTTCTCGTTACCCGGAATCAAGGAAGACGCGAAAATCACCGTATCGCCGGGTTCAATACTGACAAAGCGATGCGATCCCTGCGAAATTCGAGAAAGGGCGGCCATTGGCTCTCCTTGAGACCCAGTTGCCATGTACACCCTCTGATTGGGAGGAAGCAAAGAAATCTCATTGGAATCGACAATGAGTCCCTCAGGAATTGTGAGGTACCCCTTCTCCTGAGCGATACGCATATTCCGTTCCATAGAACGGCCAACCAAGGCAACACTGCGACCATGATGTGCAGCTGCGTTGATGACCTGCTGGACACGGTGAACATGCGAAGCAAAAGAAGCGACAATGATCTGACCTGTTGCCTCGGCAAAAACTTGATCCAAGACCGGGCCAATCTCGCGTTCTGGGGTAACGAAGCCGGGCACTTCGGCATTCGTTGAGTCCACCATGAACAAGTCCACGCCTTCTTCACCAAAACGCGCGAAAGAGCGAAGGTCTGTCAAGCGGTGGTCAAGAGGCAGCTGGTCCATCTTGAAGTCACCAGTGATCAGGACTTTACCTGCGGGGGTGCGAACGAAAACAGCAAGTGCGTCTGGAATAGAGTGGGTAACCGCAACGAACTCGCAATCGAAGGGACCAATTGCTTGGCGGTCTCCTTCTTCGACAACATGAAGGTTTTCGGCAGAAAGTCGATGCTCACGAAGCTTGGGCTCAACAAAAGCTAAAGTCAGGTCGGACCCATAAATCGGAATATCTTCGCGGAGTTTGAGCAGATATGGAACCGCGCCGATGTGGTCTTCATGCCCATGAGTCAAAACCATGCCGACGATGTCGTCAAGACGGTCTTCAATCCACGAAAAATCGGGCAGAATCAGGTCGACCCCAGGCTGAGACTCTTCAGGGAAAAGAACGCCGCAGTCGACAACCAGGAGTTTGTCACCAAATTCCAAAACATTCATATTGCGGCCGACCTCACCCAGGCCACCCAGCGGGACAATCCTGAGATTCCCCTTCTTCAGAGGCGCGGGTTCAGGCAGGTTGTCGTAAAGAGGCATCATGCAATAAGTGTGCCACGTCTAGCCTTCAGAGGCCTGATGTGACCGCTTTAAGAACGCAATGCCCACCACAGGTGTTCATCCCGAGCCGCAGGGATTTCCGAGTCGAAAACAAAGTGACGACGCATCCCCGCGGGAGAAAATCCGCATCCTTGGATGAAGCGAATAGTCAGAGTATCTTCTGGTGCAACCCACAACCGCATTGACTCCGGGTGGAGGGTATCCACAAGAGCTGCTAGCAGACGCGATGCATGTCCGATACGCCTAAAACTACGGTGCACGTAGAGGCTGCTGATTTCTTGCCCTTCTGGAATGACGCGTCCTGGCGGCTGCTCAAGTTCCAGAGCGGGGGCATGCGAATATGCAATGAAACCAACGGGAGTCTGTTCTTCAAGAGCAACCAAGGTCTGCCCCTGCATCGGCCTGTTTCCAGCAAGAGTTTCTTCCCACATCTGACGTGTCTGCGTCAGAACCTGTGCACGAAGCGGATGCGCTGCAGGCAGCGCACAGGCATTAAAGACTTCAGTGAAGAATTCTTGGGCCATTGCAGCAATGGCAGCGGCATCACTGGAAGTTGCTGGGCGAACGCTTCGTTTAGTCACGCACGATCCTCCGGCACCACTTCAGCAGTGAAGACGCATCGCCTCGCAAGCTCCTGCGCAAGACCACAAACATCTTCAGCTTGGACCGCTTCGATTCGAGCAAGCGCAGCATCAACACTGAAGTAACGACCACTCAGCTCAGCGCGTCCCAAGCGGGACATGCGAGAAAGCGTATCTTCCAACCCCAGTGCCATACCTCCGCGCAGCTGTCCGCGAACGCGAGCAAGCTCGTCTTCGCGCGGGCCAGTTGCGGCCAGCTTTTCAAGCTCCGCCTGCATGAGCTTTTCAACCTCGGAAGCTCGTTCTGGTGCTGTCCCGGCATACATTCCCCAGGCTCCCGCATCCGAATAGGGGGAATCGAAGGCATATGTCGTATAGGCCAAGCCACGCTTCTCGCGGATCTCTTGGAAGAGTCGCGAAGACATCGAGCCGCCCAGAATAGAAAGCAAAACCGACATCACGGGACGTCGATCGTCACCGGCACGCATCGATGGGCCACCAACAATGACATGTGATTGTTCAATATGACGGTGGCGCGTTGAGCGGACCGGTTCACAAGCGGACGACCACGATCCCTGCGTCGAACGCCTCGGACGCGGAACTCGCTGCTCCTCTAATTCTTTTGCCCACGTAGGATGCAAGGAGCGCTGTACTTGCTCGACAAGTTCATCGTGGTTCACATCCCCTGCTGCGGCAACAATCAGCGAGGAGGGCGCGTAAACCCGGCGATAGTAGTCCCACACATGGTCCCGTTCAACGGCGCGAATCGTTTGGGCACTTCCACCAACCGGACGTCCCAAAGAGTTATCGCCAAACACTGCCAATTGGAAAGCCTCGTGGACAACCTCGAGAGGATTGTCTTCTGACATCGCGAGCTCATCGAGGATGACCCCGCGTTCGATCTCAAACTCTTCTGGATCGATCAGGGAGGCAGAAATCATGTCTCCCAATACTTCAACGGCCATTGGCGCGTCTTCGCTCAGTACACGCGCCCAATAGTTTGTGTGTTCTTTTCCGGTTTCCGCATTGGACTCACCGCCAACCGCATCAAATGCTTCGGCGATATCAAAGGCACTTCTCTGCGCGGTTCCTTTGAAGAGGAGGTGTTCAAGGAAGTGGGTCGATCCGGCACTCACCTCATCCTCGTCTCGCGAACCAGCCCCAACCCACCAGCTCAGTGCCAGTGAACGTGTTGCCGGCACCTTTTGAGTAATGATCCGAAGGCCATTAGGCAGAACGCTTCGTTGAACAAGCGCCCCCGAGTCCTCCCATTCTTCAACGCCATGCGTTGTTTCCAGCGGAAGCTGGCGGAAACCCTCAGTTGTCATTAATGTGTCTCTTTTTCTGTTGCCGAGGACGCGCTTGCCTGATGTCCTTCTGTGCCCTGAGCGGCGGTGGCAGTCTTGCCTGCAGTCGGGGAAGCCATGCCAGCGGCAGCTGGAGTCTTTGCTGAGGCGGAAGTTGTAGCCTCGTGAGAAGAAGTGGAGCTTGCCGAAGATGACTCCTTCTGAGTCGAAGACAAAGCAGTTGGGTGCGTCGCCTGATGCAGAGCGCGTGCTTCCTCAGCCGTTCGAGGAATTCCACCGGTCAAGCCAACGATAAGGAGAATAAGGCTGACGATCGCTTGAACTGCAAAGAAACAAGCCATCCAGCGCAGGCCAACTTCCATTCCTTGGAAGGAGGACACCATAGCCGTCAGATAGCTGAACACTCCGGCCACAGCACTGACGAAAAGACTCCACGAATAGAAAACACGAGCCGAAGTGCTGGTCACCAGTCGTGCGATCGCAGCAACCATACAGGTCGCAAGTGCTGGAGCAGCAACGATAATCAAGGCACTGAGAGAGACCGAGGCAATTCGACCTGGCTCCGAATGATCAAGACTTGAGAATGTGCTGACGATCAGCCACGCCAGAATATCCAGAACCAAAAGCACTGCGCAGACAATTGCGTCTGTCAAACGTCGAAGCATTCTTCCTCCTCGCTCCAAGTAGTCACAGCTTAATAGGTGAACTTTGCACCCGCAGTGTGATTGATCCACAGGATGCACGATACCCGGCGTGTTTCCACAGTTTCTGCTTCCTAGAGTGGAAAGAAGGGCGGTTGCGGCACAGTAAAGGCCACAGGAGAGGAGGCTTTTATGTCCACGACACCGACGATTTCCGACGTTGCGCGTCTAGCTGGAGTATCTGTCGGAACCGTTTCGCACGTCCTCAGAGGAAAGGTCAAAGTCAGCGAGCACTTAACCCAGCGAGTTCACCAGGCGGCTAGAGTATTGGGATATGCCGTCGACCCTTCTGCTCAAGCACTTCGCTTGGGATATCAAAACATTGTTGGTGTTGGTCTTTTAGGCGCGCGCAAAGAAGTGGAACACGCTGCCTGTTCTTTCCTTCTCCCTTTTGCCCAGGAACTCGGGCAAAACGGCATGGAAGCATTGCTCCTCTCCCCCGCTCATGACTCCGCCAAAGACCTGTGTGTAGAAGATTTCACAGAGCTTGTCATGCGCGCGAAACGATCACACCTACATTCTCTCCTCATATGTCGAAGTGCTCATTTTCCCTCGTGTACATACATCGACGCCGAAGCACATGCGGCGCGGACGGATACAGATACCGATAGGCATCGATTGTTTCCGATAGCTCAAAGCATTCCAGTACCTCGGACTCTTCCTATATTCGAGGTTCATCTGAATGCTCTTGGTACCAGAAAACTCCATGGAGAGCGAAGGACGGCGTCACTTGAATGGCGTCCACTACGCGTAGGAAGTGCTTCTGCAGAGGGCCACTCCCTCACCCGCGGAAATATCGCCGATTGCATTGCGGCAATCATGAATTCAAGAGATGAAACAAAAGTGGTGGGTTGAAAGCAAACTCTTTCAACCCACCACTTCAAGGAGAAGCTCTTAGCCTTCCCGGAACATGATTCCGAAACCGCTCCTGGGATAGTGCCACTTCAGAACAGCTTCAGGGGCAAGAGCCAAGCAGGTACCGCACTCGAGGCATGCGGCATATTCCACCCCAACACTCCCGTCCTCTTCTACCGAGTACACACGTGCTGGGCAGATTCGCTCCAAGAGCTTGCCGGCGCCGGTAGCACGAGCGCGCTCCTGGTCGACCTCGATATGAGATTCTTCTTCGTCAAGGTTGTAAGTGTTACGCGAAAGACGCGCGGGAACACTCTCAATTTTCAATGTGCTCATTGTTCCTCCTGCCTCACAATGCCTTGATACCTGCCAAGCCGTCACTGATGAGATCACGCAAACGCAGGCCAGAAGCCTTGAACGCATCCATCGCGACCTTCATGATGTGGCGACGCGGGCGAAGATCATGGTTGAAGACTCCGTAGAAAACCTCTGCAGCAAGGCGTCCATAGTCCTTGTACATACGGGGACGCTCAAGGAAAGCAGGGGCCTTCGCGTAGGTCTGCATGTCCTGCCCGACGAAGGAAGATTTCAACTCACTGAGGTAACGATCCATCGCTGCCTGAGAGAAATCACCGGATTCAAGGGCAGCATGAACCGCCGTTGAAGCCGCGAGCGCAGAACCCGCAGCAAGATCCATCCCTCGAATGGTCAAACCAGTGTTAAGAGTGAATCCAGCTGCATCACCAATAATCACCAAACCTGGACGGGTGAGATCGTGGGTCACCATCTGAGGCCCATCTTCGATGGTCAGGTGGCACCCATACTCAAGCAATTCGCCGTCTTCAAGAAGAGGAGCAATTGCCGGATGAGTGAGCAGGTGATCATGGACATCCGAAGAGGACAAGCCCGATGCTTCCAAATCATCCAGACGCATGACAACACCAATAGAGACGGAATCTTTATTGGTGTACATGAAAGCTCCACCTGCAACACCCTGCGTCGCATCCCCAACCATGGCGTATGCTGCACCGCAGTTATCGCGCACATTGAAGCGATCTTCAAGGACCTTCTCGGGAAGAGCGATCACCGACTTCACACCCACTGCAAGGTGCTTCTTCGGCTCTTTAGCGCGGATTCCCGCCTGCTGGGCAATGAAAGAGTTCACCCCATCTGCGGCAACCACAACGTGGGAGCGCAGCTCATCTTCTCCGGCACGAACACCAACAACCTGTCCGTTTTCGATGATGAGTGAGTCAACCTTCACACCCGGCATCACGGTGACACCGGCTTCCTCGCACTTCTCGCTCAGCCACAAATCAAGCTTTGCACGCAACACTGTGACTGCATTGGCGGGCTCAGCAAGACGCTGATCCCAGTAGTCAATGTTGACGGCAGACTTTTCATTGAGCAGGCTGACGATATTACGTGTGATTCGGCGTTCTACAGGAGCTTCATGAATGAAGTCCGGGAAGACCTGTTCCATTACTCGGCAGTAGAAAACACCACCCGAGAGATTCTTGGAACCGGGTTCCATCGCACGCTCAATGAGAAGGACCTCGTGTCCTTGTCCGGCAAGAGTGTAGGCGGCGACACAACCGGCTACACCCCCACCGATGACGATGACCTCGAAATCGACCTCTACTTCTTCAGACATACTCTTCCTCAGGAAAGTGCTGCGGTGATCGCAGGCAGGACATCATAGAGGTCGCCCACGATTCCGTAGTCAGCAACCTCAAAGATCGGAGCATTGGCATCACTATTGACGGCAACGACGACCTTCGAATCGGACATGCCCGAGGTGTGCTGAACCTGACCGGAAATACCGGCGGCAAGGTACAGATCCGGAGCAACGTGCATGCCCGAAACACCAACATAGCGGTCCTTGGACAGCCATGCGGTTCCCTCAGCCAAAGGACGGGAGCACGCCAGCTCGGCGCCCAGCGCCGCGGCTAGGTCGCGGGCAATCTGCAGATCTTCCTCGGCCTTGAAGCCACGACCGGCTGCGACGATGCGACGTGCAGCAGCAAGGTTGGCGGGGCCCGAGCCAGCGGGCTCCACGGCGCTCACGCTTGCCTCGTAGTGTTCTTCCGAACCGGCCTCGGGCGCAACTTCCGCACCCTCAACGGGGGCTCCACCTTCGAGGACGACAACAGCACCACCGGTGAAGGAAATGCTTTCCTGTGTCAGGCCACCAAAACGCGAAAGTTCGGCCTCGCCAGCGGAAACGCGGAGCGCACCGTTGATGAGGGGAAGGCCAAGGCGCGCGGCAACAGCACCGGCAAGGACACGCTCAACGGGACGGTTCGCGGCAAAGATAATATCTGCGCCAGCGCCTTCCAACACAGCGTTCACCGCGGGAGCAAAAGCCTCAAGAGGCGCGTTGCTTCCACGACCGATGGTCACAACGCGGTCAACGCCAGCGATGCCGGTGGCCTCGTCGCCAAGAGCGATGACGGTAACGGGACCGATCGCGCGTGCGGCCTCGACGAGGGACGCAATCTGATTCGATGTCGTAATGATCCATGCGTTAGTCATTGTCCAAGTCCTTTCTCAGAGCACACCAGCGCTACGCAGCGCCTCAACCAGCTTCACAGCGGCGTCGTCACCACTGAGAATTTCCTTCTTACGTTCCTGAGCAACCGGGCGCAGGCGGCCGGTGACCTCAACGGAAATCGGCTCGATGCCCAGATCAGCAAGAGCAACGGTGTCCATCGGCTTCTTTCCAGCCTGCAGAACATCCTTCATGCCGGGAACCTTGACGGTCGCAGCATCTGTCGTCACGGCAACGACGACAGGGCCCTCAACAGCAATCGTTCGAGTTCCAGACGCGGTAGCCTGCGTGATGGTCCATCCGTCCCCGTTGGCCTCGACCGCAGAAACCTCCTGGAAACAGGGCCATCCCAAGTAACCTGCGACCAGAGCAGACATCATCTTGGCGGACTCATCAATCGAAGAGTCACCGGTCAAGAGGATATTCGCGCCTTCAACCTTGCGAACCAGAGCGGCAAGCGCTCCTGCAACCGCAGTGGCATTCAGATCACGAACGGCATCATCGGCGACGACCAACGCACGGTCGAATCCGCGCGAAAGAGCAGCCTTTTTTGCCATTGAGGAGGACACTTGTGCGTCTCCTACGGAGATACCAACGAGCTCTTCGCCCTTAGCATCTGCAACAGTGCGTGCCACCTGAATGGCAACAGGGTCGTATTCACTCACCGCAGCCTTCGCGCGCGACCAGTCAACGACACCATCAGAACCCACGGTTGTATCCTGCGGGTTCGCAGCGTACTTATACGCGACAACGATACTCATCGTGTCCTTCTCTCTTGAGTGTTGTTTTCGGATAGATACAGGGAAGTCTCCCCAAGTTTTCTCAGCTCCCGAAAAGCGCACGCATTAACCCGCAAGGTGCGAGTAATATGGCGCTTACCAGCAGCTATGAAAGAAAGGTGCAGGTCGTGCCGAATCCTCGACAAGACGCGCCCAAAGTTGGTCGGCCACGCAATGAAGTGGTCGAAGCCAAGATCATCGAAAGCGCCCTGACACTCTACGGAGAGGTCGGCTGGGCTGCTTTCAACCTGACCAAGGTCGCCAGCGCTGCCGGAGTGGGCAAATCCAGCATTTACACACGCTGGGAAACCCGCGATGACCTCCTGAAGGACGCCTTCGCGCGATTGGTTCGTTGCCCTGGCCCACACGGGAATAGCGCGCGGGAAGTTTTGATGAACGAGGCCGAATTCCGCCTTCGCGAGTACCTTGGCCCGAATCGTCGGGCAGTTCGTCGCCTGTTCGTCGAGGCCGGTGAAACAAACGATCCGACGATCGCACTGATTCACAACCAGATTTTCATTACCCCCTTGGGTGCAATTCGCACGCGCTTGTGGGAGTTCAAGAGCGCGGGGCAGATTAAGGACACATTGTCGGTTACCCGCCTGCTTGACGCGGTTGAAGGCTCGGTTCTGATGCGAACCTTCTGCCTGCCCGATGACTACATCGACTGCTTCATGCTGAAGGTTCCGCGTTACCTTGAAGCTTTGATTGACGATCAGCTTCATGGCAATCTCAATTCGTCATTACGCGCAGTATCCTGAACCATTTCACGCGGGCAAAGAACGCGTGCCCAGTGCATGAGCTGCGCCTTTTCTGCTGCCAAAGTGGTGGCGGGACCGTGCCCGGGAAGTACGCGAAGATCCTGAGTAACCTCTGCGAGCTTCGCGCAGGAAGTGGCCATAAGCGCTTGGTCTCCCCCAGGGAAATCAGTCCGTCCAATCGTTCCAGCAAATAGCATGTCACCACTGAAGAGGATCGAATTGGCACGATCAATCAGGCAGATATGTCCCTGGGTGTGTCCCGGGGTATCGATCACCTCAAGGCAATCGCTCCCCCACTCAATGGCATCGCCTTCCTTCAAAGGCCGATCAACGTGATCCACGACGTAGTCGACACCTTCGGCATCGAATCCAGACAGGTGTAAGTCGCGCGTTCCAGCAACGTCTGCAGCTCCACAGGCAACCCAGCACCCGTGTTGAGCGACAAGCTCATTAACTGCCCCAATGTGGTCGCAATGGCAGTGGGTGAGCACAATACCAACGACGTCTAAGTCCCGCGTCCATTGCTGGAGGAAGTTCGCCTGGTCGCCCGGGTCGACAATAATCGTCCCACCTTCATTCGTTAGCGCGTAGCAATTCGTGCGGTACGCGCTCACAACCACTGAATCAATGCGATACATCGTTTAGCGCCCCTTGAAGTCCGCTGATCCTGTAACGTCCAAACTCAGTCCCTTGGTTTCGGGGGCCCAAGCGAAGGAAACACCAAATCCAAGAGCTGAAATGAGGGCACCGGCAAGCATGGTCGTAGAGATCCCGTAATCGGCGATAAATGCCGGAAGGACGAACATTGAGTAGACGGTGCCGATTCGGCTCAGAGCCATAGCAACGCCCATTGCCGAGGCACGAATGGAGGTTGGGAAGAGCTCGTTGGGATAGAGCCACTCGAGGTTGCCCGGACCGCCAGCAAGAAGCGCGTAAGCAATGAAGCAGATGGAAACCAGAACGATTCCCCCCTGCGGGAAGAAACCGATCAGACCAAGCGCAATCGTCATACCGAAGAAACACCAGATGATGAGCGGGCGACGCCCCACGCGTTCAGCCAAGTACATTGCGGGGAATGTACCGAGCATGAAGAAGGTGCCGATAACAAGTTCGCCAATCAGCGAATTGCGTCCCTCTCCCAGGCCGATGGAACCAACGATTGTTGGGCCATAGGTGTAGAGAGCAAACATCGGAATTGCCTGGCAGAGCCAAATCACACCAACGAAGATCACTCGACACAGATAAACACCGCTGAAGATCTTCTTAAACTCGGTTTTTTCAGCAATCTCTTGCACAGGAAGGCGGACATTTTCACCGAAGAGTTTCATGACAACACGATCGGCCTCTTCTTGACGGCCCTTCGATGCCAACCACCTGGGAGATTCTGGGATATCCCAACGTCCGATAAGGATGAGTACTGCCGGAATCGCAGACGATGCAAGCATCCACCGCCAGCCGTGAGGAGTCTCGTAAAGAGCGTAGCCAACAAGAGCCGCGGCATTGGCGCCAAGGTACCATGCGGCAGCGATCATGCCCATCGACATTGCACGATATTTGCGGGGTGAAAACTCCGCGATCATCGATGTGGCAATCGGATAATCGGCGCCGATTGCCACACCGATGAGGAAGCGCAGAACCACCAATTGCAGAGGAGACGTAACGACGGCACACAGTGCCGACAAAACGACAATGACAATCAGGTCGAGAATAAACATCTTGTGACGACCAATGAGGTCCGTCACCCATCCTCCGACCGCAGCTCCCAAGAAAAGCCCAACCAACGCAGCAATTCCCAGCAAGCCCGACATGGAATTACTGATCTCGATATCGGTACCCAGGCGTGAAAGCGCCACGCCAATAATTCCTAGAACATAGCCTTCAAGGAACGGACCACCACTGGAAAATGCGATGATGCGCCATAGCACACCCGACATATCCAGATCTTCGAGATCTGTTACTTCCTTTTTCACTGCGTGTATCTCCTCTAACACCTCGATAGCAGAGCCGCGGATCATCGTGTGATCATGCATCTATGCTTTCAAGATTACTTCAGCGGTATTCGATAATCCCCCAGTTCAGGTGAGGCTTCGCACCGGTCACATCGGCATCCTCGTCTACCAGTTGGAAACGAAGCTCGCCTTCTGCGACCTTCCACAGCTTCGTCTTCAGAGTGCTACCAGGTAGAACCGGCGAAGTAATACGGGTCTTGAAACGGGTGATGCGCTCGGGTTCTCCGGGAACAAAAGCGTTAATTGCATGACGCATGACAACACCCGCGTAAGAGATTGCGTGAAGAATGGGACGAGGCTCACCGTTCTCAGCTGCATAATCCCAGTCGATGTGCTGCGGGTGGTAGTCTCCCGACAGACGGTAGATCAAGGCCTGGTTCTCAGGAATACGCTCAACAACCTCGACATCAGCCTCACGCTCTGGCATCTCAACGATGTCCTTGGGAGGCTTGGGCCCACCCCAACCGCCGTCGTAAATCAGGCAGTCCCAAGATTCGTTCGTGAAAAGCAGGTTGCCGTCCGAATCGTAGGTGTCACCAATATGCTGAGCGAGCAGACCACGACCCTCACCACGGTCATAGAGCCCTTCAAGGCGAACCATGGTTTCCAAGTGATCGCTCATCTTGGTGATCGGCTGATGGAAGCGGATATCGAAGCCCCAGTGCAGGGAGCCCGCATAGTTGTAGCCGTAGTCAATAGTGCGAGTGACCTCGGAATCCACGATGAGCATCGCACCAAACATGGGCAGAACCTTGAGCTGAGGATTACGTTCGTCGTGCTCGTTGAGGTATTCGAGGCCATCCTTGCCATCGATACCTGCACCGCAACCAAGAGCAAAGAGCTCAAGATCACGGAAAGTGTAGTCGCGGACGAAAGGACCGAAGGTCTGTCCGACCATATCCGTATTGATTGCCATGCCTGTTCCTTTCACAGGGTTTTGAGTAATTCTTTGTTGACTTTGCCGTATTCACCGCGAGGCAGCTCATCAATGATTCGTACCTCGTTGGGAACTTTGAAGGAGGACAGTCGTTGGCGGCAAAACTCCAACACACTGTCAGGGCTCAGGTCCTTACCCGGGTAGAGGGTAAGGAAGGCATGAATATCTTGCCCGCGAATAGGGTTGCGAACTCCAACAACCGCCGCGTCACTCACTTCGGGGATTTGGCGTAGAAGATTTTCAATTTCACCCGAGGCCACCGACTCACCGTTGCGCTTGATGAGGTCATGCCGCCGATCGACGAAGAAAAGCCATCCATCAGGGTCAACGTATCCCCAGTCACCGGTGTGATACCACCCATCGATGACTGCCTCCCCAGTCGCATCGGGGCGCTTCCAGTACCCCTGCATGAGCGAGATTCCCATCTCGCCGCGAATGCAGATTTCACCATTACGCCCCTGCGGTACTTCTGCTCCAGATTCATCGCAAATCTTGAGTTCGTAGTCCGGACCAACCTGTCCCACAGAAGGCCACCGCCGCTCCCCCACGGGCGGATCGGTGACAACTCCAACCAAGGTCTCGGTCGACCCATAGTTATTGAGTAGTGGAACAGCAAAACGCTTTTCAAAGCGTTCTTTATCTTCATCAGACAAGATCAGGAAATAGTGCATCTGACGCACGCAGTGGTTCTGTTCTTCTGGATCCACGGGTTGAGCAAGCAAGGTCATGACAATCAGTGCCATCCCCTGGACCAAAGTCGCTCGGGTCTGACACACCGATTTCCAGAAACGATGCGCGCTATATCGACTGAGAAGAATCAGAGTCGCTCCGGCTGTAATGACTGGAATGAAGGCTGAGAGCTGGAAGTTCACGTGACTGGCAACCATGGATGTCGCATAGCGATCATCACTGGTCATCGCCAGTTCCCAATTGACATATTTTCCTGAAAATACGGCATTGGCATGCGTGATCATGACACCTTTAGGAGATGAGGTCGTCCCAGAGGTGAACATAATTTCCAGAAGACTCAGTGCTTCAAGCTGCGGATCGTAATCCAGTTGTGGCGAGCAAGTCCGGCTGAGAGCAGCTAGAGAACCCTCCTCCTCACCTGCGTCGCTTCCCACCAAGAGCACCTGAGCTCCCGAGGCCAGCACGGCCTCGTCAAGGGTGAGCGAGCACCCCCGGGTACAAATCACCGCGCGAGCGCCACTGGCATCGATCAGCCCCGCAAGTTCAAAAGAAGTTCCCTTCGTGTCTAGGGGAACGATGACCGCACCGATCTTCGCGATCGCCAAGAAGCATTCGATGAACTCGATGCTATTGGGCAGGTAGAGTGCAATGCGGTCACCGCTGCGAAAGCCCAGCTTAAGTAGGGCATTCGCATATCGATTCACTTGTTCATCTGTCTGACGGTAGGTGCGTTCCACGCGCACACCAGCGCACACATCCTCAAAAATGAGGAAGCTGCGTTCTGGGGCTGCATGAACCGCATCCTCCCAGATGTCGCGCAGATTCGTGCGCGAGTGAATCTCATCCCGAATGGTCACGAATCAGTCCTCTTCGGCGAACTTGATGGAACCGGAGGCCTTGAAACGCTCGATATCCTCATCCGAGAAACCACTGCGGTGGAGGACATCTCGAGTGTCTTCACCCAATGCGGGCATTGGACGCCAGAAGCCACCGGGACGATGCGCGAAACGAGGAACCGTATTTAGGCCCTTGATCGTCTCCCCTTCGCGGTTCTCCCACTCCATGAAGTTTCCGCGCAGTTTCGTGTGTTCCTCGGCCAAGAGGTCGTCGAAATCCAAGCACTTCTGAGCCGCGATCTTGTGGGCAACAAAATCTGCCTCAACATCGTCGACGTTCTGGGTGAGCAGGTACTCTTCCAGTTTTTGTTCGATCAACGAGGCCTTGGGGCCGTCAAGCCACAGCGCTGAGGTGTCCTCGGGGTACTCTTCTGTTCCCCACAGATCCCCCAGACCAATGACCTCAAGCAGGTACTTGTTCTGAGGAACACCGTAGCAGCACAGGCCCAGGATTCCGTCCTTGGTCTTGTACTGGCCAATCGCGCACAGGTTCTGATGGCGTGCACCCGCACGCGGGTAGAGCACTCCCTTATTCATGTAGTCGATCATGTAGTAGGCGCCGACGCGCAGCATTGTTTCATACATTGCGACGTCGATCGACTCACCTTCTCCGGTGCGCTGAGCACGGAATACCGCAGCCAAGGCAGAGGAGATCACCATAAGCGAATTGAAGTAGTCGCCAGTGTAGGGAGCTGCCGTCATTGCTTCTTCAGGGGTACCGTTTTGGTAGACGTAACCCGAATAATCTTGGACGGTCAGATCATATGCCGCGGAGTGAACACGCTTGGGATCACCAACATGACCGAAACCGGAAACGTGCACAATGACCAGGCGAGGGTTGACCTCCCACAGGAAGTCGTCGGTGATTCCCTTTCGTGCCCATACCGGACCCTTCGAGGACTCGATGAAGATATCCGCGTCCTTAACAAGCGCACGGATAATCTCTTTTCCTTCATCCGTGAAAGGATTCATCGAGATGGAGCGCTGATTGCGTCGTTCCATTTCCTTGACGAACTCGGTATCACGCACAGAGTCACCACTGTAGGTGTTCTCAATCCAAGTGATATCGGCACCCCACTCCGACATGATTTCGCACGCGGTAGGAACGGCAATCTCCACTGCCGAGTAAACGACCTTCAGGCCGTCGAGGTTACCGTAGGACGGCTTATCAACGGGTAATGACATCAGATACACCTCCCGCTGATCAGCGGTATTCCTTCAGAGCTGCACGGCCTGCGGTAAGGATCATCATTTCGTCAGTACCACCGCTGACGCGGTCAACGCGCAGGTCGCGGAACATACGCTGGACGCGGTGTTCACCGGTAATGCCGACGCCTGCAAGAACCTGCAGGGCATTGTCGACGACTTCAAATGCTGCGTGTGCGCAGTAGTACTTCGCCATCGAGCAGTCACCACGACCAAGCAGACCGTTATCGTGCTTCCAGGCGATTTCGTAGAGCATGTTGCGCATATTGGTGAGCGCAACCTTCATGTCAGCAAACTTGAGCTGGATGAGCTGGTGACGAGCAATTGCCTGCCCACCCTGGACACGTTGGTTGGCGTAGCGCGCAGCGTCTTCGAAGGCGCAGTAAGCCTGGCCGTAGTTGGTCAGAGCAACAAGGAAACGCTCAAGATCGAAGTCGGCAACTCCGCGACGGAATCCATTTCCTTCGGTTCCGAAGAGGTCTTCTTCACGAAGTTCGACGTTATCGAAGTAGATATCGCAGCAAGAGTCCATGCGCAGTCCCAGCTTGTGCAGGGGTTCCTTGGTAATGCCCGGCAGAGACATATCGACAAACCACTCGGTGTAGGTATCCATGTTGTCGCTATCGCGAGCCATAACAACCAGGTAGGGCACGTACTTGGAAGAAGTAATAAAGGTCTTGTGACCGTTCAGGTAGACTTTGCCGTCCTTACGGGTGTAGGTCGTGCGCATATCATCCCAAGAGGATCCTGCACTCGGTTCGGTCATTGCGTAGTTGAGCATCTGCTTACCGGTACCCACGAAGGAAAGGATCTTTTCCTTCTGTTCCTCGGTGCCCTCACGCAGAACGGTATCCCAGCAGGGAAGCTGGTAGAGAACGTAGGTGGGGCCACCGGCGCGACCAAGTGCCTCGTAAGCGGCGGTAAGCGTCACCCAATCGGCACCCAGACCACCGTTCTCCTCGGGAAGGAGGATCTGGTCAAAGCCGAGCTCGCAAATTGCCGAAACCCATTCCTGGGGGTATTCGGAGCGTTCATCGCATTCCTGGAAGTACTTCTCCCAGTTACGCGACTCCATCAATTCGGTGAATCCATCGACCATCAATTGCTGGTCTTCGCTCAGTGAAAAGTCCATTTTTACTTCCTATCGTCGGTGATGTGAAATGTGTGAGTTTCTTAGATTTTGTGGTTATGGAAGAAGTCAGCTGCCCGCCGCATCGCATCCATCGTGTCATCCAGCATCCGAGAGTGATGAAGGAATGCATGGATGACCTTCGGATAGACAACGAATTCGTTATCCACTCCCGCGATATCAAGCAGTTCGTGAAGCGCCTCGGAATCATCTTTGAGAGGATCCAAGCCTGCGGCCACGATGAAACAGGGAGGGACTTGCGAAGACAGATCGTTATCCAAAATATTCACGTAGGGTTCGCGAATCTTTTCAAGATCTCCAAGGTAGGCCTTGAGATAGTACTCGTAATCGGCTTCGGTGAGCCCATCCCAGGGGCCGCCCAGCAGGCGCATCGATCGAGAGTCACGCAACCCGTATGCTCCGTAGAAGAGCAGCATGCTCCGCGCGTTCACAGCTTTTAGATGATCACGAAGGTAGAGCAACGCACCGAATGCCATATTTGCACCCGCACTGTCCCCCGAAAAGGAGACATCGTGAGGATCAATTCCCCACTCCTGGGCGTGCTGGACAATGTAGTCAGTGGCATCGGAAATTTCTTCGATCGGCTGCGGGTATTGAGCTTCCGGAGAGAGCGTATAGCCCACCGAAACGACGATGGCCCCCGTGAGCGAAGCAATCGTCCGCGTGATGCGATCATGGGTATCGACATCGCCGATCAACCAGCCGCCACCGTGAATATAAACAATCAGGGGACGAGCAGATTTGTTGTTATCTTCTTCCGAGGCCAAGGGGACGTAGCGGCGCACCGGGATACTCCCGTGGCGCGTCGGGACCATTCGGTCTTCCGCGCTTTCCACATGCGGACCGCCCTCGTTCCAGAAACGACGTTCACTGCGATAGGCCTGTCGCATCTCTTCAATACTCTGATCGGTCGAGTACGCGTCTTTTGCCAGCTCGTTTTGCTTGGCAACGACGGCGCCCATCTGCTCGCTCCACATGCTGGGAACATCAAGCTTGTGTGCCACTACGTCCTCCTTCCTCAATACGTGGTTTTCAGGCCTCAACGTTCTTCTTCGCGCGAATACGAATCACCACAACCAGGGCGATCGCACAAACCGCGGCCAGAAGGGCTGCACCGCCAAGAATCATGAAGATCTGATGGAACGCCGATTCTTGTGCGTCACCTGCGGCGTCGCGAATTGAGCCAAACCAGGTGTAGGAGAAGGTATCGGGAAGGAAGCCGATGACCGAGAGCAGGCCCGAGGCCGTACCAAAGACCGCGGGAGCAACCTTGCCTTCAGTGAGCTGCGAGGAAACAATACCGAAGACACCGTTGGCAATAAACGCCAAGAGAATCACCAATCCAGCGGTGAGGATAGCGTTCGCGCCCGAGGGCAGGACGGCAAATCCAGCGAAAAGCACTGCAACCAACAGTGACGCAACTGCAATGACACGCGAAGGAGAGCCGACCTTCTCAGCAAGCCATCCGAAGAAAGGAGCCGAGACCAGGGAAATACCGTAGGTACGGACGGTTGCGACCATGGTGACCACTGCGGGAGCAAGCATCATGACCTTGTTCATGTAGCCGGTGGTTTGGTTGACGCCGGTGTAGAAGAAGTAGACGAAGAATAAGGTGGCAGCTGCCAGCCAGACGACAGGATTCGCCAAGACCTGACCGATTTGCTTCACCGAGAAACCGCCTTCGGTGGAGCCAATTTCGCCTTCGAACTTCGGGATGAAGAAGAAGGAGAGGACGGCGAGAACCATGATCAGGCCACCCAAGATGAAGAGCAGGGTACGCATGGGGATGATGTCACCACGCGATGCGAGGTGGGCAACCAGCCACGAGTTGAAGAAGCCCAGGATCAGACCCGCAAGGCCATAGAAGGCATAAGAAAGACCGATGTTGCGTGAGTAGCCGTTTTCATCAGAGATCAGGCGCACAAGCTTGTAACGGATACCCCACCAAATGAGGATGGTTGTGACGCCCATTGCGACAAAAAGGAAGCGAATGGTGGTCAGCGAGGGGAACATTGCGTACCAGAAGGTGAGCAGTGCAGTCAGACCGAAACCGACCCACGAAAGGGTCCGAACGCGAACGATATCCGCCACAATACCGGAGGGGAGATAGCACACAAGCGCGGTCATAGCGTATGCGCTCAGAAGCGTACCCAGCGTGGTGGCAACGTTTTCGGTCGTAGCACCACCCGAGGCGATGAGGGCCTTACCCAGTGGTTCTTCGAAGACGTACTGAAGATAGGCAGGAGTGTAAATGATCGAGCTACCGATCGAGACCAAGATCAGAAGGAAGATGCGGTGACCTGCGCTCAGGTCGCTCGCTTTCCTCTCTGCAGAACCCAACATGTGAAAGACCTTTCTATCACTGAAGAATAGAGTTCATCGGACTAGGGTGAGACCGCACGTACCCTGGACTACATTCGTCCATAATTGCGGCTTGTTCGTGCAGCTTCCCGCCACTGGGGGCGGTGAATTTCTGCAGACATACATCAGTGCCAAAACACGATATGTCACAGGCAATAATCGCTGCCACGTCCACAACGCTATCAATGGCTTCACATGAAAACGGGGGGCCTTTAGGCCCAAAGAATCAAATTTTTTCCGACGGTATTCGTCGATAATTACTGCCTTTTTTAGATAACTGAGATGACACCTTGAAAGCGAAGAACATGCTGTTGCACAGGCATAAATATGACGTGTGGGGCGAAGGAATTCCTTCGCTCCACACGTCATAAAAGTTGTGAGTACGCGTTGTCTAACGCGCCCTCAGCGCGAGGTCACTCCTCGTCGGAGCCCTCAGATGCCGGGGCCTCGTCATCATCGCGACGACGGCGTGTGCGCGTACGGGGACGACGCTCACGGCGTTCACGACGCTCAGGGCGCTCTGAACGCTCGCGACGGCGAGGCTGTTCATCGCTGGCCTCGAGCTCGCCAGTTTCGCCATCGACGACGGCGTAAAGGCTGAGCTTGCCGCGGTCGCCGATCTCGTGGATCTCAACCTCGACCTGCTGGCCAACCTGAAGGACATCATCGACAGAGTCAATGCGCTTACCGCCGACCAGACGACGAACCTGCGAGATGTGCAGCAGGCCGTCCTTGCCGGGGGTCAGGGAAACAAAAGCACCGAAGGAGGTCGTCTTCACGACGGTTCCCACAAAGCGCTCCCCTACCTCGGGCATCTGCGGGTTGGCAATCTGGTTAACCATCGCGCGTGCGGCTTCTGCAGCCTCGCCGGTCGATGCGCCGATGTAGACAGTTCCGTCGTCCTCAATGGTGAGTTCGGCGCCGGTGTCTTCCTGGATCTGGTTGATCATCTTGCCCTTGGGGCCAATGATCTCACCGATCTTGTCGACGGGGACCTGGACCGTGATGATACGAGGAGCGTAGGGGCTCATCTCATCGGGGGCGTCGATTGCCTGCTCCATCAGATCAAGGATCTGCAGACGCGCGTCGCGGGCCTGCGCCAGCGCGCCACGCAGCACCTGGGAGTCGATGCCATCGAGCTTGGTATCAAGCTGCAGGGCGGTGATGAACTCGCGGGTACCGGCGACCTTGAAGTCCATATCGCCGAAACCGTCTTCAGCACCGAGGATATCGGTCAGGGTCACGGCCTTCTGCTTGCCATCAACTTCACCGGTCATGAGGCCCATTGCGATGCCTGCGACGGGGGCGCGCAGCGGCACGCCAGCCTGGAGCAGCGACAGTGTCGATGCGCACACGGAGCCCATCGAAGAGGAGCCGTTGGAGCCCATGGTTTCGGAGACCTGGCGGATTGCGTAGGGGAACTCTTCACGCGAAGGAATCATGGGCTTGAGAGCGCGCTCTGCAAGGTCGCCGTGGCCAATTTCGCGGCGCTTGGGCGAACCCACGCGACCGGTTTCGCCAGTCGAGTAAGGCGGGAAGTTGTACTGGTGCATGTAGCGCTTCGCCGTGATGGGCGAAAGGTTATCCAGCTGCTGCTCCATACGGAGCATAGCCAGGGTCGTCACGCCCAGAATCTGGGTTTCACCACGCTGGAAGAGGGCCGAACCGTGGACTCGAGGAAGAACCTCGACCTCGGCGCTCAAGGAGCGGATGGTACGCAGCGAACGGCCGTCCATACGGATTTCTTCGCGCAGGGTGCGGTTACGAATGGTCTGCTTCTCCAGAGAACGGAATGCAGCCTTGAGTTCCTTTTCTCCCTCAGGGAACTGCTCGGACAGCGCTTCGAGCATATCGGCCTTAACCTGGTCGACTGCCTCTTCGCGGGCGAGCTTGCCTTCAGTGAGAAGCGCCTTGGCGAGTTTATCGCCAACCCACTGCTCAACTGCTGCATACTGCTCATCGGAATAATCCAGGAAGATCGGGAATTCAGCGGTTTCCTTGGAGGCAACCTCTGCAACCTTCATCTGGGCTTCGCACAGCGCACGAATGAAGGGCTTTGCGGCCTCGAGGCCGTCAGCGACAACATCTTCAGTCGGTGCAACGGCGCCTGCCTGAATGAGATCCCATTCGTTTTCGCCACCGCCGGCCTCAACCATCATGATAGCGACATCTTCAGAACCGTCTTCGGTGGTCACAATACGACCGGCGACAACGATATTGAAGACGGAGCGCTCCATCTCCGACCAGCGCGGGAATGCCACCCACTGGCCGTCAATGAGGGCCAGACGGGTACCAGCGATGGGGCCAGAGAAGGGAAGACCCGCGATCTGGGTCGACATCGAGGCGGCATTAATTGCCAAGACGTCATATGCATCGTTGGGGTGTGCAGCCAGAACGGTTGCGACAACCTGAACCTCGTTGCGCAGGCCCTTCTTGAAGCCAGGGCGCAGGGGACGGTCGATCAGACGTGCTGCCAGGATTGCTTCGGTTCCGGGACGGCCTTCGCGACGGAAGAACGATCCCGGGATACGGCCGGCCGCGTAGGAACGTTCTTCAACGTCAACGGTCAGCGGGAAAAAGTCAAACTGATCCTTGGGCTGCTTGCCCGCGGTGGTCGCGGACAGAACCGCGGTTTCATCATCGAGGTAGGCCATGGCCGCACCTGCGGCCTGCTTGGCGAGGCGGCCCGTTTCAAAACGCACGACGCGCTTACCGAAACGGCCATTGTCGATGATCGCCTCTGCTGAGACGATATCTTCGCCTTCCATCATATGTGTGTTCTCCTTGAACTGATCTATTTCACACTACTTCGGCGTTCGTATCGGCCTTCGATCGAAGTCCACGGCTTTTGTCCGGCTCTTCCCACATCCGTAGGCGCCAGAGAAGCCGTAAACCACTGTCGAAAACCGCGCACGATTACGCCCTATCCAAAGTATTGAGTTATCGCGTGTGCACTTCGCCCACACGTAGTGATCCGGCTCGATTCCAACATGGAATCGAGCCGGACTAAAATCAGCGGCGCAGGCCCAGTCGTTCGATCAGCGAGCGGTAACGCTCAATGTCGATCTCGGCGAGGTAGCCAAGAAGGCGACGACGACGACCAACCAGCAGCAGCAGACCACGACGAGAGTGGTGATCATGCTTGTGAGTCTTGAAGTGCTCGGTCAGGTCCTTGATTCGCTGGGTCAGCAGCGCAATCTGAACCTCGGGGGAGCCGGTGTCACCTTCGTGGGTGGCGTACTCGGCGATGATCTGATCCTTGACGTCCTTGCTCAGTGGCACAGGCTTCTCCTTATAACTCGTTGCACGGAGCCACAGGGCGTTCCCTGTGCATACAATCCGTGGCCGACATGACGGCTTAGGCTAGTTTAGCATCCCATCTTCAGGCTTAAGTCGTGATCTGCAGCACGAGCGTCAACCCGAAGAATGAAGCACGAGGCGCTTAACGTGCAGTTACCGCCTTGGGATCCACTCGGGTGGGCACTCCAACACCAAGAACGTAGGCGCTAATTCTGAGATCCTCATCCATTTGAGACAGCAATGCGTCCAAGGATTCAAAGGATTCCATAGGCCGAATACGGCTCACAAACATAATGGAGACATTTTCACCGTAGAGGTTCAAGTCACTGCGCCCCAAGACGTGAGCTTCAACGGTTCGCACTTCACCGTCAAACTGCGGGTTCGTTCCCACCGAAATGGCTGCAGGCAGGAATTCAGCTGCCCCACTATCACCGATATGGCGTACGAGCCAACCGGCATAAACCCCATCTCCGGGAACAACACCTTCGATGTCATTGCAGAGGTTTGCGGTGGGGAATCCCAACTCACGCCCACGCTTATACCCGTGCTCAACCGTCCCGCGGATTCGGTGAAGATGCCCCAACACGCGAGCGGCCCCTGAAACATCGCCCTCTTCTAGAAGCTGGCGAACCCACGATGATGACCAGCGCCGTCCTTCGGGAGCAGTGACATCATCCACCGAGGTAACGGTAAAGCCGAATTCCTCTCCAAGTGCCGAGAGTGTCTCTAGATCACCTGAATTGTGACGACCAAATCGGAAGTCCTTGCCGACAACGACTTCAGTAGCCCCCAGTGCGCCAACCACATATTTTTCAACGAATTCACGGGGGGTCAAAGTGTAAACGGATTCGTCGTAGTGAATAACGAAGGTTGCATTTAACCCGGCAGCAGCCATGGCGTCCAAGCGGTCACGCAAAGGGGAGATCAGCTTCAGAGGGCTATCCGGATTGTGCACCTTACGTGGATGGGGATCGAACGTACAAGCAATAGCCTGAACCTTCATTGCACGCGCATCGGTGACAGCAGCAGAAATCACCTTGCGATGCCCTTCGTGCATCCCATCAAAGTTGCCGATCGTGACAACTGAACTCAATCCCTTAGGAATCTCGTCTAAGGAACGCCAAATCTCCACTGTGGTTACTTTCTAGAAAACAAGAACTGTTGCGAAACGATTGTCAATAATCTTAAGAAGTCCGAGTACTTCGCCATCACCCCAATAGGCAGCAATTGGCCCCTGCTCACCGGGCTGAGTTCCCGGGAAATACTCCTCAACGAAACGAACGACTTCGCTGGCCTCACGACGCGGAGCTTGCCCGTGCGAGAAAGCACCGGCCTCGGCCTCGGAGAGAAGAAGGCAAGGGAACATTTCCCGCGCGGCTTCGCTCAGGGAGGTCAGCGGAAGAGGAGCCTCTCCCCCACTTAGCGCCGCGGCCTCGTCCAAGGACTGCAAGGTGTGGGCACAGTCAATTGAAAACTCACCAACTCGAGTGCGGCGTAAAGAGATCAAATGAGCGCCGCAACCCAACGCATTTCCAAGATCACGCGCAAGAGCACGAATATAGGTTCCCGCCGAGCACTCAACGACCACATTGAGGTCAACGCAATCGACGTAAGCGCTCTTGCCCTCCACAACGTACTCCACCCGGTGAGAGCGAGGCTGACCTTGTGCTTCCAAGAGAGAAATTTCTACTTCTCGAGGCTCAAGTTTGACGTCCTCACCTGCACGGACCCTTGCATAGGCGCGTTTTCCGTTGACCTTAATAGCGCTCACTGCAGAGGGAACCTGAGAAATAGTTCCACGGAAACGAGAAAGCGCCGCTTCAATTTCTTCATTGCCGAGGCCCTCGCACCCTCTGGCCGTCGTTACTTCACCTTCCGCGTCTTCAGTTGTCGTCTCGACGCCAAAACGCACCTGCGCTTCATATCGTTTGGAATGATCAGTAATCCACGTGAGCAGTCTTGTTGCTTTGTTGATACCAAGGACAAGCACCCCCGTCGCCATTGGATCCAATGTGCCCGCGTGACCAACTCGGCGCGTATGAGCTAAACGACGGGTACGCGAAACAACGTCGTGGCTGGTAATCCCTTGAGGTTTATCAACAATCAGCAGCCCCGAAACAGCATCAGTGGAGGCAGCGGTCATTAACGTTCGTCCTGCTCTTCTTCCTCTTCAGACTTGCGATAGGGGTCGGCTTCACCCGCGTACTGCGCACCCTCTGCCTGGCGAGCAACCTCTTCATCATGAGCCCGCGCAGATGCGAGCGCACTCTCCAAGGAAGCAACTGTTTCAGGAAGAGCATCAGGGATGAACTCAATACTTGGGGTAAGGCGAATTCCTAGTGCTTTACCGACCTCACTGCGAATCAAACCCTTTGCAGATTCAAAAGCACGAGCCGTCGCCGCGCGCTCTTCTTCACCACCAAGGACCGTGTAGAAAATCGAGGCATGTTGAAGGTCGCCAGTCACCCGAACATCGGTAATCGTTACGAAGCCCAGACGCGGATCTTTGATGCGTCGTCCCAGAAGGGAAGCAACAGTTTCTTGAATGCGATCTTGCACTTTACGAACTCGTGCTTCATCAGCCATGGCGTCCTCCTTATAGGATCAGGCGTTAACCTGAGGTTCGCGAAACACCTCATCGTACCCCACGCGCGGTCCACGTTCCTGGTAAGCATCGGTACCTGCATAACCCACGTTAATGACCAAAATTGGGTCGATATTTTCACCAGGGAAAAAATAGTCATGAAGAAGTTGGGCATCATCGGGATTCATAGGCCCGGTTTCCAAGCCCTGCGCACGAAGAGCAAGAATCAAATACGCGATTTGGATCGTGGCCGAAGTATGAGCCATAAGTGTGCGCATCTCGCCATTAGCTGCGAGCAGCTGTTCATAGCGTTCACCACGCGGGTGAAGTGAAGGAAGATCATGATGGAAATCCAGCTTTGCACCGCACACCAACACTAAAGGCGCACCTTGAGCTTGCTCCCTGTTGCCACGGGGAAGGGCATTCAACAGGTTCTGCTTTGCCGCTCCACTGCGAACGATTGCAACGCGAAGCGGCTGGCCGTTCACTCCGGTGGGAGCCCACTGAGCCAAATCGTAAGCGGCGTGAAGCTGTTGATCGCTAACTGGCTCATCAGTAAAGCTGTATGCAGTATGAGCGCCACTGAAAAGTTCAGCAAGAACTTCTCTTGCGTTCAGCTCATCCAAATTGCGGGACGAAAAATCCGAAACTTCAGTCATACCCCGACTCTAACGCTGTAGCGGGGACAATGCTGAGGGAGAAAAATACAGCTGTGTGTGTTGTGTTCGCGTGGTAGGCGGGTGGCTGGTGTGTGTTGTGGGTATAAAAGTTCGGGTGGGGTCGTGGAACAGTGTTTGTGTTCCATGGCCCCACCCGCAACGTGTGTTGTGGCGGTGTCCTACTCTC
>NZ_JAGYZL010000025.1:0-3329 GCF_018370895.1 Actinomyces sp. oral taxon 181
CTGCTGCGGTTGCCAAGGTGTTGGCTCGTACCGGCTCGGACGCGTCTGTTCTGGGTGGTATGGCGGCCATGGCAGCCATCGCTGGTATCGCGGCCCTGGCGGGTAAGCGCCGCCGCGACCGCCAGGAGGCCTAACCCCACAGGCAGGCACACGCCCCCCCACAAGGAGGGGTAAGCCCACCAACAAGGAGGGGGCGCGAGACCACCACAGGTCCCGTGCCCCCTCCTCGTCTATATCCGTACCCTGCTCGCTCCATCTACAACGCGCTCATCAACTAACGGTCAATAAGTGTGTGAGATTAGGCACTTGGCTATCTTATCGTTTCGTTCGCTATTTCCATTGATCCGGTCATTATTGAACGATTAAGCCGGCAGGAGTTTCGATAGTTATCAAACAAATCTCTGCTGTGAATATGATTGTTTCGCTGACCGAAGGTTCAGGTAACTTGTTTCGAAACTGTGGAAAGCTATTGTCCCGATATTGCAGTCCTTGGCCGTCATGACGTTCTGTTCTGTCAGGGCTGGATAGGACTCGGTGCCTTCATTACGCTGGGAGGCATCCTGTTTACTATCTGTTCCATCGAAGGATAAGTTGATGTCTCGACTGCGTCCCTTTAGTGCCTGTGTGGGCGTTGCGGGTGCTGCCGGCCTGGCGGCCCTCTCGCTTCTTGTTACGTCACTGACCCCCCTCGTCGCGCAAGCCAACGCCGCCGAGGAGGCCGCGCAATCGGGCGAGATCTCTTCTTCCCAGGAAGCGGCCCCGGCCTCGTCCGATACTGCGGTTGCCACCGAAGTTGCCGCCGAGGCGCGCGATCAGGCTCATGTGGCGGAAGCTGATCTTTCGCTCACGATGACGGGGCAGCGTGTGCAAGTCGATTCCTACGGTCGTGTTGTGCGTGGGGGGAACGGTCTTCCTGTGGTTGTTGACTCTGAGGAATTGCTTGCTCAGGGGGACCATATTCTCTATACGATTTCGGTGCGCAACGATGGTACCGTCGATGCGAAGGGGCTCACTCTTGTTGATCGCTTGCCGGAGGGGCTTGAGTATGTATCCTCCGAGACGCGGCTGTGCCAGCAAGCGCAGGCGGCTCCCTGCACAGAGGGGCCGTCGTACGATGGGCCCAGCGTTGCTCGTTGGTCGGGTGAGTGGGCGGTGCTTCCATCTGGTGCTCCCGAACCTGTATTGAAGCCTGGGGCGGCCGCGACTACGTATGTTGTTGCAAAGGTTGGCTTTGCGGCGCAGGGGCGGTCCATCACAAACACGGCGACGCTGGAACGGCGCGATCAAGCGGCCGCGAAGTTCGACAATAGTTCGGTGTCCGTGAGTCATCAGGTTGGAGCAGTTTTATCTGGACTCGTTTTCAATGATTGGAATGCATCGTGGGGGCGGACCTGGGGGAACTTTTATGCTGGCATATCTGTCCGCCTGTTGGATGAAAATGGTGTTCCTATCAAGGATGGTTCAGGTGTAGACCGCGTTGTCAGGACCGGCGAGTATGAACAATCGGCTGTTGATAGCGATATGCGTGGGCATATTGCGGATTTCGGGCGCTTTGCTTTCACGCGGCTGCCTCTCGGTAAGTACAAGGTTGAAGTGGTTCCAGGTCCTGCGCGAGAAACGGGTGGAATGGGCCTTGCGTCTGACGCCGATATCACTGACTATAAGCTCACGTATGCATACGGATCGTCAACTGAGCGATCTCAGGCTGGTCAAGGAAAGCTCCTGACCCCCAAGCCGATCGAGCTTAGTTATAACAGTCCTGTTGTCAAAGATGTTGATTTTGGCTTCCATCATCCTGTGAGGCTCGGAGATTATGTCTGGAATGATGCCAATCGAAACGGTGTGCAAGATGACGGTGAAAATGGTGTGTCGAACGTGACGGTCGAGCTCGCCGATGAGCGGGGTGCATCTGTTGTCGATGCGGATGGTCAGCCTGTCGAGCCGGTGAAGACGGATACCAACGGTAACTATTTATTCACGAATTTGCTGGCAGGTCGCTATCGGGTGACTTTTGATGTGCCGGCAGGTTATGCGCCCACAATCAGTGAGGCGGGGGAAGACACCTGGTTGGACTCGGACGGAGTAGTCGCTGAGGTCGTCGCCACTTATGACCCTGAATTTTCGATCGATCTTGGTCTGATTGGCGAAGGGTCCATCGGGGACACTGTGTTTTGGGATGTCAACCGCAGTGGCGGCGGCACCCCTGATGAGGGGGATAAGCTCCTGTCGGGAGTGACCGTGACTCTGTCGTACACGACCGCTGGGGGCGTTGAGAAGACTCAGTCGACCGTCACGGATAGCAACGGCACCTATTCCTTCACCGGATTGGCGCCCGGTGACTATGTGGTGACGGTTGATGAGGCGTCGCTGGCGGCCGCGTGCCCCGAATGTAATGGACAGACGCACTCGCCAGAGGGTGTGCTTCCCGTCGGTGATGGGCAGGCCTTGGCCCTGTCTGCGAAGGTGACGCTGACAGGTGCGGCGATGTTGCGCAGCGACCAGGATTGGGCTTTTGCTGTGGTGCCCGACGAGGTGGTTCCCGATGAACCGGGCACTGACGAACCTGTGGCCCCCGTTGATCCGGTGCCCGCCGATGCGGACGCTCCCGCTGTTGGTGATGGCGGTTCCGTGGCCCAGTCGGCGGCTTCTGGAAAGCAGGTGCCCGTTCCCTTGGCCAGCAGTGGGCCGGTATTGGCTCGTACCGGCTCGGATACTGCGGTTCTGGGTGGTATGGCGGCCATGGCGGCTGTGGCTGGCTTCGCGGCTGTGGTGGGTAAGCGCCGCCGCGACCGTCAGGAGGCCTAACCGCGCGGGCGGGCACACGCCCCACACGAGGGGGACGCCTCACCAGCAAGGGGGGCGCGAGACTAACACAGGTCCCGCGCCCCCTCCCACACACTCACCACAACAACGCGCTCATCAACTAACGGTCAATAGTTGTGTGAGCTTAGGCACTTGGATATCTTGTCGTTTCGTTCGCTATTTCCATCGATCCGGTCATTATTGAACGATCGAACTGACGGGGATTTTATGATTATCCGATAATTCTCAGTCGCCAATGTGATTGCTGAGCTGACCATCAGTTCAGAGAACTTGCTGAGAAACTGTGGAACACATTCCTCCTGACATTGCAGTCTTCAGTCACCACGATGTGTCGATGTGTAAGGGCTAGATAGGCGTCGGTGCCTTCACTAGGCTAGGACGCAAGTCCTGTCAATTTTCTGCCCCAAAGAAGGAGAAGTCGATGTCTCGACTGCGTCCGTTCCGCGCCCGTGTGGGTGTTGCGGGTGCTGCCAGTCTGGCCGCTCTCTCGCTTCTCGTCACGTCGC
>NZ_JAGYZL010000013.1:0-50712 GCF_018370895.1 Actinomyces sp. oral taxon 181
GCTCAAGGGCCTGACCCCGGCAGAATACCGGGATCAGGCCCTACGGGAAGCCGCATAACGGCTACCATTAAACGCGTCCAAGTTTCGGGGCGCAGTTCATTGACGAGGCCGGGTAGTAGTTTCCGTATCTGCGAAAGGAAGTCCGTTCGGCTTCTCGATTACTTCGCGAGGGTGCTCAGCAGGGGGGAAACGCGTTTTCTTAGCCCTTGATTCCCTCGCCAGTGACGATGATGAGGTTACAGTCTGAGGACGCCGCGAAGCTTGTTATATCGAATGACCCCCAGTTCGAGTAAATGTTGTTCTTATCAGTTTGGAGCACCGTGTTCGCATGATCGGAGGGAACAGTGAAAAAGTGGCAGTTCTGGGGAACGTACTCGTAGAGGCCTGGATAGATACCGGGAAGAAGTGCGTTATTCCCGTCGCTTCCATTGGCAAGCATCTGGATTGTCTCAGGAGGGACACTTGCGACACCTGTTACCCATAAGTGATGGTCGGGTGAGGGTAAGAGCCACCCCTCTGGGAAGTTGGCCGCCACGACGTGTCCCTGAGTTGCACCAAGCCCGGGCATCCGTTCATTGAAGGAATCGGTGCGTTCCTGGACCTTGATTTCGCTGTCAGTTTCGTAAGTGAACTCGGCAAAGCGTGGGTCCTGGGGTAAGCGTGAGCGTGCTGCGTTTGAACCGAAGGGAATGCATCCCGTGAGAAGCGTGATCGCTGCACAAAGAAGTGCCAAGGATCGCAATGGCTTCGACATAAGACACTCCTTTTGAAGCAGACGTTGGGCTCGCAGCCACGAGACTGCGAGCCCAACGATCTTAAGCAACGGGCATATAGGAACCCAAATAGCCTTGCGAGGCGAGGAAGATCAAGACGCACAAGATGAGCAGCAATCCGATTGAATAGGGAGCCGCCTTCTTGAGAATCTCTGCTTCGCTTCCGGGTTCGTTGATTGCGGTCGCTGCAATGGTGAGATTTTGCGGCGACACAATCTTGCCGATACCGCCACCAATCGTGTTGCCTGCAAGCAAAGTCGATGGGTCGAGTCCGGCGATCTGCGCTGCTGTGGACTGAAGATTGGCGAAAAGCGCGCCCGCGCTGGTTGCAGATCCTGCGACAGCTGTTCCCAACCAACCAAGGATGGGGGAGAGGAAGGCGAAGAACACGCCGGTTGTTGCAAGAGCGGTACCAATCGCCCCAGTTTGTCCAGAGAGGTTCATGACGTAGGCCAAGCCCATGACCAAGCAGATCGTCAGGATAGAAATCTTCAAGGTGGAAATTGTCTTGAAGAGAGTTGCAATTCCCTTTGTGAAGGTCATGGGGTAGCGACCGCCCGAACTGGTGCGACCGTAAACGAAAGCAACAATGAGAGCAGTGACGAAGATCCACGTTCCAGGGTTGGAAAGGAACTGGAAGGTGTAGATCGTCGAAGAAACTGCCTTGCCTGCAGAATCTACCAATTCTCCGTGTAATCCAGGGACTGGGATCTTGATGTCTGTCGACTTGAAGATGGCATCAATATCGACGCCGATCTTCCACAACTTGGTGATAGCAATGACGACAACAACCAAAACATAGGGGAGAAGTGCCAAGGTGATTCGCGAGGCATTGGGGCGATCCTCTTGAGTGCTCTCAGAACGGTAGTCATCGGGCGTCTTCGGGGTCCACACCAAGAGGAAGATGTAAGAAGCGGCCAATCCCAGAAGTGAAGCAAGGACAGCGGTCAGCTCATAGGAGAACTCTGAGGTGAAGAAATGTCCGGCAGCGGTCGCAACGCCGGAAATCAGAGCGATCGGCCACAACTGGGCAACGCCTCGGCCCCCATCAAGGATCCACAAGAGAAGGAGAGGAATGAAGCAGGCGAAAATCCAGGACAGGTGACCCATATTGGCTGCAACCACAAGGGGGTTTTGGCCGCCCAAACGGCCAGCAGTCGTTGTTGGGATTGCCATTGCGCCAAAACCAACATTGATCGCGTTGCCAACGATAGTCACAACAGCAGCCTTTACCGGGGGAAGGCCAAGTGAGACAAGCATCGCGGCAACGATTGCCACGGGCGCACCGAAACCTGCGAGGCCCTCGAGTAGACCACAGAAAGAGAAAGCAATGATCAATGCCTGGACTCGAATGTCACCCTTGCCGATCGTGTTGAAGACAGCTCGCATGTCTTTACTGCGGCCGGAAACCTCGGTGAGGTTATAAAGCCACACGGCGGCGATGATGATGTAGATAATTGGGATCAGAGCGAAGACGATGCCTTGGCCTGCTGCCAAGAGACTCATGCTCAGTGGCATCTTGTAGCCGAGGACGGCGATAAGTAGTGCAGCAACCAGTGAAATCAATGCGCACCAGTGTGTCTTGACTTTAAAAGCGCCTAGAAGGACGAAGAACAGCAGGAGCGGGAGAATTCCCGCAAGTGCCGTTAAAAATACATTTGCACCGATAGCCGTCGTTGACGGCGTAAAGCTTGTGCTCACCAAAGAGAACATGGCTACTCCTGCAACAGTGCGAGTGGGTGGTCCTAGCCAGATTCTAGGCCTAAGATCCTATCTCGGTGCGATTTTAAGGAAAAATTCGGGTGAAAGTACAGAATAAAGGCAAACTTTAGGCTGTTTTCCGGAAGAAAAGCCTGCTAAAGCGAAAGAGAAGCATGCCGCGTATATTCTGTGCGGAAAAGCGCCCCCGACAGGACTCGAACCTGCAACCTCGGGGTCGGGAACTGATCGATGGTTACGTTGATAGTGATCCTGGACGCATCCCGAACGTTGCTGCGCAAACATCCGAGTATGAAGATCAAGATGTTACCGGCTGGCTGGGTGTGGTCATCATAGAGCATTCCCAGTTCCTTCTAGCTTCAGGATGCGTTTCAAAGACGATTCGCTGAGGCGAGTGATCGAGGCTGCGGCGTAACGTTTGTTACGTAATTGTGATTAACTATAGCCTACTAACCTGCTTAAAGCAGGTTAGTAGGCTATAGTTAATCATGTTAGGACAAACCTGACGAGCAACTAAAGAAAGGAGACGACACCTTGACAATCGGTGACTGGGTCCAAACAGTACTGACGGTTGTCGTGATCGCTCTGATGATCTATCAGATAAGGCAAGGTAGTCAGAGGTGTTGTCTTGGTAGGGGCGGTTGCTGCAACCCCTACCGCCCAATCTCTCACAAGGGGTGGATGGTGACAAGATGAACAAACGCGGTGTGACAGTTTTTGCACTTGTCTGCGCTATCGCTGTAGTTCTCTGCATTCGCGCTGCGCGGGGATCGTTTACGGTTGCTTCTGCATCGATCCTATGGGGCCTATGGGGAGTCTCATTTGGGCTTGCGGCCGCTCAGATTTTGCGCGGGCGGTCCCGATGACCGTTTATTACCTATCGGTGCCAGATTTTGCTCGGCGGGCCGGGCTAGCTGTCGAGACGATTCGACGCTATATGCAGCGCGGGCTCATTCCGCCGCCTGATGCGGTTATTGGCCTCGATGATGTGAACGGCCGTCCGATCCCTGGGTGGACTGCTGAGACCGTCGATCATTGGATGAATCACCGTCTTGGGCGGGGTTATCGTAGCGATTTGAAGAAGTAAACGTGTGAGGGGACCCCGGAAAGGTCCCCTCACACTACTTTTCGAGTTTGCTTAGCAGCTGATAAATCTCACGGTGTGAATCGTGTGCGTGATCGTCGCAAGGGGCATTGAGATCAGCAAGAGAGCTAGGACGATGAACGACGCGAACAAGGGCTTATTGATCTTCATTTGTGGTCCACAATACAATCAGAGCGAGTATCTGGGGAAAGGCGAACACAGTGGTCACTACAAGCGAGCGGGTCAAAGGGATGTGGGAATTCGCTTTGAAACGCTTTGAGAACGGCGAGTATGACGGGGATTTGGTGGCTGAACTCGTCGAAGAAACGGTGAACGCTATCACTGTGTTGGAACGTATAAACGCCTCGTTCTTGGGAGCTTTCGATGAAAGTGAACAAAACGCCGTCGGTGTAGGAAGCGAAGAGATCATCAAGCGTCCACGTCACGTTTCGCAGATCATGAGCGGGTTCCTTGCGCAGGTGCACGCGGGTAATGTCTCGTCTGTCATTTGGAGCGGGCAAGGATTCAAAGTCATGCCCTTCATCGACGGCGGTAGTGTCGATGTTGAATGTGCAAAACGGGAGTTCACGTATTGGGACTCGGGGATTAGAAGGGGTGAAGTCTATCTCCACTACGCGCCGCCGCTTGGGCGTGTCCTCGTCAGTGTCGACGGCACGCACTTTATCGGATGCATCGGTGTCACGCGCACCATGGACGCACTCGAAATGATTGCAAAGGGTAATAGTGGGACGATACGGACGACTGGGTACGTCAATTCCACGGGCAAGAGCGTCATGGTAGGTGCGGTCTAAGCACTCGCAAAACAGAAAATGGTTACGGTGCATGCTTCTTCACCTTCTTCGGTGAGCGCGGCGGCGGCCAGTGTTTGGAAGCCCGTGGGCACGCAGATTTGAATAAGATGATCCAAATCGTCAAGGTCTCAGCGGGTGATGCCTGATAGGCGATGGGAAATGGCTGATTGAGAGATGCCTAGGTCTGCGGCCAGGGGCGCTTGTGATACGTGCTGATCGTGCATGAATCGCCTGATTAGGCGGTTAACGGAAGTCTGAGAATCAAATATGCTGGAAGCATATCGATAAAGCTCATAGGCGGTAATCAGATTTACTGATAGTGTCTTGAATCTCGTTGCAAGACTTCAGATTTCCTAATACGCTTTGCGCATGGCTACAACAATTCTTGATCGTCCACTTGAACAAATTGTTGCCGAAAATATTCGGATAGAATCGGCGCGGCGTGGGTACAGTCAATCCGCCCTGGCGCGTGCGATTGAAATGTCACAGCCAGCTATTAACCAGCGCTGGCGTGGAATGACGCGCTGGCAGCTTGATGAGCTTGATTCTTTGGCGCGCCTATTTGGGGTCAGTGTCGCCTATCTAGTTACCGATAATGCACCGGTAGCGGCAGCCAGTGAATTGCGCCCCCGACAGGACTCGAACCTGCAACCTCGGGATTAGAAGGCCCTTGCTCTATCCATTGAGCTACGGAGGCACGCCTGCCGCAGTGCGATCAGACCTTCATAGTGTACATGTCGTCGCCCGTCACACTTTCCCAAGTTGTGGGCCGCGTGTGCGCAAACGTGGGAAACACTAGATAATGGCTTCATGCTTGAAAGAATGTCTGGCCTTGGAGGCCCCGTGGGGTCAATTCGCTCACGAATGTGCAGCTGAACCGTAATCAGCTGCCGGGGCGCGTATGGCGCCAATCTTTCAAGGAAATGTATGTCTCAGCCTTCTGACTGTTCTTCTGATCTGACCACCCTGTCTTTCGAGGTTATGCCGCCTCGCAAAGAGAGCCTCGTTAAGCCGTTTTGGCAAACCGTCGAGCGCTTGCTGTCCGTTTCTCCCGACTTTCTTTCGGTCACCTACGGAGCCGCCGGTCAGGATCGTCACAGTGCGCGAGGGGTTGTTCGCAAGCTTGTGAAGGACAGCCCGGTTCAACCAATTGCTCACCTCACCTGTGTGGGAACGACTCCCAGTGAAGTCAGTGAAGTTGTGACCGATTATCTCGATGCTGGTGTTCGAACTTTCCTTGCACTGCGCGGTGATCCACCGGTGGGGCGTCCAGATTGGCAGCCCTCTCCCGGGGGAGTGTCTTCGGCAACCGAACTTGTGACCTTGATTCGTTCGATTGAGGCTGCTCGTTGTGCGCAGTATCCCGGTGCCGCCTTGCGCGCCGCCTTCAAGCCTTTGACGATCGCGGTTGCCACTTTTCCCGCGGGTAATCCCGCGGCAGGAACTTCGCCGACCCAAGAGGTTGAGCGCCTTCTTGTGAAGCAATCTGCGGGTGCCTCCTTTGCGATCACTCAGCTTTTCTGGGAAGTCGACACCTATGTGAACTTCCTTGAGAAGGCACGTTCCAATTGCGTGACGATTCCCATCGTGCCGGGAATTTTGCCGCCAACCGATATTCGGCGAGTAAACCGCATGACCGAACTGACCGGAGTTGTATTCCCCGAATACCTTCGTCGCAAGCTCGAGTCAGCATCCTCACCACAAGAAATGTATTCCATGGGAGTCGAAATCGGAGGTCGTCTTGCTCGCGACCTGCATGATTCTGGTGCTCCTGGAATTCACATGTATACCTTCAATAAAGCGGCTCCTGCACTCGATGTGCTTGATGCTGCAGGCCTTGTTTCTGCAAGCCAGTGTTGACCCGTCCATTTCACGATGACAAAGGATAAGTAAATGACTCAATTCCCTACGGCGACCATCCTGGGTTACCCGCGCATCGGTCGTGGCCGCGAGCTGAAGAAGGCGCTCGAAGCCTACTGGGCGGGCCGTATCTCCGCCGATGAGCTTCGCGCGACGGAAGCCCAGCTCCGCAAGACGACTCATGACCGCCTCGCCCAGCTCGGCCTCGGCAAAGATGATGCGTCGATCCCTGAAACTTTCGCGCTCTACGACCAGGTTCTGGATGCGATCACGCTTCTGGGCGCGGTTCCCGAGCGCTACCGCTCCTTCGAAGGACTGGATCTGCACTTTGCCCTGGCTCGCGGCAATGCGCAGGTTGCACCGCTGGAAATGACCAAGTGGTTCGATACGAACTACCACCACTTGGTTCCTGAAATTGGCCCCGATACGCCGATTTCTTTCGCTGATCACACCATCGTCGATCGCTTCCTTTCTGCAAAGGAAGAGGGCACTATCGTTCGCCCGGTTCTCGTTGGCCCCGTAACCTTCCTTGCTGTCGCGAAGGCTGATGAGGCAACTCGGGATTACAACCCCTTCGAACGCCTCGATGACGTCGTTGCAGCCTACGCTGAGGTTCTTGCCCAGCTTGCCGAGGCAGGAGCACCTTGGGTCCAGATCGATGAGCACGCGCTTGCCTCCGACAACCTCCACGTCGAGCGCACGACCCTCATTGAGTACTCGACTCGCGTTTTTGCTGCTCTTGCCAAGCTGGAGAAGCGTCCCGCGATCTTCGCGGCAATTGGTTATGGCGATGGCGCACAGGCTGCAGCCGCTCTTGCCTCCACCGGTATCGAAGCCCTGGGACTGGATCTGTGCCGTGGTTCTCTTCCCGAGGCCGGCTCAGTTGACCTGTCCAAGGTTGCTCTGGTTGCTGGTGTTGTTGACGGCCGTAACATCTGGCGAACCGATTTGGAGAGCGCGATTGCTCGCCTTGATGCAGCTAAAGCCTTGAATCCCGCATCGCTCGCCGTTTCGACCTCGACCTCTTTGCAGCACGTGCCCCATGACACCGCACTTGAGAAGTGGGATGACCCCGTACTCGATGCGAACCTTCACGCATGGCTTGCCTTTGCAGACCAGAAGGTCGGGGAGGTTGTCACCCTCGCTCGCGGTGTGAACAATGGCTGGGATTCTATTTCTGAGGCCGTTGAAGCAACCCGAGAGGTTCTGGCTCAGCGAGCCGCCGCACCCGGCGTGGTTCGCCCCGAGTTGCGTGAGCGCGTCGCGCGCTTGACCGAGGCCGATCGTGAGCGTGAAGACTTTGCAGTCCGCGATGAGCTTCAGCGTGAGCGTCTTGGCTTGCCCCTCATTCCGACCACTACCATTGGTTCCTTCCCTCAGACGAAGGAAATTCGTCGCGCCCGTGCCGCTTGGGCCAAGGGCGAGCTCTCTGACGAAGACTACGCGCAGCGTATGCGTGAAGAGATTGAATCAGTGATTCGTCTTCAGGAAAACCTTGGGTTGGATGTTCTGGTCCACGGTGAAGCAGAGCGTAACGATATGGTTCAGTACTTTGCTGAACAGCTTGAAGGTTTCGCCGCAACGAAGAACGGTTGGGTGCAGTCTTATGGTTCGCGATGCACCCGTCCGTCGATCCTGTGGGGGGATGTTGTCCGTCCTCACGCAATGACTGTTGAATGGGCGCGTTACGCGCAGTCGCTGACCGATCACCCGGTTAAGGGCATGCTGACTGGCCCCGTCACGATCATCGCTTGGTCCTTCCCGCGCAATGATTTGCCTTTGGCTGAAGTTGCTGATCAGATCGGTCTGGCTCTGCGCGACGAGGTCACCGATCTTCAGGACGCCGGAATTGCTGTTGTTCAGGTCGATGAGCCAGCACTGCGTGAGCTGCTTCCTTTGGATCAGGCCCGTCATGCTGATTACCTCAAGTGGGCTGTTGACTCCTTCCGTCTAGCAACTGCCGGAGTGCGTCCTGATACTCAGATTCACACCCACCTGTGCTACTCGGAGTTCGGTCAGATTCTTGATGCGATCTTGGGACTGGATGCGGATGTGACCTCGATCGAGGCTGCACGTTCGCGCATGGAAGTCCTTCCTGAGCTTGCAGAGCAAGGCTTCAGCCACGGCGTTGGACCCGGGGTCTGGGATATCCACTCGCCACGTGTGCCTTCGGTTGAGGAACTCACCGAGCTTCTGACTTTGGCTGCTGACTCGATTGAGCTGCGTAACTTGTGGTCAAACCCCGACTGTGGCTTGAAGACCCGAGGCTATGCGGAGACCGAAGAGTCCTTGAAGAACCTTGTTGAGGCGACTCGGATCGTTCGTGAACAGCTTGCGAACTGAGTAGTCCGCTCTTTGTGTGAGGGTGGAAATGCGGGTGTGGTTCCCGTGTTTCCACCCTCATATTCTTTCGTTTTGACACATCCGTATCATTCGATAGACTGGAGTCATGACTTTTCACGCGACCATGATCTGCCGCCCCATGTGCGGCTCCATGTGCTCGCGAATGTGTATGTGATTGACCTTTCAACCCGTCAATCGCTACCGATTAAGGAACCACGCTGACTGTGGTATGTGCGGTACCAAAATAGTTTGGATACATCATGGCTCTTGTTTACACCCCTGAAACCGTCACTTCTTCTGCTTCCACTTCCTTCGAAGAATTCCTCGATATTTTGGCAGGACTGAAGCTCTCACCGGCATCGACGCATATCGATCTTGATCACCGTCGCCTTGAGGTTTACGGGAATTCGGTCAAGCTCTCCAACAGGGAATATGAACTCTTGGCCTACCTTGCAGCACATGCCGATGAGATCGTTTCCCGAGAAGAACTGCTGGAATCCGTTTGGTACGGCGAAGGTCTTGAATCCCAAACTCGCACTATCGATGCGCACATCCGTCGCCTTCGTACTAAGCTTCCCGAAGCTGATCTCATCTCGACACTGCGCGGCCAGGGCTACCGTTTCAACTCGACTCCTAGCGTCCGCGTCAGCAATACCCGAGTCCATACCCTTGCAGCATAAAAACACCCGGCGAGGAGGGTGTTTCCCTGAGATCCTGCCGGGTGTTGAGGGTGAAGTGCTTAGATCACCAAACGATAAATTTCAGAGTCGGGACGCAGTTCTTCAACGTGGAGGGGAGAAGCCTCCATGCGTGCACGCAAACCTGTAATATCTTCTCGATCAGCCAAGTCGATCCCGACCAATGCCGGTCCCGAATCACGGTTGTTTTTCTTCGTGTACTCGAAGTGAACAATGTCGTCTCCAGGCCCCAAAACATCTTCGAGGAAGCTGCGAAGCGCACCGGGCTGTTGGGGGAAGGTGACGAGGAAGTAGTGACGCA
Organism: Actinomyces sp. oral taxon 181; assembly: GCF_018370895.1. Taxonomy (NCBI): domain Bacteria; kingdom Bacillati; phylum Actinomycetota; class Actinomycetes; order Actinomycetales; family Actinomycetaceae; genus Actinomyces; species Actinomyces sp. oral taxon 181. The sequence continues at coordinate 9,591 of NZ_JAGYZL010000013.1, forward strand.
GGCCCTCATGTCGCAGTGAGCGTTCCATGATTTCCGCGTAGCGCGTCATATCGTTATTTCCACCGGAAACAATTGCGACAATCGCTCCTTCTTTTCCTCCCAAAAGTTCATTGCGTTGCTCTGCATCGGAGAAATACATGCGTGCCGCAGCAGAGGCCAATGCGCCTGCCGGTTCCGCGATCACGCCGTCGGAATGGTACAGATCAAGCATCTCCGTACAGACAGCCCCTTCGGGAACAACCAAAATATCGTCGACCAGCTCCTTAACAATCGAGTACGGAAGCTCGCCAGCACGCCCAACGGCGGTTCCGTCAACGAATGGATCAACAGTGGGCAAGGAAACAATCTGATCCGCTTCCATTGCTGCGGCCATAGAGGCGGCTCCTGTAGGCTCAACGCCGTAGATCTTGATATCGGGGAAACGCGAACGGATCCATGTTGCGATACCCGAGAGCAAGCCGCCGCCACCGACTGGGACCAAAACTGCCGCTGCCTCGGAAAGCACCTGCTCTTCCAATTCAACAGCGATTGTGCCCTGACCGGCAATGGTGCAGGGGTCATCGTAGGGATGCACGTAGGTGCGTCCCGAATGACGCGCGGCCTCTTGAGCCTGTGCATTGGCACGGTCGAATGTTCCATCGACAATGACTTGTTCCACCCAGTCGCCACCAATGGTTTCAATGCGCTGGCGCTTCTGCTTGGGTGTGTTCGAGGGAAGGTAGATGGTTCCTCGCACCTTGAGCTGCGCGCACGCATAGGCCAGGCCTTGTGCGTGGTTACCTGCGGATGCGCAGACAACACCTCTGCGGCGTTCTTCTTCGCTCAGGGTACTCATTCGGAAATAGGCGCCGCGTACCTTAAAAGAACGGCACTTTTGCATATCCTCGCGCTTGAGGTAGACCGGTACGCCGATAAGGTCGCTGAGTCGCTCTGAAAGCATGACCGGTGTTTTCTCTACGACCTCACTCAGAATGTCTGAAGCCTGAGCGATGAGATCAGGAGAAAGAGGAAACTGGTCCGTTGTCATGCGTACTCCTAGTGTCGTAGTCAGGTTTATCGTAGCTCAGTGAAGTGGCGTGGACTTTGAGAAGCCGGACAGTGAAATCCTATTCATGCGCTTACACTTAAAGCTGTGAGTGATTTGAAAGAACCATTGGTATGGATCGATTGCGAGATGACTGGATTGGATGTCACTCGTGATGCTTTGATCGAAGTAGCAGTTGTGATTACCGATGCGGATCTCAATATTGTCGATCCCGGTATTGACGTCTTGATTACCCCTCCGGCTGAAGCCTTGGAGGGAATGAATGATTTTGTTCGCCAGATGCACACGTCATCCGGCCTCTTGGATGAGCTGCCTTCCGGAACGACTATGGAAGATGCTCAGCAGCAGGTTCTTGACTATATCCGACGTTTTGTTCCCATCCCGAAAAAGGCGCTGCTTGCTGGAAACTCAGTGGGGACAGACAAGATGTTCCTTGAAGCCAATATGCCCTTGGTGATTGATCACCTCCACTACCGTCTGGTTGACGTTTCTTCGATTAAGGAATTGGCTAAGCGCTGGTACCGCAAGGCTTTTGAGGAAGCTCCCGTCAAGCACGGCGGACACCGCGCCTTGGCAGACATCCTTGAGTCAATCCAAGAACTTGAATACTATCGCCGAGTTCTTTTCCCGCATGAGCCAATTACTCGCGAACACGCACGTGAGGTTGCGCATGAAGTGGTTGAACTTGGGATTCCAAAGGTTGGCGAAAAAGAGAACTAATCACCAAAGTTATCCACAGAATGTACCGGTATCGGCGTTTTCCACAGACGCTGCTACCGGTCTTTCTTTAGGTCCTCTTCCCCTGCACAGTGGATGCATCCCCATGTTGGGGGCTATAAGGAAAGGACAAATTATGGATAACCAAGGAAGCGTTGTTCTTCGAGGTCGGATCGGCTCGGATCTGAGCAGTATGAGTGCGCAAAATGGAACTAAAGGGTTGCGCTTTCGAATGGCTGCTCCGCAGTGGCGCATCACGGATGCGGGCCAATACGAAGAGCGTGAGCCGAAGTGGTACACAGTGTGTGTATGGGATCGTTTAGCGCAAAATATTGCGCGAAGTGTCCAGAAGGGGACTCCCGTGATTGTGTGTGGGCGACCCAGTGCTCGCGGGTGGTTAGGCCCAGATCAGCAGGTCCGGAGCGAACTGGTCATTAACGCCAGTTTTATGGGGATCGATTTGGTGTTCGGTCCGGCTGTCGCCCTCAAACCTCAACATCCAAGTAACAATGTCACCGAGTCTTCAACTGCTCCAGCAGAAGAGTTTGCGGCGGATTCCGGTCAATCAGAGCAGGTTTCTCCTGAAAGTCAACATATTCTGGCACAAGACGATGATCTGACTCATGATCGCTGGGAGAACTTACAATCAGCCGATGAAAGCGACGCAGCATAGTCCTCGTAGATGTCAAAAACACCCGCCGTGCCTTAGCATTAAGGGGTCTGCCGCATAGCCGGCGTTATGTCACGTGATCCTGAACGGAGAATCCATGGCGGAGTTCATCTACCAAATGATTAAGGCTCGTAAAGCCATTGGTGACAAAGTCATCCTTGACGATGTCACCATGGCTTTCTACCCGGGTGCGAAGATCGGTATGGTCGGACCTAACGGTGCCGGTAAATCCTCGATCCTCAAAATTATGGCTGGCTTGGATGAGCCCAGTAATGGCGAGGCGCGCCTGAGCCCCGGTTACACCGTCGGAATCCTCATGCAGGAGCCCGAATTGGATGATTCCAAGACTGTTCTTGAGAACGTGCGTATGGGTGCGGCTGATACCTTTGCCAAGCTTGCCCGTTTCAATGAAATCTCTGAAGAAATGGCCAATCCCGACGCCGATTTCGATGCCCTCATGGAAGAGATGGGCAAGCTTCAAACAGAAATTGATGCTCTCAATGCATGGGATATCGATTCGCAGCTCGAGCAAGCGATGGATGCATTGCGATGCCCGCCGCCGGATCAGCCTGTTAGTGTCCTTTCCGGTGGTGAACGACGCCGAGTAGCTCTGTGTCGTTTGCTTATCGAGGCTCCCGATCTTCTGCTTCTTGACGAACCGACAAACCACCTCGATGCCGAGTCAGTGCTCTGGTTGGAAAAGCATCTGTCGACCTACCCGGGCGCAGTGATCGCTGTGACCCACGATCGCTACTTCCTCGACCACGTCGCACAGTGGATTGCTGAAGTTGACCGCGGTCACCTGTACCCCTACGAAGGTAACTACTCGACTTACTTGGAGACGAAGGAAAAGCGTCTCCAGATTCAGGGCCAGAAGGATGCCAAGCTCGCTAAGCGTCTGAAGGAAGAACTTGAATGGGTTCGAACCAGCCCTAAGGGACGCCAGGCAAAGTCGAAGGCGCGTTTGGAGCGCTACGAAGAAATGGCTGCCGAGGCCGAACGCAGTCGAAAGCTTGACTTTGAAGAGATCCAGATTCCGCCGGGGCCCCGCTTGGGTAACATCGTCATCGAGGCAACAAACCTTAAGAAGGGTTTTGGGGATCGTGTCTTGATCGATGGCCTGTCGTTCTCGCTGCCGAGAAACGGTATTGTCGGTGTGATTGGTCCTAACGGCGTGGGTAAGACCACTCTGTTCAAGACCATTGTTGGTCTTGAATCTCTCGACGGGGGAGAGCTCACCATCGGTGAAACCGTCAAGCTCAGCTATGTCGACCAGAACCGCGCGGGTATTGATCCCAACAAGACTCTGTGGGAAGTTGTCTCTGACGGCTTGGACTACATTCAGGTGGGCAATGTCGAAATGCCCTCGCGTGCTTACGTCTCTGCCTTTGGTTTCAAGGGCGCAGACCAGCAGAAGCCTGCGGGCGTTCTTTCCGGTGGTGAGCGTAACCGACTGAATCTCGCGCTCACTTTGAAGCAGGGGGGAAACCTCTTGCTGCTGGACGAACCGACCAACGACCTCGATGTTGAAACTCTGTCCTCTTTGGAAAACGCGCTTCTGGAATTCCCCGGTTGTGCGGTGGTCATCACCCACGATCGCTGGTTCCTTGACCGCGTGGCAACCCACATCCTTGCGTGGGAGGGAACCGAAGAGAACCCTGCCTCGTGGTACTGGTTTGAAGGTAACTTCGAGTCCTATGAGAAGAACAAGATCGAACGTTTGGGCTTGGATGCAGCAGCGCCTCACCGCGTGACGCACCGTAAGCTCACTCGCGACTGATCCTAGGATTAAAACTCAGTGGGAGGGGACGGCTTAGCCGCCCCCTCCCACGGTTTTTAAAGTCAGTCAATAAACAAATCCGTGTAGTTTCTGCCGTTGGCTGTGCTTGTGCCGGTGCCTGTGGCTGCGTACGGATTAGCCCTATGCCATTCCACTCATTGGTTTGCCAGTCTTGGGATCAACGCCAAATCCCCAGTGGCTTGAAGTGTGCCCTTCACTAGGAACGCGGAGCATCGCCTCTTGAGTAGCGTGGGCGACAAGGATGCCCGCCTCGGTAAAGATTGAGCATTCGACCAGTACTCGACCGTTCACGACTTGGGTGCAGCGCTGGTCGAAGAGAAGCCAGTCATTGATGTCAACATCGTGATGGAACCACATCGCATGGTCTAAAGATGCTGCAACCAGTCCAGGGGTCATCCATGACATTCCCAGAACGCGTAGCGCAGGCTCTAGCATCACTTGGTCGACGACATAGGTAAGAAGTGCGCGATGAACGTGCTGAGTTGTTTCAGAGGGAACCTCGGCTCGAGGCTTCATCCACAGTCTCTGCGTTGGTAGTTTCTGTGGGTCCGCTTTTGTGTAGAGGCTCTGGCCGATATGACGGACGTCGAAGGCAGCAGTTTTCCCAAGGAATTTTCCAACGGGATGATCCATTAGACGGAAAATCTCCAACGCTGATCGACACTCACTCGCGGCAGGTACCTCAGGTGCATCGGGGGAATAGGAGGGTGCAGCTTCGGGGCCTTGGAATGAGACACTCATTGTGAGAATTTCGCGAGTGTCTTGGAAACAAGATACAGAACGGTTAGAAAATGAACGACCATCAAGAACGCGTGTGACGTCTAGGCTGAAGGTGTTTTCAGGATCTCCACCTCGGACAAAATAAGCGTGGAGAGAATGGGGGAGCCTCTCAATGGGCACAGTTGCACTTGCTGCCAGCAGTCCTTGGGCTAAAACCTGACCGCCGTAAACCCTGCGTACCTGGGGGAGTGAACGCGCAATAAACGAATCATCGCCGTTTTCCTTCAGGCTGAGAATTCTTAAGACTGAAGCAACCGGTTCAGTCGAAATTGTCGGAATGGGCAGCGGCGTAGTCATGGCTATATTGTCTCTAATTTTGCATCTAAATAGCAGTGCATTTCTGTATCACAAGTTGCAGAAAGTGACGTATTGCACCAAATTGCTTCGTTCGTATATATTGTGAGGGATAGGTCACTTGTTTCTGAAAGGCGATTAGGCGTGGAAACGGCAGCGCTTCTTCTCCAGTCTCTGGGGGGAGCATCAAATATCCAAGATATTGAACCGTGCATGCTGCGTATTCGGATTGAAGTGAAGTCGCCTGAAAAGGTTGATGACATGGGTCTTCGTCTTCCTGAAGTGCTCGCAGTGGTGCGTTCGGGACATGTGATCCAAATTGTTCTCGGAGCAGGGGCTGGAAAGATTGCCCTGCAGATGCTTCACCTGTGTCTACCACAGGATGTGTCTGCTGGCACACAAAGATCGGTCTCACCTGCTCTTCTCTAGCCCATAAAATAGAAGAGCATTGCTGTATTTCAGAGGGGACCTTATGGCAAGTCAGACGGTAACAGAGCGCCTGCGTGAACTCGCTGAGACTGTGGGGGTCTCTACCGGTTTCTGGGATTGGTATGGAAACTGGAAGCACGTTGAAGATGTCTCCCTTGTTGCGGTGTTGAATTCACTGGGTTTCTCGCTCTCTTCGGAACCTTCACTAAGCGAAATTGATGAAGCTTTTCGTCACAATGAAGATCTTGTCTGGTTGGCCCCCCTTCCCCCTACTACGGTCTGTCGTCAGGGAAACGAGGCGGAGATTCCTGTCCACGTTCCTCACGGGATGGGCGTCTGGTGCCACGTTGAGACCGAAGATGGGCAGCATCATGAGCTTGGGCAGCTTGACCGTTGGATTCCACCGCGGATGGTCGACGGGAATCTGATTGGGCGCGCCACGTTTAAAATTCCGAATTGGTTGCCTCTTGGATGGCATCGCATTGTTGCACGCCATGAAGATGGAAGTGAATGCTCGTCAACCTTGGTTGTTGTCCCTCAGCGACTTTCCAGTCGCCTCGATGATGGTCACAAGCGCTGGGGAGTTGCGGCTCAACTGTATTCGACCCGCTCAAGCGGCTCGTGGGGAATGGGGGATACGCAGGACTTGGCGGATCTAGCCGCGATTGTTGCGCGTAATGGTGCAAACTTCCTGCAAATCAATCCTCTGCATGCCCCGCAACCGGGATTCCCGCAGGAGAATTCACCTTACCTTCCCGTGTCGCGTCGCTGGGCCAGTCCTCTCTACATTCGTCCTGAAGCCATCGATGAGTATGTGCACATGGATAGCAAGGAGCGAGGGGTAATTACACGCTACGCGCATGCGTCCCGTAGTCATGAGGATATTGTCGACCGTGACCTCTCATGGAAATCAAAGCTCAAAGCGCTGCGTAAGATCTTTGAACTCCCTCGATCGATTAGTCGTCAGGCGCAGTTTGAACGCTTTTGTGCTCAAGGCGGGGAGTCTTTAGAGGATTTTGCCCTGTGGTCCGCTTTGGTCTTTGAAAATGGCGATATTGACCTTCCACAGCGCTACTCCTCGATTGATGCTCCTGGGGTCGAGCAAGCGCGTCAGCGTCTCGCTTCTGAAATCGAGTTTTGGCAGTGGTGCCAGTGGATCGTTTTCGACCAGCTGATCCGCGCTCAAGATGGTGCTCGTCGTTTGGGAATGGATATGGGGATCATGTCTGACCTGGCGGTGGGAGTGCACTCAAAAGGCTCGGAAATTTGGTCGATGCCGGATGCCTTTGCTCCGGGTATGAGTGTTGGCGCGCCTCCGGATATGTACTCTCAGCAGGGACAAAATTGGGCGCAGCCTCCGTGGTCACCTCGCTCCCTTGCTCAAATGGGGTATGCACCACTTCGGGATATGTTGCGCTCTGTGCTCTCGTACGCGGGTGCAGTTCGTATTGACCATATCCTTGGTCTCTTCCGCTTGTGGTGGATCCCCGAAGGGATGGGTGCGCAGGCCGGTGCCTACGTCTCCTATGATCACGAGGCCATGGTGGGCATTGTGCTGCTCGAGGCCCAGCGGGCCGGTGCGGTTGTCATTGGCGAAGATTTGGGAACCGTTGAGCCTTGGGTTCGCGGTTATCTCAATGATCGTGGAATCTTGGGTACTTCCGTTCTGTGGTTTGAGAAAGAAGGCAGTGGATGGCCCCTCTGGCCAGATCACTACCGTCGATCGTGCCTTGCGGCAGTAACAACGCATGATTTGCCCCCGACATTGGGCTATTTAGAAGGTGCTCACACTGAACTGCGCCATAAGTTGGGACTCTTGGTCGAAGATCTCGATCAGGTTCGCGATGCGGATCGCATCGAGCGTGAACGAATGGTCTCACGCCTGAAAGAAGGCGGCTTCATTCACGAAGATCACCCCAGTGATGAAGAACTACTTCTTGCGATGCATGCCTACCTTGCTGCATCTCCTGCACTTCTTTTGGCTGTTTCTTTGGTGGACGTTGTTGGTGAAAAATTGCCGCAGAACCTACCGGGTACGAACGCTGAGTATCCGAATTGGTGCGTGCCACTTCATGCGTTTAATGGCAAAGAAGTTTTGATTGATGACATGGCGCATTGTGAGCGCGTCAAGCGATTCTTGACCAGTGTGGATCGCTATATTCGCTAGAATTAGCTACTTTTTGGTGCCCTGCGTACAACTGCGCAGGGCACCAAAGCATCTAGGCGTGAACCGGGCGCGGTTAAGAGCTCGCAAAGTGTTTGTGGCGGTTGCATAGCTATCACAACAACGTCAAGGTCGTATCCTGCTTGGCGTGCTGGACGAAGATCCCATGTAATGAGCGGGTCTCCAGCATGAAGGTGCTGCCCTAGTTGATGGGGGGCTGAGAAGCCTTCGCCTTTGAGCAGCACTGTGTCGATCCCCGCATGTATCAAAATGCTCAGGCCATCAGGCGCCGTCAAAGCGCAGGCATGAGGAAGCTGATGGGTGAGCGTCCCATCTATGGGCGCGAGTATGTTAAGAGTGTTAACCTCATCGGGGGAAATCGCAAAACCCGGCCCCATTATCTCTTGGGCAAAAACTGGATCTGGGAGCTCGACTAGGTTTCGCAGGATTCCAGGGACGGGGGAGAGGAGCTGAAGACTCACTTCAGCGTGTTGATTTCCTCTGCGATTTCCTCTGCCTGCGGACCCATGACGATCTGTGCGTGCGAGCCGACGACCACGACACCGAAGGCGCCGGCCTTGCGCAACGCGGCCTCGTCGATCTTCGAATCATCTTTAAAATCAACGCGGATTCGGGTGATGCAATGCTCAAGGTCGGTCAGGTTATCCCAGCCACCCAGTGCATTCAGGATTTCTTGTGCTTGGCTCATAATTGCCTCCCCATTGCGAATTAGCCCTTGCGTCAAGGATAGCCCGAAAATGACCATGTTTTCATGCTCTTTCGCTAAGAAAGAGTGCTTCATGCACTATCATTCAACAGGTGGAACCAAGTTTTGTGCTCACCGTTGTTATTCCTTCGTATAACGCTCAGGAATACCTGGATCGTGCTGTTTCTTCAGTGCGTGGATTTGACCAGGTTGAGGTGCTCATCGTTGATGATGGATCAACCGACGCCACGGCTGCGATTGCTGATGGAATGGCCCAGTCCGATCCAGATCATATCCGTGTCATTCATCAGGAGAATGCTGGCCACGGTGGTGCTGTTAATGCAGGTATTTCGGGTGCTCGTGGGCGCTACCTCAAAATTCTCGATGCAGATGACTGGTTGGATCGCTTAGCACTTAAGCGTGCCCTTGAGCGCTTGGAGCTTCGCGAAGCTCAGGGTGAACCCTTGGATCTTTTGGTTGCCAATTATGTGTATGAGAAGCAGGGGAAGAGTCGTAAAGCAGTCATCCGCTACGGGAATGTGATGCCTAGGGATCGCGTGGTCTCTTGGGATGAGATTCGTCGTTGTCGCTACGACCAGTATCTGATGATGCATGCCTTAATCTTGCGAACAGATTTGGTGCGTCGCTCTGGTCTGGTGCTTCCTGAGCACACCTTCTATGTTGATTTTATTTACTCTTTTGTTCCGGTTATTGATGTCCGTACTTTTGAGTATCTCGATGTTGATCTTTACCGCTATTTCATTGGGCGTGATGATCAGTCGGTCAACGAGCAGGTCATGATTTCGCGTGTTGATCAATTGCTGCGGGTGAACGCGGCGATGGTTGATGCCATTCCGGCTCCTGATGAGGTTCCTCCTCATCTGTACCGCTATCTCGTCCACTATCTGCGTATCAACTGTGTCATCTGCACAGTGATGCTTTTGCGCTCGGGAACTGAGGAGAATGTCGCCCGTAAGGATGAGCTCTGGGCACAGCTTCAAACGAAGAAGCCGGAAGCCTACGACGCAGTGCGTAAGGATCTGCTTGGGCGCCTGATTGCGATGCACTCAAAGGCAGGACGTGGGGTGATTATGGCTGGTTATCGCATTTCTCAGTGGGTGTTGGGATTTAACTAGAGCCAGGCGGTCCATTTGACTTGAGGTATGACCACCCTCTTTAATGGGAATGAGAACGATTATCATTCTAGAGAGATGGTCATGTCATTTTTGTGCCGCAGGACTACACGTGCCCTGTTTTCGCTATTGATCACTATTGCAGTGATGAGTGCGTGGATTCTTCTTCCAGCCCCGACTCAAGCGGAGGCTCTTTCCTCCTCCCAAGACAAGCACCTGTTAAGCGATAGTCTTCAAGTCTCGACGTGCCTTGGGGATAAGGGCGAGACGCTGAAGTCTTTGTGTACTACTGGAGAAAATGGGGAAGAATTTCCCCTTCATGATGGCGCGCTTCGACTTCGAACGACCCCGGTCGCTCGTGACACTGATCGCGATATTGATGGGGGATATGAGCTCGATATTAATCTCAGCCCTTCTGTGTTTACGCAGGATTCGCGGTATTCCGTTGAATTAAGCGCACGAGCAAGCGCTGCAGATCTGGAAAAAATTGCTCCGCACTCACTTGGCTTTAAATCTCATGAACATCTCGTCCGTGGAACTGCATTTGAAGAAGAGGTCGACGGAACCGAGGATTTCTTCCGGGGATTTGTCCTCGAGGCCAGGGGAGAGGACTTTGCAGCTCACCCCCTGCATGCGCGTTTCGCTGAGCTAGGTATTCGCTCACTGCGCCTTCGCCTTCAGGAAGTAATCCCGGGGCAGGAGCCTCGTCTTGTTGCCGAGGCTGAGTTTAGCGCGAGCATTGAAGCTCCCCAGACCCAGATGCACGAGTCCACGCAGAGCGCTGATCTCTCGCCCCAAAAGAACGACCACAATCGAGAATCCGCACAAAGTGAGGGGTCAGCGTTGCTCCCAGACGCCAAAGAAGCTCACGAAGCTTCAGTGGCCTCGTCGATGGGTGCGCACACTCAAGCGGCTCCGCGCGCGAACTTTGGCGAGCGCCGTCTTGTTCTTGACCACGGGCACATTGACCTCTTCTACATGACGCTTGATGATTCTGGACTCCCCGTATTGAAGGTGATGGAAGATGTCACCGGATCGGGAGTCCAACACGAAGCTGAGGAACTTCGCCTGGTCATTCCTTCCTCGGCTCTTACGCACTCGCTTCCTCGAGACATTGTTGCCGGTGGCAGCGGGTATTTCCTTCCGCAAACTCAAGATCCAACTTTGCCGTGGCCCGGATGGGATGTTCTCTCTCTAGCACCAGCAGGATTTGAACGCGTTGAATTTGATGTCACCTATACCCATCCCAACGGAGGACGTATTTCACTGTGGACCGAAGACTTCCTTTCGGGTCGTAGTTCGCGACTGCGTTCGGGGGGATTTGAGCTAGATCCGCATGGCTCAACAATTACTCAAGATTATCTTTCGCACACGCATGCGAATTGGGTGTTTTCTCAAGCAGGAAGCTACGAGTTGAGCGTTCAAGCGCGTGCGTATCGAAATGACGGTTCTTTTGAAACAACACGTAAAGCCACGTACCTCATTGAGGTAGGAGGCTCCCAAGGGGTGTCGGGGACGCAAAACTCAGCTGTCCTAAGCGGCGGGGTGCTTCCCCCAGCGGTTGAAGAAAGCCCAGCAGGTGACGAAGAAGAATCGCTCACGCGTGATGCGCCCCAGCGCGTAGGTGCTGAGCGCTGTATCCCCACCCGGATTACTCGCGAAGCAAACGAGGATGAAGTCTCACGTATCCGCAGCGATAGCGAAACTCCAAATCAGGCAATCACGACCCTGAACGTTCAAGTTGGTAGCGAAGATGGAATTACTGACGGTCACTTTGATCTGGGACCCGCGATCGAAAACGGCCAGTTAGTTGCTCGAATTAAAGATGACCGATCTGTGCCCGCGGTGTGGAAAGATCCCGCATCAATGACCTTTGCGCTGGGAGATAAGGCAAAGATCAAGGCTCCCGAAGCTCTGAGCTATGCAGCGGCTACCGGGCAAGATGTGTGGATGATTCCCGCTACCCAGATTCGAGGTGTCCCGTGGCTTGGAATGAATTCGCAACGCGAAGAAATCGTCACTGAAACCAGCGGGCAGGTCCGTTTTTCTCTCCTTGATGTTCAAGGCCCCGGAAATGTCGCAGTATTTGAGTCGGGAAGCCTAGGTGCGGGAATCGGCACTCACGTTTTTGACGGCGCAGGAACGAGCTATACCCTGTCTGCCAACACTCATGCCCACCAAAACTGGGTCTTTACTGAGCCAGGCTCCTACCAACTGACGATCGCTATGAATGTCTCGCCTCGTGGCGAGGACTTGCGTGGAAGTGGGAGTGGAACGGCTGGATCCTTGATCGCGGCCGGTGGCACAGGGGAACACGGCCGTCCTCTGGTATACGCAATCGTCGGCCGCACGGCCTCGGGACAACCGTGCAACCTGGCATCAACGGGTGCGGGCACAACAGAGCTTGCTCCCATAATCCTTGCGGCCCTCCTCATGGGATGTGGGTGCATCCTTGCCTCGACTCGCATGCGGGTGAGGCAGTGAAGATTGCACGAATTGCAGGAGTAGCCCTTACATGCCTACTTGCTGCAGTATCTGGAGGCTGCGCACCACATCTCGATGCCGCATCACAGCGCCTGAGTATTGTCGCGACAACGGGGATCTTGGCTGATTTAGCACGAAATGTCGGTGGTGAATATGTTGATGTTCACCAGCTGATTCCCAACGGTGCAGATCCGCATTCTTGGGAGCTGAGCCTCAGGGGAATTCGCGATATTGCCTATGCGGATATCGCTGTTACAAACTACCTGATGCTCGAAGACCACTCGGTGATTCGCGCGCTCGATGCGAATCTTCCCAAGGATGCGATTTCACTGTCACTGGCGGAAGAAAGTGCAAAGTTTGGCGGCAGCTTGATTCCTCTTGTCGAAGATCGCTCCCTGGACACGCCCTGGCTTGGAATGCGAGTCTACGGCGATGGTGGCCAGAGTGGAGCAAAGCGGTCGTCCCAAGTAGAAGTCTCTGTCACTGATGTTGAGGGGCCAGGGTACGCATGTGCCTACATCACAACAAGTTTCGGAAGTCCCGAGATTGCTTTTGCCTCTCGAGATGGTTTTAACGCCGGTAATAATTGGCAGACAGATACTTCGATTCTGCCTGTTGGAGTGCACCAACATATGAGCTGGGTCTTTACTCAGCCCGGTGTCTACACGCTGCATCTACGTGCCCGCCTGCGTATCGCTCCCGAATCTGAACCTATAGAACTTCCTCCCTCGCAGGTAACTTTTGCAGTCGGAATTGATTCAGAGAAAGCTGCCGGGGAACGTGGTCTCTTTCTTTTGCGCCGAGGCCACAGCGACATCACCGTGGACTTGAAGTCTAATGCATTAACCCTGATGGTTGACCGCGAAAAAGACGGTGGAGTACCTGAGGGGGCACCACTACGCGAAGGTGTGGAGGAGAGCAACGGCCTACCTTCGACTCTTGCCTCTTTGAATATTGAGCGAGTGCTCATTGATGTTCCATCACGTACTTTGCGTGAGATTCCTAAAGGCCGGGGATGGGAGTTTATAGGCTCAGGTGACGGGCAGGCCTATGTTCTGCCCCAGGCTGTGCTTGGTAAACATGTCCACGGTGATATTGATCCACATGCATGGCATGACATTCATAATGCGCAGGCCTATGTGCGAGTTATTGAGAACGCGTTATCAACACGCGATCCCGAGCATAGTGCCCAATACGCGGCCAATGCCTCGGCCTATATCGCGAAACTCGATGAGACTGATCGCGAGGTTTCGCAGACGATCGCGGAAATTAATCCACTTGACCGGAAGCTAGTCACTACGCACGATGCCTATGCCTATCTTGCGCGCGCCTATGACTTTGAAATCGCTGGTTACCTGAGTGCTCAGGACGGAAGCGAGGCTTCGATTGCAGATCGTAAACGCATCGCTGAAACCCTGAAGAATATGAAAATTTCCGCGGTTTTCTTGGAACCGCAAAAGCGTAACCGTCACCCTGTGATCGCACAGGTTGCAGAAGAAAACGGTGTTCGAGTCTGCGGGTTGTATGGCGACACTTTGGATGATGACGCGTCGACGTATGTCGACATGATGAAAGCGAATGCTCGCTCACTGTCGCAGTGTTTGGGAAAGGATCACACATGATGAAGAGGATGAGTGCGTTCAATATGGCGCGGGCTCTCTCAGCGCTTTTTGTCGGTATTGCTGTGAGTGTCGCTGTTCTACTGCCAGCATTCGCGGATGATCCTCTCACTCAGCACGTAGACTCCTCAGAACAGGTGGTGCGCGAAGAAACCACAATTGAACGCGGTCACGTTGACTTGGGTCCAAAGATTGTTGATTCGAAACCGGAAATTCTGGCACGTGATGACTCAGGAGAGACACCGATCTGGCGCCCTTTGCACACTCTTGTCTTTCGTGTGAGCGATTCTGGCAAGCTTCAGGTTCCCTCAGACCCCAGCTATTCATTCCTGCACGCACACGAGGGAGAGCCATACTGGGTTATTCCCCAGACTCAAAACCCTCGTGTTGTTTGGCTGGGATGGAACACTCAAGACCCGGAACTCATTAAGGTCATGGGCAGTGGCGCAACGATGACTCTGGGGAACCTTCAGGGACCCGGTAAAGCCTGGCTTTTCCTGCAAGACGGGGCTTTCGGTGCGCCGACAGTCTTGTATGACTCATCCACTTCCTCCCAATCAGATATCTGGGTCGAAGCTAATACACACGTTCACGCAAATTGGGCATTTTCTGCTCCTGGAGCTTACGCACTGAGCGTGCGCTGGTGCTTTGGGGACAAAGAGACACCGCAATGTGTTTCGGATACTCTCCGATTCGTTGTTGGCGATGGGGCAAAGGTTGAAGAAGCCCGCGCGCTCACGCCAAACGCGCTCGCTGCCTCGTTGAAAGAGGAGACGGACACTGCCAAGCCGCAGGCACCGCGTGAACAAGGCGGAAATAGTGAGTATTTGATCTATGGAGTGATCTGTCTGGCTTTGAGTGTGCTTGCCTTTATCGTCGTTTCCCATCGAACAAAGAAGTCAAAAAAGCAGATTGAGCAAGCACGCGAGGATGTTCTTCGTGACTTCGGCGCGGAAAGTGATGTCTGATGGATACTGAGAATTCGGTTTCAGCACTCGATATCAGTGGCTTGGACGTGTCCTACCCTGGGCGTGAGGTACTTAAATCGGTCTCGCTCTCTGTTGCTCCCGGTGAGTTCTGTGCGCTCATTGGCCCCAATGGTGCTGGAAAGACGACTCTCTTGAGCGCAATACTCGGCGTGATTCCCTCTCGCTCGACTCACATTACGTCAATGGGCCTCCCGCTTCAGCCTCGATCAGTCGGTTATGTTCCGCAGCGTCATGAGTTCGCCTGGGATTTTCCTATCAGCATCCGTCAAGCAGTCCTTAGCGCGCGAGCTCGCCGGATCGGATGGGGGCGTCGGGCTAAGATCGACGACCATCGCGCCGTCGAAGAGGCACTGCATCAGGTTGGCCTAGCCCAGCTAGGAGATCGAGTGATCGGGGAGCTCTCGGGTGGCCAACGTCAGCGTGTGCTGGTGGCAAGGGCTCTTGCTTTACGTCCACGATTGCTTCTATTGGATGAACCCTTTACCGGACTGGATATGCCGACTCAAGAAAGCCTGATGGACGTCTTCCGAAGGCTCGCTCTCAGTGGTTGTGCCATCCTCATGACAACCCACGACATTCTTGGGGCCATTGATGCCTGTGATCAACTGTTCTTGCTGAACTCGACTGTTGTCGCCTCGGGGAAGCCGGAAGAACTTCGCGATCCTCAGGTGTGGATGCGCACCTTTGATATTCGCCCGTCGAATCCGCTGCTCAAGGTCCTTGGGGTGATCTAAGTGCTGAGTATCATTGATCTTCTTCATGATCTGATGAATCCAGCATTGGCATTCTTACCCCGTGCGATTCTTGTCACCTGCGTTGCAGCCTGCGTATGCGCGGTTGTTGGCTGTCATGTTGTCCTGCGCGGGATGTCTTTCATTGGAGATGCTGTCGCTCATTCGGTTTTCCCCGGTCTTGCAATCGCTTTTGTATGTTCAGGTTCCCTGGTATTGGGAGGAACGCTTGCCGGTGTGGGTACTGCCGTGCTCGTTGCACTTCTTTCCCAAAATAGGCGTTTGAAGGAAGACTCAATCATTGGTGTTCTTTTCGTTGGGGCCTTTGGTTTGGGATTGGTCATCATCTCTTGGGCGCCGGGATATGCGGGTTCTCTTCAAGACTTCCTCTTTGGCTCGCTGACAGGCATCCCTGCTTCTGAAGTGCCTTTCGTGTTGCTTGCATCTGCAGTGATCGTTGGGGTTTTTGCCTTCTTTCACAAAGAGGTCGTTGCGGTGAGTCTTGATCGAGAAAGCGCTCGAGTCGCTGGATTGCCGGTGATGGCTCTGGATCTTTTGGTCTATATCAGTGTTGCCGGTGCTGTCGTGATCTCCGTCCAGATCATTGGCAACATCTTGGTTCTTGCCCTGCTTATTACCCCCGCCGCAAGTGCTCGGCTTCTGACAAATTCGCTGGGAGCGATGATCGCAAGTGCGCTCGTCATCGGTGTGCTGAGTTCGCTGTGTGGTATTTACCTCTCCTGGTCTTTGGATCTTCCGGCAGGGGCATCAATTGTCTGCGTTGTTACGCTCGTTTTTATTGGTGCGTGGGTGTATCGATCCTGGCGAGTCCGTTTCGCATAGTGGAAAAGTATTGCTCGTCTCCTGAGACGTTACTAGGTTTGGGCCTGTATTAGGAAGGAACGTTTACATGAGCACGGCAGCATCTCCTGCGAAACGTCGCACGCGCGACACATGGACCAGCCAAACTGGCTTTTTAGTGGCGGCTATCGGTTCCGCGATCGGATTGGGTAATATCTGGCGATTCCCAGGTGTTGCATACACCAATGGCGGGGGAGCGTTCCTTGTTCCCTATCTCGTTGCTCTGCTTTTCGCCGGTATCCCGATCCTTTGGCTCGAGTACGCCGTCGGCCATAAGTTCCGTGGAACCCCTCCCTGGGCCTTCCGCCGTATGAACGCCAAGGGAGAGTTCCTTGGTTGGTTGTGCGTCTTCATTTGCTTCGTGATTATTACCTACTACGCCGCAGTTGTTGCGTGGTCGGGAAGCTACGTCGTCTATTCGATTACCGAGGCCTGGGGTGAGGATTCAAAGACATTCTTCCTTTCTTCTTTCCTGGGAACCGTCGGTTCTGATGAATTCTCGTGGACTCCGGTAGCGGCAGTTGCTATCCCGCTTGTCTTGGTATGGGCCTGCATTTTGCTCATTGCCTCTTTTGGCATCTCACGAGGGGTCGAAAAGGCCAATAAGATTTTTCTTCCTCTTCTGGTTGTCCTCTTCCTCGCTCTTGTTGTGCGTGCGCTCTTTCTGCCCGGTGCGTTGGAAGGCCTGAGCGCTTTCTTCACACCTAATTGGAGTTCCCTCGCTCAACCCAAGGTGTGGCTCGCCGCGTTCGCTCAGATCTTCTTCTCGCTCTCTGTTGGCTTTGGAATCATGCTGACCTACGCCTCGTACCTCCACAAGAAATCGAACGTTACCGGAACTGCTTTGGTCGCTGGCTTTGCTAACTCGTCCTTCGAAATTCTTGCTGGTATTGGTGTGTTCTCAGCGCTGGGGTTCATGGCGCATTCGCAAGGAATCGCTGTTTCTGAGTTGAAGGGACTGACCGGTCCGATTCTTTCCTTCGTGACCTTCCCGAAGATTATTTCGATGATGCCGGGCGGTCCGCTTTTCGGAGTCCTGTTCTTCTCTTCGCTTGTCCTCGCAGGCGTGACCTCTTTGCTCTCGCTCTTGCAAGTGGTTTCTGGTGCAATTCAAGATAAGTTTGCCTTGACCCCCGCGAAGGCTTCGCTCGTCATGGGGATTCCAACAACGATTATTTCTTTGGCGCTTTTTGCGACACGTTCTGGTCTGAATACCTTGGATATCGTTGATAACTTCATCAACAATGTGGGAGTTGTTGGGTGCGCGATTGCCATGGCGCTCTACAGCGCACTCGTACGCCCCAGGCTTCGGGGTCTGCGTACGCACCTTAACTCTGTTTCAGCGCCGTCGATTCCTCCCGTATGGGACTACCTCGTTGGTATCGTCATTCCCCTGGTACTGGCATTCATGATGGTGACCTCAGTGATTTCAAGCATCAGTGAAGGATACGGCGGCTATGCCGGGTATCTTGTGAACATCTTCGGGTGGGGATCTGTCGGTTTCGCTCTCCTCGCATCCGCAATCGTTACTCTGATGCCCTGGTCGCATCCTCAGCGCTCAAGCACCTCGTCAACATCTAAGGAGATCGCATGAACCCCGCTGCTATCATCATGATGATTGTGACGATCCTTCTGGTATGGGGAGGGCTTGTTGCATCCATGGTTATGCTCAGAATCCTGCCAACTCCGGATGGCGATGAGGAGCATGAAACTCTTGCTTCGCAAAAGGCCGAAGTTCCGACACGATAGGGGAAGATGTGCGCCTCGTCGCCTTTGATCTTGATGACACCCTGGCACCGTCGAAGTCTGCACTTCCGGAGCCGATGGCCAATCAACTTCGTGCACTGCTCGACTGTGTCCCAGTGTGCGTGATCTCTGGCGGAGAGTTTGGACAGTTTCGCACCCAGCTACTGGACAACCTCGGCGCTTCTTCTTCTCAATTAAAGAACTTGCATCTCATGCCCACCTGCGGGACGCGCTACTACCGTTGGGATGAGCGGGATGCTCAGTGGGAACAGGTCTATGCCAATGACCTGACTACAGAGCAGCGTGAGCGCGCAATCGCGTCGCTCGAACGCCATGCGCGTGAGCAAGGGGTATGGGAATCCCATCCTTGGGGAGAAATCATTGAGGACCGAGGTTCGCAGATTACCTTCTCAGCGCTGGGGCAGAAAGCTCCTCTAGAGGCAAAGCGCGCGTGGGACCCGACAGGTGACAAGAAGCGGGCTCTTCGCGATGCGGTTGCAGGGGATCTTCCAGACCTTGAGGTCCGTGGGGGAGGATCAACTTCAGTTGATATCACGCGTCACGGAATCGATAAGGCCTACGGGATGGGCAAGCTTGTTGAAATCACTGGAATCGCACCAGAAGACATGCTCTTCATTGGGGATCGGCTAGACGAGGCCGGCAACGATTATCCAGTGAAGGTTGCAGGATACCCGACCCTCGCTGTGAGTGGTTGGGAAGAATGCGTTGGTGTGATCGCGGATATTGTGAAGGAATTACGCGCGAGGTAGTCGCGTTGCCCACAGGGCAACCGCACTTGCTGCAGCAACATTGAGCGAATCAACACCGCCCATCATCGGGATACGAACGACGTAATCGGTGCGTGACAGGGTGCTCTTCCTCAGGCCATCGCCCTCCGTTCCCATGACCAAGGCAATGCGTGAATCTTTATCTGTCATCACGGGCATCGTTACGAACTCATCAAGGCTAACGGAATCATGACTGAGAGCCAGAGCTGCCAGAGAAAATCCTGCAGCGTGCAGGTCATCGTTTGCCGGCCAGTCGTCCAATCTGGTCCACGGGACTTGGAAGACCGTTCCCATTGAAACACGAACGGAGCGCCGATAGAGAGGGTCTGCACATTCTGGAGTGACAAGAACTGCATCCGCACCGAGTGCGGCAGCGCTTCTAAAGGCGGCACCCACATTCGTATGGTCGACCAGATTTTCAAGGATCAGAATACGCTTTGGTCCTTCTCCTAAAGAGGAGAGAAGATCTGCCACCGAAGGTAGAACAGGGCGTTGCATGGAAGCGAGTGCGCCACGGTGAAGATGGAAGCCGGTGATGCTCTCCAGAATCGGTTCAGGAGCAATGAAGACAGGTACCTCGCCGCCGTCCGTGGCTCCTAGGAAGCGCTCGAGGAGTGGTTCGAGGTCAGGGAGCCACCGCGGAGCCATGATGAGCGAGCGTGGGTGATGTCCGGCCTCGAGAGCACGGATGATGACATTCGTTGACTCTGCCATGTATAGGCCGCGTTCGACTTCCAGACTCTTACGAAGATGAACATCGGTCATTGAGGTGTAGTCGGCTAGGCGTGGATCCTCGTCGAGCGAGGCGGATGTCAGATGAATGAGCATTCCTTTATTGTGCCACTGACGCGTTGTGCGCTCAGTCCCACCAAAGCCACCAGCCGGGGCCGTGAGTCTCATCCATACACGCAATCGGTTCGCATTCGTCCGGCCTGCAATAGCCGTCGAATCCCAGTTGCTCCTGAAGGCGTTCCCACACACCGTCTTCATGGATGAGCGCCCACGGGCTTTCGCGGTAGTTCAGTGCTGATGCGTCTTCAATGAAGAGTGAATCGATGCTCATCCTCTCATCCCATCGCGGTGCAAGAACGAGGTAACCACCCAAAGAAACGCGCGGATTACGAAGCGCCGCGGTAAAAAAGAGGTCCAGCGGGGGTGCGTTATTCTGCCGATCCTGCAGGTTATCCGGAGGAAGAAGGGGACGGATCTTTTCGATTCGCGAGCTGTCTAAACCAGAGAATCTGAAGAAATCAGAAGTGACCTGAGTATCTGTGAGCGACCGGAGAATTTTAACTAGTCCGCAGTTTTCAACCCATCCAGTTTCTCCGTAGAGCGGAGGAATACTTTCAAGGGCCGAAGAGTGATGCGCCATGATTGTTCCTTTCATAAGCTTTTTGCATCACGAGTCTCCCTCTGCGCTGAAGTTGTAGTGGGGCCCCTCAAGAAATCTGTGGAAAACGCCGAATAGATGGCTACCCTGTGGATAAAAAAAGAGGGGTGCAGGCGAATAACCTTTACCCCTCCAAAATGAGATCGCGGGACTATCTCTTTGGGAACTGTCCGCGCTCGACCTGCGGACGAGGTGAACGCCACGGACGCAGCATGATTGCGCGCGAAAATGCGTAGAACCACATGCGGCGAGGCATGGACTCGCGCGGGTAAACCTCGCGGACCTGACGCTTGATGCGCCGCCATACAATGCTGGTTTCGACTATCGCAACGAAGAACAGGCCGTACATAATCAGCATGACAATGAAGAGCGCGCGCTGACCGGCAGCTGAGGTGGAGGCGAAGAAAGACACGCTGAAGAAAACGACGAAAAACAGAATCATCACTGGGAAGACGAACTCTGAGAGGGACCAGCGAGCATCGAGCCAGTCGCGAGTAAAGCGCTTCACCTTGCCCTTGTCGCGTAGCGGCATATGGCGCTCGTCTCCGGTGATCAGCGCTTCTTGCTGGAGGCGGTCTTGTTCAAGACGCATCGCGCGAGCGCGCTCACGTGCGGCTTTCTTGGCAGCCTTACGATCCGCAACAATCAAGGAATGATCATTGCGTGCTTGGGCTTGCTTACGCGAAGGCGTCGGACCGCTCTTCGAACGATCGTTCGCAGTCTGAGGCTGAAGAGTTTCTTCGGATTCTGACTTCTTTGAGCTCAACACGTCTCTAAGGGTAATAGATCGATAGTGCGATCGGCACATTCTTGTCCGCTAAGAATGGAATCATGCGAGCAGAAACTTGTAGAAGAGATACTCTTGCCTTATGAATATCGATGAACTTCGTGAGCGCCTTGACGCTCTTTTCCCGCAATTGGTTGATGAGCTTTCTCAGCTTGTGGCCATTCCCTCCGTCTCTTCGGATCCGGCTCACGCTGCGGATGTTGACCGTTCCGCTGAGCATATTCGTTCGCGTTTTGAGGCCCTTGGCCTAGACGCTCAGATTCACTCAGTGACGACTCCTGAAGGAGTTCAAGGTAAGCCGGCAATCCTTGCTCGTTCCCCTCATATTGAGGGTGCGCCGACGGTCCTTCTTTATGCTCACCACGATGTCCAGCCAACTGGAGATGTCGCACGTTGGCACTCAGACCCCTGGACAACCGTTGTTAAGGCTGATCGCATCTATGGACGCGGAACTTCTGACGATGGTGCGGGTGTCATTGTTCACCTCGGGTCTTTGAGCCTCCTTGGTAAGGATCTAGGTGCGAACGTTGTTGTCTACATCGAAGGCGAAGAAGAAATCGGCTCGCCCTCTTTTACTCACTTCCTTGAGACCTACCGTGACCAGCTCGAAGCCGATGTCATTATCGTGACTGACTCGGATAACTGGAAGCCGGGGGAGCCTGCGCTTACGACAAGCTTGCGCGGCAACTGCGCTTTCACAGTTGATCTCACCGTCGCCGACCACGCTGTTCACTCAGGAATGTTTGGCGGCCCGATGATTGACGCTCCCAGCTGCGCTGCTCTTTTGATTGCCTCGCTTTACGATCAAGATGGCAACATCGTCGTTGAAGGTTTGGGTGGAGATGACCGCGCAGAGGTTGATTGGCCCGAAGACGAGTTCCGCGCGGCAAGCGGAATGCTTGATGAGGTTCGACTTGCTGGCAGCGGAGATCTTGCGGCCCGTACCTGGACGAAGCCCTCCGTATCACTGATTGGCTTTGATACGACCAGCGTTGCGAATTCATCGAATACGATCATTCCCCACGTTCGTTTCCGTCTGTCGATGCGCACGGTTCCCGGTGTTGACCCGCGTCAAGCAATGGATGCGATTGAGAAGCATCTTCGTGAGCACGTGCCCTTCGGTGCACGTATCGAGTTTTCTGATGTCGACCTAGGGCCCGGATACCTTGCTGATGTCGATTCCCCAGTCTCACACGTGGTCAAGCAGGCGCTTACTGACGCATGGGGTGTTCAAGCAGTCAATATCGGTGTCGGCGGTTCTATTCCGTTCATTTCCGAGTTCCAAGAGACCTTCCCTCACGCACAGGTCGTCGTCACCGGCGTTGAAGATCCGCTGACGAATGCTCACTCTGAGGACGAGTCTCAGTCACTTCCCGATCTGAAGAACGCTGTCCTCGCAGAGGCGCTGGTCTTGTCTCGCCTGGCTGAGAAGTAAGTGGGACGCGCGTTTATTACGGGGCATTGGGGGCAGGAAAATGATCCTGCCCCCGTGCTTCGTGCACTTGCTCAGAGCTTCTCGGCAGGTGCGCCTTCGTGGGAAGTTTCCTTTTTACCCTTTGGACCCGGTCAGGCCTTTGCCGAGGCCATGGAGGACGATCAACGTTTTTGTGTCCTTAGCGTGGGGGATGGGGACTGCCTTCACGAGGCCGGGCAGCGCTTTCGTGAGGTGCTTGCAGAAGGGAAAGTCCCCGTCCTTGAGGGTGGTCACCTCACAGCAACTGATGGTGGGGTGAGCTTTCTTGAAAGTATTTCCGGAGCGAAGCGAAGGGCGAAGGAATCGCTCGAGGCATGGTTTGCGCGCGCAATTGAGCACGCACAAAACGCTGTATCGGGTCAGGAGTTTTATGCCGCCTACTCGACGTCACGCCCGCTCTTTGGCCCATCCTCGACATTGGCTCTCGAACCAGACCTTAGTCTTCGAGTCAGCGGAGATACAGCCTTCGATCGACGATGGGCGGAGCTGCTTCACAAAACTATGCGCCCGCAACTTGCAGTCAGTGGGCAATCGGCCTCGGTAGTGGAACCCGGAAGGCTTCCCGGTTCGGGGGCTAGTGGGGGTGCTGCAGCGATTGTTGGGCTTCTCGGTGGCCGTTTGGTCTCCGATGGTGACTTCTTACTCCACCACACCGACTGCGAAAGCTCAATTGAGGCATCTGACCTTGTGATCATTTGTGAACCAGAGCTACATTCACCGGCTTTGGCTGAATCTAGCCTTGATCTATTAACTGAAATCGCGTCGAGATCAGCTATACCCGTTCTTGCTATTGGCGCGCATTCCACTCTATCGGCACATGAGCGGGCCCAGTGGGGGATTCATGGGATTCTCGTTGATGAAACTGGAAACCTTGATGCTCTGGGATACCGCGCTGCTCGTACGTGGGCTAGGCAGTGACAATTCGCTCTCAGCTTTGAAGATGGCGCTCGTGCCTGAGTAGCCTTAGGCTAGAGGTTATTCCTATAAGAAAAGAATTAAAGGAGCAGCATGTCTGAGAACACGACTGAGACTGCAACCCACGACGTCATCCTGACTGATGTCGCAGCACAGAAGGTCAAGAGCCTTCTTGAGCAGGAAGGCCGCGACGATCTCCGTCTGCGTGTCGCCGTTCAGCCCGGAGGCTGCTCTGGCCTGATTTACCAGCTCTTCTTCGACGATCGTTTGCTCGATGGCGACGCTGTCCGTGATTTCGATGGTGTTGAGGTTGTTGTTGACCGTATGAGTGTTCCCTATCTTGCAGGCGCAACCATCGACTTCTCTGACACCATTGAGCGCCAGGGATTCACGATCGATAACCCCAATGCGCAGAACACTTGTGCATGCGGTGAGTCTTTCGCCTGATCGGAGAATTGTGAAGAAGCTACCTGCTATTGGTGCCATCCTACTGACCTGCTCTCTTGCCCTTGGTGCCTGCTCAGGCCAGTCAAAGGACTCTCAATCGGCATCACCTTCGGCCTCGGCAAGTGCAACCCGGTCGGCTTCAAGCTCTGAGGGGTCACCTCAGGTTGATCGAAGCGGCCAGGGTAATTTCCCGGAGGTAAGCGGTGATTTCGGGCAGAAGCCCGAAATTAAAGCCGGATCGGGCAGTGTGGGTGACGCGATTTTGGTAAAAACCCTCCACAAGGGTGATGGCGCAACCGTCGGCCTCGATGATATTGTTCAGGTCAACTACGCAGGTGCGCTCTTCAGCGATGCCAAGGTTTTTGATTCTTCTTTCCAAGATGGTCGCACCCCTATCGCTTTCAGCCTCAACCAGGTGATTAAGGGATGGAAGTACGGTCTGGCGGACGCTCATGTTGGCGATCGTGTTGAACTCGTCATCCCATCAAAGTGGGGTTACGGCGCTCAAGGTTCGGGTTCTTCAATTCCCGCAAATGCTGACCTCGTCTTCGTCGTCGATATTTTGGGAACTGTTAACCCGAACGATACCTCTCAGCTGACAAGCGCAACGCCGACCGGAAATGAACTTCCAGCGGGCATTACTGTTAGTGGTGATCTCGGTAGCCAGCCCACGGTCACTTGGGGACAGAGCGCGCCCACACAGGCCTCTAAGGTCGTCATCGCTGAGGGACACGGTGACAAGGTTGCTGTTGGCTCGACAATTATTTATCAGGGTGTCGGAACCGTTTTTGGTAACGATGCTCAAACACAGTCGACATGGGGACAACAAGGTGCCCAGGTTGTCAGCGTGAAGGACGGTAATCAGCTTATCGGCTTCACCGCGGGCTCGCGGGTACTCCTCGTATCTGCTAGCAATGGGGCTCAAGGGCAGTCTCCGCAAGCGATTGTCGTTGACATTCTTGCTGTTATCCCTGAAAAGTAGTTTGTTCATCTGAACTACTGCGGTAGAGCAAACAACACGTGTGGGGAGCTGGAGTTCCAGCTCCCCACACGTGTATGAAAAAGCGGTTAGAATACCCAGAGTAACGATCTCTTAACGTTGAGGAGCGCATCGTGAGTGAAACACCCGTGAAAGTTCTGGTCTTCAGTGATAACTCGTCCACTCGCCAGGCAGTGATCACAGGTGTCGGTTTCAAAGCATCGAAAGATACGGCTCCTATTGAATGGCTTCAAGCCGCCACGAAGTTCGGTGTCCTCGAGCTTGTGGACAATAACTCGGATATTGCAGCCCTTGTTCTTGACGGAGAAACTCAAAAGGAAGGTGGCATGTCGGTCGCGAAGGAGCTCGCCGGTACCCGCCAGGATGTTCCTCCAGTCCTGATGCTCACCGCTCGTCCCCAAGATGACTGGCTGGCAACATGGGCAGGTGCAAGCCGTATTGTCAGCGCACCATTTGACTCACAGGAGCTTCAAGAAGCCCTCGCGGAGCTTCTGCGTCAGCGTCGCTGAAACTCGTCCTTTTCAACGTAAAGTACGCGCGGCCTCGGGAAATTATGAGGACAAAGGGTACGCAGGCGAGCAGTAAGCAAGGGGATCTTTTCCAAGACTTTCTGCGCATTCACACAACTTATAGAACAACATGCCCGTGGCCAGGGCATCGTCCAGTGCGCGATGCTGGCCGCCACCTAATTTAAAGTGTTCACGCAGCGTCGTGAGCTTGTGATTGGCGACCTCGGATGGGAGCAAGGCACGAGCCATTGACAGTGTGTCAATAGGCTGAAAATGGGGGAGTCGGATACCGCTGGTCCGTTGAGCTCGCTCAAGGAACCCCCAATCGAAGGTGACATTGTGTGCGATAAGGCCTGAAATTTTTTTCTGATCGCATAGATGCTCTGCCCACTGGCAAAAATGCGAAAAAACAGTGTGAAGATCCGGGGCGTGGGCAAGTGTTTCATCGTTAAGTCCCGTCAAAGCAGTAATGAATGAAGGCAACGGGCTTCCGGGGTTGATGAGTGCTGAAAAGCTATCGACAAGCTCGCGGTTTTCGTAGACTGCTGCCCCGATTTCAATGATGGTATCGTTGGAGCTAAGTCCAGTTGTTTCTAGATCTACTACCAGCCATTGAGCGTGGTCCCAAGCTGGGATCATTGCGGTTTTTCGCCGATCGGGCTGTACAGTAGAACCATTGGTCATAACCACGATGCTAGCGGTTGATCCGGGTGGAGGAAACATGGGTCTGTATCAAGCACTGAAGCTGACGGGCACTCCGATTCTTAAGGCTGCGTATCGTCCGTGGATCCGCGGGAAAGAAAACATCCCTAAGAGCGGTCCGGCGATCCTCGCTTCTAACCACAACGCTGTCTGGGACTCTGTTTTTCTACCCATGATGATTGACCGTGAGGTTGTGTTCATGGGTAAAGCCGATTACTTCACGGGTACCGGCCTTAAGGGGTGGGCAACGAAGGAATTCATGCGTGCTGTTGGCACTATTCCCGTTGATCGCAGTGGCGGCCGCGCATCTGAAGCCGCATTGAAGGCTGGACTCAAGCGCCTCAGTGAAGGTGAACTTTTTGGAATCTACCCCGAGGGCACGCGTAGTCCCGATGGGCGCTTATATCGTGGGAAGACGGGTGTTGCACGCTTAGCGCTCTTATCGGGCGCTCCTGTCATTCCTGTGGCGATGATCGGCACTCATGCGGCTCAGCCAATCGGGCAGAAAATTCCTTCGAGAACCAATATCGGAATGGTCATCGGAGAGCCTTTGGATTTCAGCCGCTATAAGGGGCTGGATAAAGATCGCTACGTTCTTCGTGCGATCACCGATGAGATTATGTACAACCTGATGCTCCTTTCTGGTCAGGAGTACGTCGATCTCTATGCTGCTGATGTAAAAGCTCAGCTTGCCCAGGAAGGCGCTTTTGACGGCCCGGTTCCCTCGAACGGGAAGAGTGCGCCCGGTGGGCGTGAGGCCCCTGAGGTTCAGGTTCCGACTGCACCTGAGGAAGACGTTGAACAGATCCCCGAAGAAGAAACAGACGACTCTGGGGATCAAGACTGATAGCGACACCGCCGTGTCCCAGAACAAGGTCCGGGGCGGCGAAGGACCTACACTCTCGATAAGATAAGTATCTGGCGCGCTTCTCTTGCTGCGCGTGAAGAAAACTGAAAGGTTGACTCATGACGGTTCGTCGTGTTGCTCTCTTGACCGCTGGTGGCTTTGCCCCCTGTCTTTCGGCTGCTGTTGGTGATCTCATCGAGCGCTACACCCAGGTTGCTCCCGAGGTAGAAATCATCCTTTACCAGTACGGCTACCACGGCCTTCTGACCGGCAACTATGTTGTCGTTGACGAAGAAGGACGCCGTAACGCAGGTATTCTTCGCGAGTTTGGTGGTTCGCCCATCGGTAACTCTCGCGTCAAGCTGACCAATGCAAAGAACCTTGTCGACCGAGGCTTGGTTGAAGAAGGCGTCGACCCGCTTGCATTTGCTGCCGAGCAGCTGCGCAAGGATGGCGTTGATGTTCTGCACACCATCGGCGGTGACGACACAAATACGACCGCAGCAGATCTTGCAGCTTACCTGCACGAGCACAACTACGAACTCACCGTGGTTGGCCTTCCTAAGACCATCGATAATGACGTTGTTCCGATCCGTCAGTCTCTGGGCGCATGGACCGCGGCGGACGAGGGTGCACGTTTCGCATTTAATGTGATCGGCGAACACCGCTCGAACCCCCGCATGCTCATTGTTCATGAGTGCATGGGACGTAACTGTGGCTACCTGACGGCAGAGACCGCTCGCCGCTACCACGAGCTGCTCGACACCAAGAACTGGGCGCCTTCCTTGGGCTTGACCCGTGAGCGTTGGGATGTCCACGGCGTTTACGTTCCCGAGGCCGCTCTTGACATTGCCGGTGAAGCTGAGCGCCTCAAGGCGATCATGGACGAGCAGGGTAACGTCAACATCTTCCTGTCAGAAGGTGCAGGCCTTCCCGAAATTATCGCCGAGATGGAAGCCAATGGCGAAGAGGTTCAGCGTGATCCCTTCGGCCACGTCAAGCTTGACACCATCAACCCCGGCCAGTGGTTTGCGCGCAAGTTTGCAGCGCTTATTGGCGCCGAAAAGGTGATGGTTCAGAAGTCCGGTTACTACTCACGCGCGGCAGCAGCACACGAGGAAGATCTTGCACTGATCAAGCAGATGTGTGATCTTGCCGTCGAGTGTGCACTTCGCGGTGAAAGCGGTGTCATCGGTCAGGATGAAGAGAATGGCGACCAGCTTTCTGCGATTGCCTTCCCGCGCATCGCCGGTGGCAAGCCTTTCGACATTACGCAGCCGTGGTTCACCGATCTGCTCTCGCAGATTGGCCAGCCTGTGTCTGCAGCGCAGTGACGATGGCTTCATCTTCTTTCCCGGGGCGTGGCGATTTTTCGCTGCGCCCCGGCTCACCTGAACTCTTCGCCCCTGCCGCTACTGAAGAATCTGCTCCCTGGGAATCTTGGCGTTCCAAGCGCGCGCTTCAACAGCCGAGCTACCCAGATCCCGAGGCCCTCGACTCCGTATTGGCTGAGTTGCGTCGTCAACCCCCCTTGGTTTTCGCCGGCGAGGTAGACGATCTGCGAACGAATCTCGCTGCCGCCTCTCGCGGTGAGGCCTTCGTCCTCACGGGTGGCGATTGCGCTGAGACTTTTTCCGAGGCAACAGCTGACCATCTGCGTTTGAAGATCCAAACTCTTCTTCAGATGGCCGTCGTCTTGACCTATGGTGCGTCTTTGCCTGTGATCAAGATTGGGCGCATTGCGGGCCAGTATGCGAAGCCGCGCTCTTCAGATATGGAGACCCGTGGAGACGTCACGCTTCCCTCATACCGCGGTGATGCTGTCAATTCGTTTGAATTCACTCCCGAGTCGCGCATTCCAGATCCCACGCGCTTGTTGGATCTGTATCATCATGCCGCATCGACGCTGAATTTGATTCGTGCCTTCACTCGTGGTGGCTATGCTGACTTGCGGCTGGTGCATCACTGGAATCGTGGTTTTACTGCTAATCCGGCTTATGCGCGTTATGAGTCTCTTGCTGAGGAGATTCACCGTGCGGTGAAGTTCCTTGAGGCAGCCGGTGTGTCCAGTGTGGCCCAGATGCGTAGCGTTGACCTCTTCTCCTCGCATGAAGCTTTGCTTCTGGATTATGAGTCCGCGATGACCCGAATCGATTCACGCACCGGGGATCCTTACAACACTTCCGGTCACTTCTTGTGGATTGGTGAACGTACTCGTGGCGTAGACGATGCGCATGTTGAATTGCTTGCGCATGTGCGTAATCCGATCGGCGTCAAACTTGGACCGACGACATCGATTGATGATATGCGCCGTCTGGTTGACCGTTTGAATCCTGAGGGCGAAGAAGGGCGCTTGACCTTCATCACGCGTATGGGGGCGGATAAAATTCGCCATGCATTACCTCCTCTCTTGGAGGCACAAGCGCGCGACGGACGCCCCGTCACCTGGGTGACCGACCCGATGCATGGAAATACGATCACCTCATCGACGGGTTACAAGACTCGACGCTTCGAGACGATCATGGATGAGGTCACCGGTTTCTTTGAGGCCCATCGCGAAGCTGGAACGGTTCCCGGTGGGATTCATGTCGAGCTCACGGGGGATGACGTTACAGAGGTTCTTGGCGGCTCCGAGCAGCTTGATGAAGAGGCTTTGCGTGATCGCTATGAGACACTAGTAGATCCGCGCTTGAACCACCAGCAGTCTTTGGAGATGGCATTCCAAGTCGCGGAATACTTAAAGAAAGAGTAGCTGAATCCGATCGGTATTTCGCTTGAGTTTCTGCAAAGAGATTATGGGTGAGGGGTGAAGAACGAATGTTCTTCACCCCTCACCCATAGGCAAAACTAGGCTTTAAAACTTCCCGGCCGTGAACAGACTAGACAATCGTCAGTGTCACTGTGGTTCCTCGAGGAACCACAGTTCCAGCGGCGGGATCGGAAGAACGCACAGTTCCGAATAGTCCACCCATAAAGCGTTCAACACGGACCTGAAGGCCGACGCGCTCGAGGGCCGCACGAGCCTGACTTTCTTGAAGTCCTTGAACAGTGGGGATCTCTACCGTTTCAGGGCCCTTGGAGACCGTGTACTGGACTTTATCTCCGCGATGAAGAGTTGTGCCCGCAGCAGTTTCTTGGGAAATGACGGTTCCCTGAGCAACTGTCGATGAGAATGCCTCAGTTTCCTCTGCGCTCAGTCCCATCGATTCAAGTGTTTGGCGGACTTCACCGGCACTCTTACCTTTAATATCGGGAACCGTTAAGGGCTCACGGCCCTTGGAGACGACAATATCAACCTTTGTATCGTGGCGAACCGATGCTCCCGCTGGGACAGATTGTGAGATGACCTTGCCCTTCTCGACATCTTCGGACCAGTCTTCGCGAACATCGCCGACTGCCAGTCCCGCGGTCGTCAGCGCATTCTTCGCTGCGTCTGTTTCCATGCCACTGAGGTTTGGTGCGTTACGCATGTCAACGCCCTTTGAGACGACCAAAAGAACCTCAGCGCGTTTGTGGACAGCTTCGCCGCTTCCCGGTGTCGATGAGATGACATTTCCTTGAGAAACGGTATCTGAGAAATCTTCACGTTCTTGGAAATTCAGGTGAAGCGACCGTAGATCATTCTCGACATCAGAAACAGCGCGTCCATCGGTGACGGGCATGGTCAGGTAGGAACCCGGCCCGTATTCATGCCACCACCAAAAGCCTCCGATGACACCAACAATGAGCAGGGAAACAATCAGGGCGAGAACTTTGCCAAAGCGCTTCCGGGTGCGTGCCTGTGGCGCAGCGTGGGCAATGCCGCCAGAGACATGAACGATAGCTTGCGAGGTCGCTGGGAGCTTTTGTGCCGGAAGGGGAGAAGTCAACTCGACAAGCCCCAGCGCGGTCGTGCGCTGTTCGTTGTCCTCAGTGGCATCAATAGCTGCACGCCGATTCATTAGCTCTGCTGGCAGTGAGGTGCGTGCACGCATCACCAAATCAAGGGCCTCTTGAGCATCAACGGGGCGATCCTCGGGGTCCTTAGCGGCAAGCGATGCAACAAGATCATCAATTTCGCGTGGGATCCACGGCTCAACTTCAGAAGGAAGCGGGACAGAGTCGTTCACATGGTGATAGGCCATTTGCATGGGATTTTCGCCCTGCCAGGGAACTGAGCCCGTGAGCATTTCATAGAGCATGATCCCAACGGCGTAGATGTCACTTCGCGCATCGCAGGTTCCAGTAGTCGCGATCTCTGGCGCCATGTATGCGACCGTTCCAAGCATCGAACCGGTCGTTGACATTGATACTTCTGAGGCTGCACGTGCAAGACCGAAATCGGTAACGCGAACAGGGCCTTCACTGGGCACTAAAACATTTTCGGGCTTGATATCGCGGTGGATCACGCCAACTCGATGCGCAGAACGAAGTGCTTCAAGAACATCTTGCGTGTACTGAAGGGCCTGAGCGAGGGTGAAGGCACCCTGTGCCTGCAAGAGCGCACGGAGGTTGGTTCCGTCGATAAGTTCCATCACCAGGAAGCCTTGGCCGTGAATTACTCCCTGATCAAAAACCGAAACGACTCCCGGTGAAACGATTCGCGCGGCTGCGCGGGCCTCGCGCCTAAAACGCGCAACGAAATCAGCAGATTCTGCCAAGTGTGGGTGCATGACCTTGAGCGCAACTGGACGGTCCAAGCGCTCATCGTGCGCGACGTAGACGGTAGCCATACCACCGCGCGCAAGGCGGGCTTGGATCCGATATCGCTCATCGACGAGCAGGCCGATCAATGGGTCAGAAGGCGCAGATGACCCCTGGCCGGCAGTGCCATTTTCGGCGTCGCTGCGGTCCTCGGGGTCAAATTCTGTCTCAGAAGTCATCGTTAGGATTTTACTGGAGATTTCAGGTGATGCGCGCAGGAAAGCCCGCGAGCCGTGCTGGGGCGCGAATCCCTTCCCACGCTATATCATTGTCCCATGAGTGAAGCTGTTTCCCTTCTGTCCGTTCAAGAGGTTGCACGCAGGCTTGGTATCGAGCCTCGCCGAGTTAAGCAGTTGGTCCGCGACCATATCCTCTTTACCTATACCGATGGAGCAGGAAACTCTGGGATTCCCGAAGAAATTCTGGTCAAGACTGATAACGGATACGAACCCCTTTTCAATCTTCCCGGAACGCTCACTTTGCTTGCAGACGGTGGTTTTAGCCCCGAAGAGGCTGCTCGCTGGCTCTACACCGAGCATGAAGAACTAGGGGAGACACCAATGTCTGCTCTTCTAGGCGGGCGCCACCACCGCGTGAATCGCATTGCTTCTGTTCTGGGATTCTGATCTTTACGGGTGATCTCGATTTGAGGTGCTGAGTTTCTCTTGGAACTCGTGCTTACTTCGAGCGCTTGATGAGCATTGCCGCGACCTCGCTCAACAGCTGGCGCTGATCGGCATTGAAATTGCTGGATTCCAACGCAAGGAAGCCCTCGGCCTCGAAAGTCGAAATGACTTCTTCGTGGCGACGACGACCCCGACGCTTCACAATCGCGCGAAGTTCTTCGAGTTCCTCCTCGTCGAGCTCAGGATTGCCGAGGCCGTGGGCAAGCTTTGCCCGCTCGCTCGCATTTGCTTCTTGCCAGGTGAGGGCAAGGAGATAGGTACGTTTTCCTTCGCGTAAGTCATCTCCTGCGCTCTTACCCGTAACTCGTGGATCTCCAAAGATTCCAAGGTCATCATCACGCAGCTGGAAGGCATGACCCCAGGGGCTAAGGATCATTCGCAGTGAATCGGTATCTGATCGGGATGCGCCCAATGCGAGGGCCCCAAGGGTTGCCGGGATGACGACCGAGTAGTTAGCGGCTTTGTGAGAGACGATTGTCAGTGCAGTCTGTGCGTTAATTGCCTGCGGGTCATTAACATCCAGTGGTCGTTGTTCAGCGGCGATATCGAGGAATTGCCCAATTGCGACTTCGGCGTGCATCTGCGCATAGAGCTCCATAACACCATCGCGGTAGTGGGGGATTGCCTCGCATTGGCGAATCATTGCCAGTTCAGCTGCGGAGAATAGGAAATCGCCAGCCAGGATTGCGGAACTAACCCCGAAATCTTCGCTATCGCCTCGGGACAAAGTAGAACGGTGATGCGCCGTGAACGCCGCATGCGCGGAGGGGCGACCACGACGCGTGGGTGCGTGATCAATGATGTCGTCATGGACCAGAGCGCTGGCTTGGTAGAGCTCCAATGCTGCGCCAAGATCGTCTAGATTGAGGCTCTGCAGAGGTGAATGATTCGCGATGCTGCCGCCGACAAAAGCGAGGAACGCCCGGAAACGTTTGCCTTCCTCAAGACTTGAATGGGCTACCTGAAGAAGTGAGGAGATCTGAGCGGCTGGCGCGATTGTGTCAGCAAGGTCTTGGAGAACGGTGTGGGCACGCTCCTCGATCCGTGGTGCTAAGGCCTGAAGCTGCTCGCTCAATGAAGTCATGTGACCAGTCTATAAAACAATTACACGTCTTTAAGTCCCTGCTCTTATGATGAAAATGCAATCAAGGAGGTTTCGTGGCAATTGTTTTGAGCTACTACGGGAATCGCGAGTCTGATGCCGCGCTGGATCAGGCAATACGTGTGGCGTCCTGGATGCGGACATCATTGATGATTGTTGTCGCATCTCACGAGTGTGGGGGCACCTTTGCTGACGAGAATTCGGCTGAGGCGCATTTATGGGACCGTCTAGATGGAAGCGAAGTCTCTTTTGAGGTCATGCGTTGCCGACGTGATATGTCAATGGCGGAAACCGTGCTTGATTGGGCACGTAGGATCGACGCGGATATGATCGTGATCGGTTTGCGACCTGGTGGTTCGAAGAACGCAACGATCGGAAATACAGCGACTCAGATTTTGCTTGATGCGCCCTGTCCGGTGATGACATCTTCGTGGCGTTTTGAGGATGTGAACGCCTAGTTTCACCCTTATTTGCGCAGCTTCAAGCTGCGCGAGTGACAAAGGGATAGTTATAATTGTAGGCAGTCTGTCGCCGTCCAGTGGATTGGCGGCTCATTTGCCAACCCATGAAAGGGATTCGAGTGTCTCCATCTCGCGCTACCAGCGCCCGCGATACTGAAGATGAAGCCCCTGAGGTCAAGAAGGCGACGCGTACGCGTCGCTCGTCAAAGACTACATCGGTAGAAGCCCAAGCGGAAGAGGCCGAAGCGCCAAAGAAGGCTGGGAAGGCGAAGAAGACTAAGAAGACCGCATCTACCGCCACCGATTCTGCCGCCGCAACGGAAGAGAAGGCTCCTGCTAAAAAGCGCGCGGCCAAGAAGACCACTGCTTCAAAGAGCGCAAAGGATGAGGGCGCTGCAGAGGCAGAACCTGAAAAGAAGCCGCGGACACGTAAGACGGCAAAGAAGGCTGAAGAAAGTACTTCCGCTCAGGAAGCTGCCGCAAAGCCTGCGAAGCGGACGCGGAAGAAGAAGGCTGAAAAGGTCGAAGAGGTTCCTCAAGATTCTCAGTCTGAAGAGGTCGAGGATCTCGAAGAGGACATCGTCGAAGAAGCACAACTTGAAGATGTTGAAGATATTGATGCCGATGTCAACGACATTGAAGTAGATGCCGATGACGAGGATGAAGATGACTCAGAGGACAAGGACTCCGAAGATGAGGCTTCGTCGCAGGACCAAGATTCAAAGCCTCAGGCGGTAGCAGCTGTCCGTTCAAAGGGCGGTTTTGTCGTTTCTGATTCTGATGAAACCGATGAACCTGTTCAACAGGTTACTGTCGCGGGTGCAACAGCTGACCCTGTTAAGGACTATCTCAAGCAGATCGGTAAGGTCTCGCTTCTTAACGCAGAGCAAGAAGTTGACCTTGCCCGTCGAATCGAAGCTGGTCTGTATGCCGAAGAATTGCTGAAGACTACTTCCAACGATTTGAGTTCTCGCCAGCGCCGTGAGCTTCATATCCTTGCCCAGGATGGTCAGCAGGCAAAGAACCACCTTCTCGAGGCGAACCTCCGTCTTGTTGTCTCGCTGGCAAAGCGCTACACCGGACGTGGAATGCAATTCCTGGATTTGATTCAGGAAGGCAACCTTGGCCTTATTCGTGCGGTTGAAAAGTTCGACTACACGAAGGGCTATAAGTTCTCGACCTACGCGACCTGGTGGATTCGTCAGGCGATCACGCGTGCGATGGCAGACCAAGCGCGTACTATCCGTATCCCCGTCCACATGGTCGAAGTCATTAATAAGCTTGCGCGTGTTCAGCGTCAAATGCTTCAAGATCTCGGTCGTGAACCCACTCCTGAAGAGCTCGCTAAAGAACTGGATATGACTCCTGAAAAGGTTGTCGAGGTTCAAAAGTACGGACGTGAGCCGATTTCTCTGCACACTCCTCTTGGTGAGGATGGCGATAGCGAGTTCGGAGATCTGATCGAGGATTCTGAAGCTATTGTTCCTGCAGATGCTGTGTCTTTCACTCTGCTTCAAGAGCAGTTGCACCGAGTTCTCGACACCCTCTCCGAACGCGAAGCAGGCGTCGTTTCGATGCGTTTCGGTCTTGGAGATGGACAGCCTAAGACTCTTGATGAAATTGGCAAGGTCTACGGAGTGACGCGAGAGCGTATCCGTCAGATTGAATCTAAGACAATGTCGAAGCTTCGCCATCCCTCTCGTTCGCAAGTCCTGCGTGACTATCTCGACTGAGAACTAGATACATGTGAGTGGGGCCGGAAACCTTCAGGTCTCCGGCCCCACTCACATGTATATCAACTGATGTTAAATATCAGTCTTCGTCGCTTTCCTTCGGAATACCAAGGGTTTCACGAATGTGATCGAAGAGCGACAGCGATGTTGCGATTGCGCAATTGACATGCTGGAGAAGCTGCGCATCGGTTGCGCCGTGCTCGTAATCGACATTGACCTCGGTCATGATACGAAGAGGCCCTGCCTCGCTGGGGGCATAGAATGCCTTCGGCCAGATGCGGTCACGGTGCCAATCTTCGATGACGCTTGCGAGTTCATCTTCACGTTCAGCGGGAACCTCTTCGGCCATACGTGCGGTGACCTGCAAGATTTCCTGATCCTGCCCCATGAAGAGGAAGAAGAAAGGCGCGCCGTCCCAGCGGCCGCAAACGTCGTCATCATCATCGCGGCCGTAGTACCAACCCTGGCCGTCAAAGATCTTTTCGATGCGTTCCTTGGAGATGGGGCGTACTGAGTCGCCCGTTTCAGCGGAATCAAACCAACCCATAGTGACGTCCTTCCTCTCAGAGTCCCAGTGCCTTGGCAAGTTCGTTATAGAACTCTTGGCCAGTTCCCAGTGCGCACGCGATCTGTTGGTTCAGCTGTGCGTCAGTTGCGCCGTGTTCCCAATCGACCGAGTTCTCGCAGAAAATGCGAATCTCGCCCTCGTCGTTGATGCGATGGTAAGCCTTCGGCCAGAGCTTTTGGCGGTGCCATTCGCGAATGAACGCGCGGACCTCTTCAAGGCGCTCGATCGGAATCGAGAGGTGCCACATGGACTGAATGTGGAGAATCTCCTGGTCCTTGCCACGAAGCATGAAGTAGTAGGTATCGTCATCCCAGGTGCCGCCGAGATCATTATCAGAATCGACGAAGTAGTGCCATCCGCGTTCTTTGAAAAGAGCGATGAGCCTTTCCTGAGAGATCGCCGGAGTCAGCGGAGCGCTCTCTTCCGGTTTTGGCCGTGAAAACAGACCCATGTGTATGTCCTCCTTGGAAGGGAAATATCACCACAATGGTAGACGAATGTGATCTAAAAGTCAGCTCTGCTGATTGGCGAACTCTCGCTCATCGATGATGTCCAGAGCCTTCGGGGTAATTGCCTCGAGGTGCTGGTTCGCATGATGAGCGCAGAAGTTGAGCGTCCCCGTAGCTAAGGTCACGCGAACCCACGCACGAGCACCGCATTGATCACAACGGTCTTGAGCGGTAAGGATAGGGGGAAGGGTCTGGCGTGAATTCTCAGTAGTTACGGTATTCATAGAATCTATAAGACCATGCCGGTGCTGTATTTTGCCGAGCTTTTCCGTCTTTTCCGCCAATGGCCGAAAATTTCTCTGGAAAGGGTCACAATTTTGCGCTTTCGGTGCGTAAATACGCGATAAATTGATTGTCCTTCGTACACTATCGGGGTGAGTGAAACCCCAGCCTCAGACTATTCTGCGCGCCACCTTTCAGTCCTCGAAGGTCTGGAAGCTGTCCGCAAGCGCCCCGGCATGTACATCGGTTCGACGGACCACCGTGGTCTTATGCACTGCCTGTGGGAAATTATTGATAATGCCGTTGATGAGGCCCTTGAGGGTTTCTGCGACACAATTGATGTTCGACTACACCCGGATCATTCGGCTTCGGTCGCCGATAATGGTCGAGGCATTCCCGTCGATGAGGTGCCGGGGGTTGGACTGTCGGGTGTCGAGGTTGTCTTCACGAAGCTGCATGCTGGTGGAAAATTCGGTAGCGGCTCGTATGCTGCTTCAGGTGGCCTTCATGGTGTTGGCGCGTCTGTTGTCAACGCTCTTTCTGCCCGAATGGATGTCGAGGTTGATCGTGGTGGGAAGACCTGGCAGATGTGTTTCAGGCGTGGTGAACCAGGCGAATTCGACGATTCTCGCCAGCGCACTCCAAATTCCCCATTCACTCCCTTTACCGATGAATCTCGTTTGAAGACCGTCGGAAAAGTTGCCAAGAAGAAGACGGGTACTCGCGTACGTTTCTGGGCAGATTTCCAAATTTTCCCATCCGATGAGGGTTTTACCTGGGAAACCTTGCTGGCACGTGCGCGTCAGACGGCCTTCTTGGTGCCCGGCCTAACGATTAATTGCTTCGATGAGCGCGGGGAAGAAGTTGTCCACGAATCCTTCCGCTTTGATGGTGGCGTGGTTGACTTCGTTGATTGGCTCTCTAACGACGGTGCTGTCACTGACACCTGGCATATCCAGGGTGAAGGATCATTCACTGAGACTGTTCAAGCGTTGGATCCTGAAAGCGGGCATCTTCGTGCTGTTGAAACCGAGCGTATCTGCGAAGTTGATTGTGCCCTTCGCTGGGGGATTGGCTACGATGCGCAGCTGGAATCCTTCGTTAATATCATCGCTACCCCGAAGGGTGGAACGCATGTCGCGGGCTTTGAACAGGCCGTTTTGAAGGTTCTGAGAAGCCAAGTTGATAAGAACACGCGAAAGCTCAAGGTTAGCGCAAAAGATGGACGCCCAGAAAAGGACGATGTTCTTGCTGGGATGACAGCGGTTGTGACAGTTCGTTTCCCAGAACCACAGTTCGAAGGACAAACCAAGGAAATCTTGGGAACACCGCAGATTCGTACGGTTGTTGCACGCGTTGTCGGGGATTGGCTCGAGAGTAAGTTTGCTTCGTCCAAGCGTGACGATAAGCAGCAGACCAGCGCACTCCTCGAGAAGGTTGTCGGTGAGATGAAGGCGCGCGTCTCTGCGCGCATGCACAAAGAAATTTCCCGGCGGAAGAATGCACTTGAGACGTCTTCTCTTCCTGCAAAACTCGCGGATTGCCGTTCTGAGGACGTTGAACAGACCGAGCTCTTTATCGTGGAGGGCGATTCTGCCCTTGGCACCGCGAAAGCTGCCAGAAACTCGCAATATCAGGCTCTTTTCCCCATTCGAGGAAAGATTTTGAATGTCCAGAAGGCTTCAACTGCGGATATGTTGGCGAACGCTGAATGCGCGAATATTATCCAGGTGATTGGAGCGGGCTCTGGGCGGACCTTCGATATTGAACAGGCGCGGTACGGCAAGGTGATCTTGATGACTGATGCTGACGTCGATGGGGCGCACATTCGCACACTGCTCCTCACCTTGTTCTTCCGCTATATGCGACCGATGGTTGAAGCCGGCCGGGTCTATGCTGCGGTCCCTCCTTTGCACCGCATTGAGGTAGCGGGTAAAGGACGCAAATCTCGCGAGTTTATTTATACGTATTCAGAAGAGGAACTTCACCGTCAGCTTGCCGCTCTTCGCAAGGCTGGTCGAACCTGGAAAGAACCTATCCAGCGCTACAAGGGCCTCGGTGAAATGGATGCCGATCAGCTAGCTGAGACAACAATGGATCGAGCCCATCGTGCACTTCGTCGAATCACTTTGGCTGATGAGGCTGCTTTGCGTCAGGCTGAAGATGTTTTTGAGCTCCTCATGGGACAAGTCGTTGGTCCTCGACGCGACTTTATTGTTGAGGAAGCAGCAGGAATTGATCGCGAGCGCATTGACGCATAGGGGCGGCTTCCCGCTCAAGTGGGACTGAAGGCCCGTAATCCCGTAGAATATGTGCATGACTGGACTTGCGGAGCGTTTAAAACCGCCCGCGCTCGTCTCTTTTCCAGGTTCTCACCTTGGTCTGCGTTGGCGCTCTCTGATCCCTTCGGATCTTGGGGCTGTCGCAGAGCTGATTCGTCAGGTTGAGAAAGAAGATGACGCGATTTTCAGGACATCGTCGAAAGAAATCGCTGACCTGGCATTAGGACAGTGCGGTGCTGCACCCCTCGAAGTAATCGTGGGGATTGCCCAGGACCAAGGTATTGTCGCTCTTGGTTCTGTGAAGATTCTGGCCAGCCTAACCGAGGCCGCGGTAGCGATCGTTAACGCGGTGATCCACCCATCATGGCGAGGCCGTGGTGTTGGCCGTTCTCTGCTCCACTGGCAGGACGGGCGTGCACGCCAAATGCTCGTTGAGTATTTCGGTGCCGACTGTGAACTCCCAGCCTCTATTGCTAACTGGGTTGACGGTCATATGACAGATCGTCGTCGTCTGTATATTGCTGCAGGTTTTTACGCTAAGCATATGTTCCAAGTGATGTATCGCGATCTAGAGGGCTCAGAGAGCCGCGGACCGGTACCTGAGGGACTGCATGTTGTGCCTATGAGTGAGGTTTCTTTCTCTAAGCTTCATCACGTACATTCCGAAGTTTTTGCGGATCATCCTCTCACCGAGGCTCGAGATTTTTGGTGGGAGCGTGCACTCGAAGATTACGAGGATCGCTGGTCTTTTGTTGCCCTGAGTGATGATGGTGAAATAGCTGGCTACTGCATGTCTGGTCGCCCAGCAGAGAGCTGGATTGCCCACGGTCGTCTTGAGGCTTATATCAACACCATTGGTGTTGCGCCGGCATATCGCGGAAAGGGCGTCGCCTCGGCAATGGTCTCTGCCGCGACGCACGCTGCTACTCAAGACGGGATGAGCCGTATTGGGATTGATGCGGATATTAAGAGCCCAACACATGCGCAAGCCGTATATGAACATCTGGGCTTCCTCAATGACCGTACACGTGTCTTTTACAGTATCGATCAGTAGGGCGCGTACTCGTCAATGGCTTCATATCAAGTAGATAGGGGAGTCGAGGCATATCCTCCTTTCCCCCAGGAACACCACGGAATCGTCTGGCGTCAGCTGGACGCTCGTGACCTGCATGCCCTGAGCGCTCTTTTTGCGCGAATGGAGGCAAGGGATAATCCTCCCTATCGCACAGCCTTTGCGGAAGTAGAGGAAATGCTTTCCCCGGCCTCGTTATGGTGGGGGATTGCGGCTTTTGCGACGAAAGGAATCGCGCAGGGGAGAATGGTCGCTTTCGCTCAGACGCGATTGCGCTTTTCAGAGCGTATTGAATGTGTCTGTCAAGGCGGAGTTGACCCCGATTTTCGTAGGATCGGTTTAGGTAGTTCGCTGCTTGAATGGCAAATTGCAGCTGCTCGTTCAATGCTTGAGCGAAATAAAGATAATGGCCAGCGCGCGATTGTGAGCTTCGTCGAAAATTGGCAGGACGAACTTGAAAACGCCCTTAAGGCTCGAGGCTTCCATTGGGAACGCACCTATTACGACCTACGTGCGAAACTCGACCCACTTCCGCAAGCGCCTTCCCTCGGTTCGTATATGACGATCGAGCAGTGGAGCCCTTCATGGGATGATGAGCTGCGACGCGCAGCAAACCTTATTGCGCAACAGCAAGGCCGAGCCGCTCTTACCGAAGAACAATGGACGATGGGACGTAGTTCTTTCGCTCCCGATTGGTCCTATATCGCGGTGGATCGACGTTCCGATCGCCCTCGGATTGCAGGTTTTACGCTTGTTTCAAAGTACGAGCAAGATTG